>NZ_CP009438.1:6842966-7148083 GCF_000761215.1 Streptomyces glaucescens | reverse complement strand
GCGCCAGCAGCCGGAACAGGCCGGCGGTCAGCCACAGCGCGCTCAGACCGCTGTCGTGGACCAGGTGCCGCAGCAGCGCGGCGTCCAGCGGCCGCGGGGGCGCCACGACGACGCAGCCGCCGGTGAGCAGCGGCGCCCACACCTCGAACGTGGCGGCGTCGAAGGCCACCGGGGAGTGCAGCAGCACCCGCTCGCACACTCCGCCGGTGAAGCGGCTGTCGGTGGCGAGGGCGGCCACGTCACGGTGGCGCACGGCGACCGCCTTCGGTTCGCCGGTCGACCCGGAGGTGAACATGACGTACGCGAGCCGGTCGGGGTCCGCCGGTACGGCGACGGGGGCGCCCGGCACGGGGGTGCGCGCGGCGGCGACGTGTTCGGCGGTGAGCCGGGCCGTCGCGCCCGCCCGCTCGGTCAGCGCGCGGCGCCGGTCCTCGGGGGCGCGGGCGTCCACCGGCACGTAGGCGCCGCCCGCCTTGAGGACGGCGAGCTGGGCGACGACGAGTTCGGCGCCGCGGTCCATCAGCAGGGCCACCCGGTCCTCGGGCCGCAGTCCGTCGGCGACGAGCCGGGAGGCCACGGCACCGGACCAGTCGTCGAGCTGACGGTACGTCAGCTCCGTGTCGCCGTCGCGCAGCGCGGGGGCCCCGGGGGTGCGGCGGGCCTGCTCGGCGAACAGGTCGACGGGGCTGCGCGGCACCGTCCGCCGGGCGGTGGTGTCCCACCGCCGGAGCAGCACGTGGTCGTCCTCGGTCAGCGGCTCCAGGGCGGTGACGTCCGCGTCGGTCGCGAGGGCGTCGGCGAGGGCGCGCAGGAGGACCGTGAGGCGGTCCGCGAGGCGTTCGGCCGTGTCCGCGTCGAACAGCCCGGCGTCGTAGGCCAGGTCGACGCCGAGGCGGTCGCCGAGGTGGGCGCGCAGGCACAGCGGGAAGGTGGGCGCGTCCTCGGCGCGCACCTCCTCGACCCGCACACCCGTGCGGGCCGTGGCGGACTCGTCGACGGGGTAGTTCTCGAACACCACCATGCTGTCGAACAGCGCCTCGCCGGACGGCACCTCGCTCAGCGCCTGGATGCGGGGCAGGGCGAGGAAGTCGAAGCGGCGGGCGTCGCTCTGCCGTTCCTGCACCTCGCGCAGCCAGGACACCGCTCCCCCGCCCCGCACCCGGACGCGGGCGGGGACGGTGTTGATGAACATGCCGATCATCGACTCGACGCCGGGCAGTTCGGCGGGGCGTCCGGAGACGGTGGTGCCGAACACGACGTCGTCGCGGCCGCTGTGGCGGGCCAGGAGCAGCGCCCAGGCGCCCTCGATCACGGTGTTCACGGTCAGCCCGGCCCGGGCGGCGCTCCGCCGCAGCCGCGCCGACAGGTGCTCGTCCAGCCGCCGGTGCGCCACGGCGGCGGCGCGGGCGCGGTGCTCCTCGGCCGGCGTGCGGTCGTACGGCAGCGGGGTGCGGGCGGGGAACCCGGCGAGGGCACCGGCCCAGTGGGCCTCGGCGGCGTTCTCGTCCTGCTCGTGCAGCCAGCGCAGGAAGTCGGCGAACGGGCGCCGGACCGGTGCGGGGGCCGCCCGGCCGCCGGTGAGCGCGGCGTAGCGCTCGCACACCTCGGTGAGCAGTTGTCCGGTGCTCCAGCCGTCCAGGATCAGGTGGTGGGAGGACCACAGCAGCAGGATCTCGTCGCCGGGCAGCGCGGCCAGGGTGATCCGGGTGAGCGGTGCGATGGTGAGGTCCATGCCCGCCGCGCGGTCGGCGGCCAGCAGTTCCTCGGTCTGCCGCGCGCGTTCGGCGGGTGTGAGGTGCCGCCAGTCCAGGTGCGTAACGGGCAGCTCCACGCGCCGGTGCACGACCTGCACGGGGTGCGGCAGGCCCTGCCAGTGGACGCTGGTGCGCAGGGCCTCGGTGCGGTCGGCGACCGCTTGCCAGGCGGCGGCGAACGCCCGCGGGTCGCTCACCCCGGACAGGCGGACCGCCACCCGGTCGGAGTAGGCGCCCGCCGTGTCCACCAGGCCGTGGAAGAGCATGCCGGCCTGCAGCGGTGTCAGCGGCAGGACGTCGGCGACGTGCCGGCCGTCGCCCACGAGGCGGTCCAGTTCCCGCTGGCCGAGCCGGGCCAGCGGGAAGTCCGACGGGGTGCGGCCGCCGGCGTCCGGGCGGGCGCAGTGGGCGGCGATCTCGCGCAGCGCCGCGCACATCTCCTCGGCCAGCGCGCGGACGGTGGACTCGTCGTAGACGGCCGGCGGGTACGTCCAGCCGAGTTCGAGCCGCCCGTCCTGGACCACGCCGGTGATGTCGAGCAGGTAGGGCCGGGGGGCGTCGGGGTCGGTGTCGGAGCCGGCCGGGGGCAGGGCGGCGCCGTACAGGCCGTCGCCTCCGCCGTCGGCGTCCCACCGGCCGTGGTAGTTGAAGCCGACCCGGGGTGCCGGGGCACCCGCGAGCGGGCTGTCGGGCAGCAGGTGGCGCAGCGCGCCGTGGCTCAGGCCGTGCAGGGGCACCGCGCGCAGCTGTTCCTTGACCGAGCGCAGGGTGTCGTGCCAGCCGGCGTCGGGGGCGACGGTCAGGGCGAGGGGGAACTCGGCGGTGAACCAGCCGACCGTCCGGGACAGGTCCAGGTCGTCGAAGAGGTCCTCGCGGCCGTGGCCCTCCACGCCGACCAGCACGCTCTCGCGTCCGCACCAGCGGGCCAGGGTGCGGCCGAGGGCGCTGAGGAGGACGTCGTTGACCTGGGTGCGGTAGACCTCGGGAACCTGCCGCAGCAGGGCCTCGGTGGTCTCCGGCTCCAGTTCCACGGTGACCGTGGCTGCGGTGCCGTGGGTGTTGGGGCCGGGCCGTCCGGCGGGCAGGCCGGCGGGGGCCGCCGCGGTGCGCCGCCAGTGGTCGAGGTCACCGTCCAGGGCACCGGAGCGGGTGTGGGCCTCCAGCCGGGCCGCCCAGTGGCCGTACGCCGTGGTGGCGGGGGGCAGTTCGACGGGGAGTCCGGCGGCGGTCTGCCGGTGGGCGGTCTCCAGGTCGGCCAGCAGGATGCGCCAGGAGACGCCGTCGACGGCCAGGTGGTGGACGGTGAACACCAGGTGGGCGGCCCGCCGCGGGCCGCGGTCGAGGACCAGGACGCGCGCCAGGCGGCCCTCGGCGGGGTCGAGGGCGGCGCGGGCCTCGTCCGCGAGGCGGGCCGTCTCGGCCTCCAGGGCGGGGCCGTCGAGGCCGGTCACGTCGTGCAGGGTGACGATGCCGTCCGGGACTCCGGGCAGGACCTCCTGGCGCCAGCCGTCCTCCGTGCGGCGGAAGCGGGTGCGCAGCGCCGGATGGTGGCGTACGAGGGCGTCCACGGCGGGGCGCAGGGCCTCCAGGTCGGTCCCGGGGGCCAGTTCGAGCCGCTGGGACATGGTGAAGCGCAGCGGGTCGCCGGGGCGCCGGCCGTCGAGGTACCAGCGCTGGATGGAGGTGAGCGGCGCCTCGGCGGGCGCGGCCGTGTCCGCCGCGGCCGGTGCCGCTTCGGTGACCCGCAGGGCGAGTTCGGCGACGGTCTGGTGGCGGAAGACGTCCTTCGTGGTCAGCGCGAGTCCGGCCTGGCGGGCCCGGGAGACGATCTGGATGCTGAGGATCGAGTCGCCGCCGAGCGCGAAGAAGTTGTCGCGGGCGCCCACCCGTTCGACCCGCAGCACGTCGGCCCAGATCGCGGCCAGCGTCTGTTCGGCGCCGGGCCGGGGTGCCACGTAGGTGGCGGCGGGGTCGGGCTGCGCGGGCGGGGCGGGCAGGGCGCGCCGGTCGGTCTTGCCGCTGGTGGTGCGCGGGATCCGGGTCAGCGGCACGAACGCCGCCGGCACCATGTGGTCCGGCAGGGTGCGCCGCAGCGCGAGGCGCAGCTCGTCGGCGGCCGGGGCGGTGTCCCCGGCGGGCACGAGGTGGGCGACGAGCATGAGCCGGCCCGCGTGTTCGCGTGCCGTGACGACGGCTTCGGCGACGTCCGGGTGGGCGAGGAGCGCGGCCTCGACCTCGCCGGGTTCGATGCGGAACCCGCGGATCTTGATCTGCTCGTCGGCGCGGCCCAGGAACTCCAGCAGTCCCCGCTCGTCGCGGCGGGCGCGGTCGCCGGTGCGGTACATCCGCTCCCCCGGCGCGCCGAACGGGTCGGCGAGGAACCGCGTGGCGGTCAGGCCGGGCCGGTTGAGGTAGCCGCGGGCGACCTGCGCGCCGGCGAGGTACAGCTCGCCGGGCGTGCCGGGCGGCACGGGGCGCAGGGCGCCGTCGAGGACGTAGGCGCGCAGGTTGGCGCCGGGCCGTCCGATGGCCGGCCGGCCGGGGCGGTCGGTGACGCGCCCGTAGGTGGCGTCGACGGTGCACTCGGTGGGGCCGTACATGTTGTAGGCGGTGACGCCCAGTCCGGCGGCGGCGCACAGCTCGTGCCACGTGTCGGGGCCCGTCGCCTCCCCGCCGACCAGCAGGACGCGCGGGTGGTGGCGGCCGGGGGCGAGGAGCCCCGCGGCGAGGAGTTCGCGCAGGAAGGACGGAGTGACGTTGACGAGGTCCAGGCGTCGTTCGGTGACCTGCGCGCAGAACGCGTCGGGGTCCAGGCGTACGTCGTCGTCGACGAGGTGGACCTCCTGGCCGAGGGCGAGCAGCAGCGGGCCTTCCCAGGAGGTGTCGAAGGAGAACGAGGCGCTGAGCGCGGCGCGCAGCCGCCGTCCGTCCGCGGTGTGCGGGGCGACGAGCCCCTCGCGGTGGTCGTGGCAGAGGTTGACCAGGTGGCGGTGTTCCACGACGACGCCCTTGGGGCGGCCGGTGGAGCCGGAGGTGTAGACGATGTAGGCGGCGTGGTCCGGGCGCAGCGGGGCCGGGCGGTCGTGGTCGGTGGGGTCGTGGCCGGGCAGCCGGTCCCAGGGCGTGTCGCGCAGGGTGTCGGCGGTGAGCACGGTGTGCGGGGCGGCGTCCGCGAGGAGCCCGGCGGCGCGTTCCCGGGGCAGGTCGGGGTCGAGGTACAGCAGGGTGCCGCCCGCCTTGGCGACGGCGAGGACCGCCACCATCAGGGCGGAGGTGCGCGGCAGCCGCACGGCGACCACGCGTTCGGGGCCTGCTCCTTGGGCCAGCAGGTGGTGGGCGAGCCGGTTGGCGCGCTCGTTGAGGGCGGCGAAGTCGAGGGTGGCGTCCCGGGCCACCAGCGCGGTGGCGTGCGGGGTGCGGGCGGCCTGCGCCTCGAACAGGGCGGGGAAGGTGGTCTGCGGGACGGTCAGGCGCGGTCCCTGTCCGTCGTGCAGCACCCGCCGCCGTTCGTCGGGGGTCATCAGCTCCAGTGCCCGCACGTCCCGGTCCGGGTCCCGCACCGCCGCCTCCAGCAGCAGCCGCAGGCGGGCGGCCAGGCGGCGGACGGTGTCCTCGTCGAACAGGCCGGTGTCGTACTCCAGGTGGCCGGTGACGCCGCCGTCGTCCTCCACGAAGTCGAAGGCCAGGTCGAAGGTGGCGTGCCGGACCGGCGGCAGGACCGGTTCGGTGTCCAGGCCCGGCAGCGCGGGTGCCTGGGCGCCCAGGTTGTGCAGGGCGACCATGACCTGGAACAGGGGGGTGCGGCTGGTGTCCCGTTCGGGCTGGAGGGCGTCCACCAGCCGTTCGAAGGGCACGTCCTGGTGGGCGAACGCGTCCAGGACGGTCTCGCGCACCTGCTCCAGCAGGCCGCGGAACGTCGTGCCGGGGCGCACCGGGTTGCGCAGCACCAGGGTGTTCACGAACATGCCCACGACGTCGTGCAGTTCCGGGCGCTCGCGGCCCGCGGTGACGGTGCCGACGGCGAAGTCGTCCTGGTCGGCCCAGCGGGACAGCAGGACCGTGCACGCGGCCAGCAGGGTCATGTAGAGGGTGGCGTCGGCCTCCCGGCCCCGCTCGCGCAGCCGGTCGGTCAGCTCGGCGGGCAGGGTGAAGGTCACGAGGGCGCCGTCCCGGGTGCGTACGGCGGGACGCGGCCGGTCGGTCGGCAGCTCCAGCGGCGGTACGCCGTCCAGCTTCTCGCGCCAGTGGGCCAGTTGCCGCTCGGCCTGTCCGGTGCGGGCACGCTGCCAGGCGGCGTGGTCGGCGTACCGGACGGGCAGTTCGGGCAGTTCGGGGCGGCGGCCTTCGTGGGCCGCCGCGTACAGCTCGCCCAGGTCCCGGCCGAGGACGCCGAGCGACCAGCCGTCGGTCACGATGTGGTGGACGGCGAGGGCCAGCACGTGCTCGCCGTCCGCCGTGCGGGCCAGCCGGGCGCGCAGCAGCGGCCCGGCGGCCAGGTCGAAGGGCGTGGCGGCCTCGTGCTCCAGCAGCTCCTCCAGCGCGGCCCGCGGGTCGGCGGCGGTGGTGAGGTCGGCCACGGCGAGGTCGACCGGGTGCGGTGGGTGCACCAGCTGCCGGGGCTGTCCGTCCTGTTCGGCGAAGGTGGTGCGCAGGGCCTCGTGGCGGGCGACGAGGCCGTCCAGGGCGGTGCGCAGGGCCGGTTCGTCGAGCGGGCCGCGCAGGCGCAGCACGGACAGCGTCGTGTACTCGGTGCTGCCGGGCTCGAACCGGTCGAGGAACCACAGGCGCTGCTGGGCGTACGACAGCGGTGCCGGGGCCTGCGGGGCGCTCGCCGGTATCGCGTCGGCCGCGGGGGCGGGCGCGTCGCCGGCCGGTTCGCCGAGCTCGGCGGCGAGCGCGGCCACCGTGCGGTGGGTGAACAGCAGTCTCGGGGAGACGTCGGGGCCGAACGCGGCGCGCAGCCGGGCGGTGACGCGGACGGCGAGGATGGAGTCGCCGCCGAGCGCGAAGAAGTCGTCCCCGGCGTGCACCTCGCCGGCTCCGAGGACGTCCGCCCAGGCGGCGGCGACCGCCCGTTCGGCGGGGGTGCGCGGCGCGGTCCGGTCGCTGTCGGCGGCGTAGCCGTCCGCCGTCGGGGCGGGCAGGGCGCGCCGGTCGAGCTTGCCGTTGACGGTGAGCGGCAGCGCGTCCATCGGGACGTAGGCGGCGGGCACCATGTGGGCGGGCAGCAGCCGCTCCAGATGGGCGCGCAGCTCGGCGGCGGGCGGTGTCGCACCGCCGGAGCCGACGACGTGCGCCACCAGCCGGCGGGTGCCGGAGGCGTCCTCGAACACGCCGACGGCGGCGTCCGCGACGTCGGGGTGGCTGTGCAGGGCGGCCTCGATCTCGCCGGGTTCGATGCGGTAGCCGCGGATCTTCACCTGGGCGTCCGCGCGGCCCAGGTACTCCAGGGTGCCGTCGGGCCGCCACTTCGCCCGGTCGCCGGTGCGGTACATGCGGCTGCCGGCCGGGCCGAACGGGTCGGCGAGGAAACGGGTGGCGGTCAGGCCGGGGCGGCCCAGGTAGCCGCGGGCCAGGCCCTCCCCCGCCACGTACAGTTCACCGGTCGCGCCCGGCGGCACGGGTGCCAGGTCCGCGTCGAGCACGTACACCCGCAGGTCGGGGATGGCCACGCCGATGGGGCTGGCGGGCCCGCTCGCGGCGCCGGCGGGGTCGAGCGGGGCGTGGGTGACGTGCACGGTGGTCTCGGTGATGCCGTACATGTTGACCAGGCGCGGGGCGGCGGCCGGGTGGCGTGCCCACCAGTCGGCGAGCCGGCCGACGTCCAGTGCCTCCCCGCCGAAGATCACGGTGCGCAGGGCGAGGCGGGCGCCCGTCTCCGGGTGGTCGGCGTCGGCGCGGACGAGCGGGTAGAACGCGGACGGCGTCTGGTTGAGGACGGTGACCCGCTCGTCGGCCAGCAGCCGCAGGAAGTCCTCCGGGGAGCGGGCCGTGTCGTCGGGCACGACGACGAGCCGGCCGCCGTGCAGCAGCGGGCCCCACAGCTCCCACACCGAGAAGTCGAACGCGTAGGAGTGGAACAGCGTCCACACGTCGTCCGGGCCGAAGCCGAACCACGGGCGGGTGCGGGTGAACAGCCGCACCACGTTGGCGTGCGGGATCACCACGCCCTTGGGGCGGCCGGTGGAGCCGGAGGTGTAGATGGCGTAGGCGGGGCTCTCCGGCAGGGGGCGGCGGGCCGGGGCGGGTCCGCCGGCCGGGCGGCGGGCGAGGTCGGCTGCCACGTCCGGGTCGTCGAGGAGGAGGACGGGCACACCGGTGCCGTCGGCGCGGGCCGCGGTGCCGCCGGTGGTCACCAAGGCCACCGGGGCGGCGTCGGTGAGGAGGTGGGCGATGCGTTCGGCGGGCGAGTTCGGGTCGATCGGCAGGTAGGCCGCGCCGGTCTTCAGCACCGCCAGGACGGCCACGACCTGGTCGGTGGAGCGGGGCAGGGCGAGGGCGACGAACCGTTCGGGTCCGGCGCCGAGCTCGGCGAGCCGGTGGGCGAGCCGGCCGGCCCGGGCGTCGAGGGCCGCGTAGTCCAGGTGCTCGGTTCCGCAGGTGACGGCGGTGTTGCCGGGGGTGCGGGCGGCCTGGGCCTCGAACAGGTCCACGAGTGTCTCGGCGGGGCGGCCGCTCTCGGTGCCGTTCCAGTCGGTGAGCATCCGGCGCCGCTCCTCGGCCGTCGTCCAGGCGAGGGCGCGCAGCGGCCGGCCGGTGCCGTCGGCCAGCTCGGTGAGGAGCAGGCACAGCCGCCCGGCGAGCGCGCGCACGGTCGCCGCGTCGAACAGGGCCGGGTCGTAGGCGAGGTCGAAGCCGAGGCGTTCGCCGTGGTAGGCGCGCAGGACGAGCGGGTAGTTGGTGGCGTCGCGGGAGGTCACCTCGGCCAGCCGGATCCCCGACCCGGCCGTGCGGGCCTCGTCGAAGGGGTAGTTCTCGAAGGCGACCATGCTGTGGAAGAGGGGGCTGCCGGACGGCACGTCGCTCAGCTGGGTCAGCTCGGCGAGCGACACGGCCGCGTACCGTCTCGACTCGGCCTGGGCGTCCTGGAGTTCGCGCAGCCAGGCGCCGGCCGGGCGGGCCGGGTCGACGCGGACGCGGGTGGGCACGGTGTTGATGAACATGCCGACCATCGACTCGACGCCGGGCAGGTCGTCGGGCCGCCCGGAGACGGTGGTGCCGAACACCACGTCGTCCTGGGCCGCGTAGCGGGCCAGCAGCAGGGCCCAGGCGCCCTGCACGACCGTGTTCAGGGTGAGTCCGGCCTCGCGGGCGGTGCGCGCGAGGCGGGCCGACACCGCTTCGTCCAGGCCGGCCGTGTGCACGTCCGCGGAGCGGGCCTGGTGGGCCTCGCGCAGGGGCCGGTCGGCGGGCAGCGGGGTGGGTTCGGCGAAGCCGGCGAGGACGCCCTGCCAGTGGGCGCGCGCGGCGTCGGGGTCCTGCTCGGCGAGCCAGCGCACGTAGTCGCCGAAGGGGCGGCGCAGCGGCGGCCGGGGCTCGGCGCCCGCGGTGAGCGCCGCGTACTCCTCGCACACCTCGGTCAGCACCTGGGCCAGGCTCCAGCCGTCCAGGATCAGGTGGTGGGAGGTCCACAGCAGGTGCAGCCGGGCGTCGGGCAGCCGGACCAGGGTCAGCCGCATCAGGGGCGCGGCGGCGAGGTCGATGCCCCGGGCCAGGTCGTCGGCGCGCAGCCGGGCCAGGCGCTCGGCGCGTTCCGCCTCGTCCAGGCCGCGCCAGTCGAGGTGGGTGACCGGCACCCGCACGTCGCGGCGCACGACCTGGAGGGGCACGGGGACGTCCTCCCAGACCACGCAGGTGCGCAGGGCCGGCGTGCGGTCGGTGACGCGCTGCCAGGCGACGGCGAAGGCGTGCGGGTCGGCGACGCCGTCCAGCAGCAGGGCCGCCTGGTCGACGTAGACGTCGTCGGGGCCGCCGACCAGCCGGTGGAAGAGCATGCCCTCCTGGAGCGGGGTGAGCGGCAGGACGTCCTCCACGTCGCGGCCGTCGCCGACGAGGCGGTCCAGGCGGTCCTGGTCGAGGCGGGCCAGCGGGAAGTCGGACGGGGTGCGGCCGCCGGCGCCGGGGCTGGCGCAGTGCTCGGTGATCGCGGCGAGCGCGCGGGTCATGCCGTCGGCGAGGGCGCGGACGGTGTCCTCGTCGTGCACCTGGTCGCTGTAGTGCCAGGTGATCCGCAGTTCGCCGTCGGTGACCACGGCGGAGACGTCCAGCAGGTGGTCCAGCGGTGTGCCGGGGGCGATGTCGCGGCCGGGTGCCTCGCCCGCGGGGGCGAAGTCACCGCCGTCGGCGGCCTCCCACTGGCCGTGGTAGTTGAAGCTGATCTGCGGCAGCGGCACCTCGCGCAGGGCGCGGGCGGCCGGGTCGGGCGAGCCCAGGCGGGCCAGGGCCTCGTAGCTCAGGCCGTGCCGGGGCACGGACCGCAGCCGCTCCTTCACCGCCTTGAGGGTGGCACCCCAGTCGGGCGCCCCGGACGGTCCGGCGGGCGCGAGGGTGACGGGGTACTGGGCGGTGAACCAGCCCACCGTGCGGGACAGGTCCAGCGTGTCGTCCTCGCGGCCGTGTCCCTCCAGCAGGACGGTCACCCGCTCGGCGCCCGTCCAGTCGGCGAGGACCCGGCCGAGCGCGCCGAGCAGCACGTCGTTGACCTGGGTGCGGTAGACGGCGGGCACCCGGCGCAGCAGGGCCTCGGTGGTGGCGCGGTCCACGCGGGTGTCCAGGGTGCGGACCGAGCCGGCGAGCGGCGTGCCGGGGCGGTCCACGGGCAGTGGGGTGCGGGGCTCGGCGGCCTCGGCCGTCCAGTGCGGCAGGTCGGCGTCGAGGTCGCCGTCGCGGACCCGGCCCGCGAGGTGCGCGGCCCAGTCGGTGAACGGCGTGGCGACGGGCTCCAGCCGGACCTCCTCTCCCCCGGCCGCCTGCCGGTACGCCTCGGCGAGGTCGGCGAGCAGGATGCGCCAGGAGACGCTGTCCACCGCCAGGTGGTGGGCGGTGACGAAGAGCTGGGGCCGCTCGCCGGCGCGGGTGAACAGGGCGGCGCGCAGCAGGGCGCCGGTCTCCGGGTCGAGTGCGGCGCGGGCGGCCTCGGCGGCCCGTTCGCGCTCGGCCGCCGGGTCGGCGGCGCCGGACAGGTCGTGGCGGGCGAGCAGGCCGGTGGCCGGGCCCTCGCCGGGGTGCTGGCGCCAGGTGTCCCCGGAGCGGGCGAAACGGGTGCGCAGTGCCGGATGGTGGGCGGCCAGCGCCTCCAGGGCGCGCTCCAGGGCCGGCTCGTCGAGGTCGTACGGCAGGTCCAGCAGCATCGACATGCTGAAGTGCCGCAGCGGGCCGTGGGTGGCGAGGAACCACTCCTGTACGGGGGTCAGCGGCGCCGGGCCCCGCTCGGCGGGGCGCCGGGGGGCGGGCACCCGCGCGGTGCGCACGGACGCGGCGGCGGCCAGGTCGGCGACGGTCTGGTGGCGGAAGACGTCCCGCGAGGTCAGGTGCAGCCCGGCCGCGCGGGCCCGGGAGACGGCCTGGATGCTGAGGATGGAGTCGCCGCCCAGCTCGAAGAAGTTGTCCGTCACGCCGACCCGGCGCGCGCCCAGCACCTCGGCCCAGATGCGGGCGAGGGTCTCCTCCTCCGGGGTGCGCGGGGCGACGAACTCCCGCTGCTGCTCGGCGCCGTCGAAGTCGGGTGCGGGCAGGGCACGCCGGTCGACCTTGCCGCTGACGGTCATCGGCAGGGCGTCGAGCACCGTGAAGGAGGACGGCACCATGTGGTCGGGCAGCACCCGCCGTACGGCGGACCGTACGTCGCTCGCGGCGGGCGGCGCGGCGGGGTCGGCGGGGACCAGGTAGGCGGCGAGCCGGACGTGGCCGTGCGGGTCGGTGACGGCGACGACCGCGGCGGCGGCGACCCCGGGCAGGTCGGTCAGGGCCGCCTCGACCTCGCCGGGCTCGATGCGGTGGCCGCGCACCTTGACCTGGTCGTCGGCGCGCCCCAGGTAGTCCAGGCGTCCGTCGGCGCTCCAGCGGGCCAGGTCGCCGGTGCGGTACATGCGGGTGCCGGGCGGGCCGAACGGGTCGGGCAGGAACCGGGCGGCGGTCAGCCCCGGCCGCCCGCTGTAGCCGCGGGCCAGTTGCACACCGGCCAGGTACAGTTCGCCGCCGACGCCGGGCGGCACGGGGCGGAGCCGGTCGTCGAGGACGTAGGCGCGCACGTTGGGCAGCGGCCGGCCCACGGTGGGCCGGCCGTCGCCCTCGATACGGCAGGCCAGTGCGTCGACCGTGCACTCGGTGGGCCCGTAGAAGTTGTACGCGGCCACGTCCCGCCGCGCCGCCAGCTCCCGCCACAGGGCGGGTCCGACGGCCTCGCCGCCGAGCATGAGGACGCGCGGGTGGTGGCGCGGGTCGGTGAGCAGCCCGGCGGGCAGCAGCTGGCGCAGGTAGGTGGGGGTGAGGTCGAGGAAGTCGATGCGGTGCTCGACGACGTACTCGACCAGGGCGGCGGCGTCCAGCCGGGTCGTCTCGTCGACCAGGTGCAGCGGGTGGCCGTCGGCCATCAGCAGCACGCCCTCCAGGGAGGTGTCGAAGGAGAACGACGCCGTGAGCGCCACGTTCAGCGGCCCGCCGCCGGCCTCGGCGACGAAGCCCTCGCGGTGGCCCGCGAGGAGGTTCGCCAGCGACCGGTGCGCCACCGCGACGCCCTTGGGGCGGCCGGTGGAGCCGGAGGTGTAGATGACGTAGGCGGTGGTGTCGGGGTGCGGGGTCGCCAGCGGGCCGTCGGCAATGCCGCCGTGCGTGTCGCCGGCCTCCCGCAGGGCGGCCTCGTCGAGGACGAGCGCGGGCCGCGCGTCGTCCAGCAGGTACCGCACCCGGTCCTCGGGCAGCGCCGGGTCCAGGGGCAGGTAGCCGGCGCCGGCCTTCCAGACGGCGAGGATCGCCACGATCATGTCGGCGGTGCGCGGCAGCCGCAGGGCGACCAGCCGCTCGGGCCCGGCTCCCCGCGCCACCAGGTGACGGGCCAGGCGGTCGGCGCGCGCGTCGAGCGTCGCGTGGTCGAGGCGTACGTCCCCGGCGACGAGGGCGGTGGCGTGCGGGGCGCGGGCCGCCTGCCGCGCGAACAGCTCGGGCAGGGTCTCCTCGGGCACCGGGCGCGCGGTGGCGTTCCAGTCCCGCGTCACCTGCCGCTGCTGTTCGGGCGAGAGCAGCGGCAGGGCGCCGAGCGGCCGGTCGGGGCCGGCGGCGGCGCCGTCCAGCGTGCGCAGCAGCTGGTCCGCCATGCGCTCGGCGGTGGCCGCGTCGAACAGGTCGGTGCGGTACTCCAGCAGGCCGGTCAGCCCGTCGCCGTCGGGGACGAACTCGACGCTCAGGTCGAACGTGGCGGCCCGCCGGGGCACGGCGACCGGGGAGGCGGTCAGGCCGTGCGGGTCGGGTGCGGCGGGCGGCGCCGGGTGCAGCAGGACCATCACGTCGAACAGGGGGTTGCGGCCCGCCTCGCGGGTCGCGCCGACGGCCTCCACCAGCCGCTCGAACGGCGTGTCGCCGTGGGCGAAGGCGTCGTTGACGGTGTCCGCGGCGGCGGTGAGCAGCTCGCGGAAGGAACCGCTGGTCTCGACACGGGTGCGCAGCGCGACGGTGTTGACGAAGAACCCGACGGCCCGCTCCAGGTCGGTGCGGCCGCGTCCGGGGGTGAGCGAGCCGACGGTGATGTCGTCCTGCCCGGACCAGCGGGCCAGCAGGGTCTGGCAGGCGGCGACCAGGGCGGTGAACAGCGTGGTGTGCTGCTCGGCCGCGAGCTGCTTCAGCCGGGCCGTGGTGGCCGCGGGGACGGTGAAGGTGTGCACCGCGCCCGCGCCGGACTCCTCGCCGCGGCGCGGGCGGTCCAGCGGCAGTTCGGGGGCGACCGCCCCGGACAGTCTCTCCTTCCAGTGCGCCAGGTGACGCTCCAGCCGGGTGCCGGACAGCTGCTCGCGCTGCCAGACGGCGAAGTCCGGGTACTGCGTGGCCACCGGCGGCAGGGCGGGTCGCGCGCCCTGGGCGAGGGCGTCGTACGCGGTGCACAGCTCGTCCAGCAGGACGCCCATCGACCAGCCGTCGGTGACGATGTGGTGGGCGGTCAGCAGCAGGACGTGCGTGTCGGGTGCCTCGCGCAGCAGTACGGCGCGCAGCAGCGGCCCGGCCTCCAGGTCGAAGGGCCGCTCGTACTCGGCCAGCAGCGCCGCCTCCACGCCGGCCCCGGCCTCGCCCGTGAGGTCCCGCACGGGCAGCGGGAGCGGCCCGGCGGGGCGCACGGTCTGCGCGGGGGTGCCGTCGTGCTCCTCGAAGGTGGTGCGCAGCGCCTCGTGCCGCGCCACCACGTGCTCCAGGGCGGCGGACAGGGCGGTGTGGTCGAGGGGGCCGGTGAGGCGCAGCGCCACGGCGCTGTTGTAGCGCGGGTCGCCGGGGCGCAGCCGGTCCAGGAACCACAGGCGCTGCTGGGCGAAGGAGAGCGGCAGCGGCCGGGTGCGGTCGGCGCGCGGGATCGCCTGGCGGGCGGCGCCGGGGGTGCCGGCGGCGGCCCGTCCGGCCAGCCGGCGGCGGAGTGCTTCCTGGAGGTCCTGCGGGAGGGCCTCGGCACGGTTTCGCTTCGAAGACGTCATGGTCGTCCGGTCCTCACCGTTCTTCGTGGTCGCTGTCGCCGCGTGCGGCGTCTTCGAGTTCGCTCAGCACCTGTTCCTCCACCAGGTCCGCCAGGGCGGCGACGGTGCGGTTGACCAGGACGTCGCGGGGCGTGAGGGTCACGCCGAAGGTGTCGTTGGCGCGGGAGGCGATGAGCAGGGCGCGCAGGGAGTCGCCGCCCAGGGCGAAGAAGTCGTCCTCGGCGCCCACAGTGGTCTCCAGTGCCTCCTCCCACAGGGCGGCGACGGCCTCCTCGGTGGGGGTGCGGGGCGGTACGTGGTGGGCGGCCGGCTCCCGCGTCGCGGGGGCCGGGGCGGGCAGGGCGGCCCGGTCGGTCTTGCCGTTCTCCGTCAGCGGGAAGCGGTCGAGGGTCACGAACGCCGAGGGCACCATCACGCCGGGGAGGGTGCGGGCGGCGAGGGCCCGCAGCTCCGCGCCGGAGGGCGGTTCGGCGCCGGGGGCGACGAGCACGTGGGCCACCAGGCGCGGCAGCCCCGGCTCGTCCTCCCGCACGCTCACCACGGCGTCCAGCACCGCCGGGTGGCGCACCAGCGTCGCCTCCACCTCGCCGGCCTCGATGCGGTGGCCGCGCAGCTTGAGCTGGTGGTCGGTGCGGCCGAGGTAGTGCAGTTCGCCGCGGGCGTCGCGGCGGACCAGGTCGCCGGTGCGGTACATGCGCGTGCCGGGCGGTCCGAACGGGTCGGCGGTGAAGCGGGTCGCCGTCAGACCGGGGCGGCCCAGGTAGCCGCGGGCCAGGACCGGGCCGGCGAGCCACAGTTCGCCGGGCACGCCGTCGGGGACGGGGCGCAGGCGGGCGTCGAGGACGTAGGCGGCGGTGGCGGGCAGCGCGCGGCCGATGGGCGGTGCCTCGCCGTCCGGTGCCAGCGGGTCGGACCAGGTGGCGACGACGGTGGCCTCGGTGGGCCCGTAGGAGTTGACCATGCGGTGGTGCGGAGCCCACCGGGCGACCAGTTCGGCCCGGCAGGCGTCCGCGCCGACCACCAGGGTGCGCAGGTCGGGCAGGGTGCCGGGGGTGTCCGGCGGGAGGGTGGCGAGCGCGGCGGGCGGGAGCAGGGTGTGCGTGATGCGCGCGGTGCGCAGGACGCCGGCCAGTTCGGCGCCGAGCAGCGGGCCGGGCGGCGGTACGACGAGGCTCGCGCCGTGCGGCAGGGACATGCACAGTTCGAGCACGGAGGCGTCGAAACTGGGCGTGGCGAAGGCCAGCACGCGGTCCCCGGCGCGGACCTGGTAGTGCGCGGCCTCGGCGGCGGCGAACGAGGCCAGCCCCCGGTGGGTGACGACGACGCCCTTCGGGGTGCCGGTGGAGCCGGAGGTGTAGATGACGTACGCCGGGTCGTCGAGGTGCAGCGGGCGGACGCGGTCGGGGTCGGCGGGCCGGTGGCCGGGCGTGCCGTCGGGCGGTGCGGCGAGCAGGCCGGCGACCTCCTCGGCGGTGAGGGTGACGGCGGGGTCGGCGTCGCGCAGCATCAGCGCGACCCGCTCGGCCGGGTAGCCGGGGTCCACCGGGAGGAACGCGGCGCCCGCCTTGGCCACGGCGAGCTGGGCGAGGACCATGTCCGCCGAGCGCGGCAGGACCAGCGCGACGATGTCGCCGGGGCCCGCGCCGCGGGCGATGAGCCGGTGCGCCAGCCGGTTGGCGTGGGCCTCGGCCTCGGCGAAGGTGAGCTGCCGCTCGCCCGTGTCGAGGGCGGGCCGGGCGGGCCACCGGTCGACGGCGGCCTCGATCAGCGCGGGCAGCGTCGTCGGGGGCGGCGGCGGAAGCTGCGGGCGGGCCGGGCCGTGCAGCAGCCGGTGGCGTTCGCCGGGGGGCAGGACGTCGACCGTGTGCAGGGGGGTCCGGTCCTCCGTGCCGGCGAGCGCGGCCAGGGCGTGCGTGAGCCGGCCGGCCAGGGCGCGGGCGGTGGTCTCGTCGAAGTACCGCGGGTCGTAGCCGAGTTCGACGGTCAGCTCGTCGCCGGGCGAGATCACCACGGTGAGCGGGTAGTTGGTCGCCTCGCGGGCGTCGAGGTCACGTACGCGGACGCCGTGGGCGCCGGCGGTGGCGTCGCCGACCGGGTAGTTCTCGAACACCAGCAGGCTGTCGAACAGGGGTGTGCCGGGCGGCAGTTCGCTCCACTGGTGGAGGTCCGTGAGCGGGACGTGGTCGAAGCGCCGGTCCTCCGCGCGGGCGGCCTGCAGCTCCCGCAGCCAGGCGGTGCACGGTGCGGTCTCGTCCACGGTGACCCGCGCGGGCAGGGTGGTGATGAACAGGCCGGCGATGGTGTCCGCGCCCGGCAGGTCGGCGGGGCGGCCGGAGACGGTGGTGCCGAAGCAGACCTCCCGTTCGCCGCTGAAGCGCGCCAGCAGCAGCGCCCAGGCGCCCTGGACCAGGGTGTTGAGGGTGAGCCGGTGGCGGCGGGCGAAGTCGGTCAGCCGGGCGGTGCCGGCCGCGTCGAGCCGCTGGGACAGCCAGGTGCCCGACCGGGCGGCGGCGCCCGGGGCGGGCCTGCGGTCGTACGGCAGCGGGGTGGGCGCGGCGTGTCCGGCGAGGGCGGCCTTCCAGTGCTCCTCGGCGGCGGCGGTGTCCCGGCCGGCCAGCCAGGCGGCGTAGTCCGCGAAGGGCCGCCGCCGAGGCAGCCGCGGCTCGGTTCCGGCGGCGAGCGCGGCGTGCGCCTGGAGGACGTCCGACAGCACGTGGAAGACGCTCCAGCCGTCCAGCAGGACGTGGTGGAAGGTCCACACCACGCGCACCTCGTCCGGGCCGAGCCGGATCAGGGTGACGCGCAGCAGCGGGGGGCGGGCGAGGTCGATGCCGCGGGCGCGGTCCTCGTCGAGCAGCCGCCGCAGTGCGCTCTCCCGTCGCGCCGGGTCGAGGCCGCTCCAGTCGAGCCGGGTGACGGGCAGGCTGACGCGGCGGTGCACGGTCTGCAGCGGGGCCGGGCCGTGGCCCAGGGCGACGGCGGTGCGCAGCACGGGCGTGGCGTCCACGACGTGCTGCCAGGCGTCCGCCAGCAGCGCGGGGTCGCGCACGCCGTCGGCGACGAAGGTGATCTGCTCGACGTACAGGCCCCCGCCGGGCTCGTCCATGCCGTGCACGACCATGCCGGTCTGGGTGGGGGTGAGCGGGTAGACGTCCGTCACGTCGCGCCCGTCGCCGACGAGCCGGTCGACGGCGCCCTGGTCCAGGGCGGCCAGGGGGAAGTCGGACGGGGTGCGGCCGCCCGCGCCGGGCTCGGCGCAGTGCCGGACGATGCGGCGCAGTTCCTCCGCCGTCTCCCCGGCGAGGCGGGCGACGGTGCCGTGCCGGTGCACGCCCCGGGAGTACGACCAGGTGAACTCGAGCCGTCCGCCGGTGACGCGGCCGAGGACGTCGATGAGGTGCGGGCGGTCCGCCGAGCGGTCCATGCCGCCGGTCAGGCCCTCGTGGGGCGCCCGCAGCAGACCGTCCCCGGCCGCGTTCCAGTCCTGCTGCCCGAGGTAGTTGAAGGCCACCTGCGGCAGGGCGGGCAGCTCGCTCCCCGCCGTGGGGTGCAGGTGCCGCAGCGCGCCGTAGCCCACTCCCCCGCGCGGTACGGCCCGCAGGTTCTCCTTGACGGTCTTCAGCGCGGCGGCGAGGCCGGCGTCGCGGGGCACGTCGAGGCCCACGGGGAACATGGTGGTGAACCAGCCGACGGTGCGGGAGAGGTCGACGCCGTCGAAGAGGTCCTCACGGCCGTGGCCCTCCAGCGCGAGCACCACCCGGTCCTGTCCAATCCAGCGGGCGAGGACCCGGCCGAGCGCGCACAGCAGGACGTCGTTGACGCGGGTGCGGTAGGCGTCGGGCACCTCCTGGAGGAGGCGCCGGGTCTCCTCGGCGCCGAGGCTCACCGTCACGGTCTCCTCGTCGGCGGCGGTGTTGGAGCCGGGGAGGTCGGCCGGCAGGGCGGTCGGGTGCAGGGCGCTCCAGTGCGCGATCTCGTCGTCGAAGCCGCCGTCTGCGGTGTGCGCGGCCAGGCGCCGGGCCCAGTCGCGGAACGAGGTGGTCTTCGCGCCCAGGTCGGGGGTGCGGCCGGCCCGGAGCGCCCGGTGGGCGGTGTCGAGGTCTTCGAGGATCACCCGCCAGGACACCGCGTCGACGACGAGGTGGTGGGCGGCCAGCAGCAGGACGGGCGGCCGGCCGTCGTCCCGGTGGCACAGGGCGGCCTTCAGCAGTGGTCCGCGCGTCAGGTCGAACCCGGCGCACAGGCCGGCGGCCACGGCGGCCGGCTCCTCGGGGGCGTGGTGCACCTCCAGGTGCGGGTCGGCGCCGGGCGGGGTGCCCAGTTGCCGCCACCGGCCGTCGTTCCGGGGTTCGTAGCGCATGCGCAGCGCGTCGTGCTGCTCCAGCACGGCGGCGAGGGCCGCGCGCAGCAGTGTCTCGTCGGTGCCGGGGGCCACCTCGAAGGAGACCGCCTGGGTGAAGTGGGCCGGATCACCGGTCAGGGCGTCGAACATCCAGTGCTGTACGGGGGTGAGGGGGACGTCACCGACGACGGGGCCCTGGTCGGCCGTGGCGGTGGCCGGGCCGGCCGGGGTGGGTGACGCGTCGACCGCGGCGGCGAGTTCGGCGACCGTCTGGTGACGGAACAGGTGACGCGGTGTCAGGGTCAGTCCGGCCCGGCGGGCCGCGGAGACGATCTGGATGCCGAGGATGGAGTCCCCGCCGAGCGCGAAGTAGTTGTCCGTCGCGCCCACCTCGGGCACGCCGAGGACCTGCGACCAGATCGCGGCGAGGGTCCGCTCGGTGGCGGTGCGCGGCGGCCGGGTGTCCTGCGTGCCGACGGCCGCGGACCACTCCGGTTCCGGCAGGGCTCGCCGGTCCAGCTTGCCGGTGGCGCCCAGCGGCAGCCGCTCCAGGGGCACCACGGCAGCCGGGACCAGGTGGTCGGGCAGGGTCCGGGCGAGGAACTCCCGCAGCTCGGCGGGGGCCGGCGTGTCGCCGGCGCGCGGCACGGCGTAGCCGACGAGGCGCTTGTGGCCGTCGTGTTCCACGACGCGTGCGGCGGCCGCGGCGACCTGCGGGTGCCGGGCCAGCGCGGCCTCCACCTCGCCGAGTTCGATGCGGAAGCCGCGCACCTTGACCTGGTCGTCGGTGCGGCCCAGGTACAGCAGGTCGCCGTCGGCGGTCCAGCGGACCAGGTCCCCGGTGCGGTACATGCGGCTGCCGGGCGGGCCGAAGGGGTCGGCGAGGAAGCGGCCGGCGGTCAGGCCGGGCCGGTTCAGGTAGCCGCGGGCCACCCCGGTGCCGGCGAGGTACAGCTCGCCGGGCGCCCCGACGGGCACGGGCCGCAGGGAGGCGTCGAGGACGTAGGCGCGGGCGCCGCCGACGGGCCGGCCGATGGGCGGGACCCGGTCCGGGTCGTCCGGGTCGCAGGTGAAGGCGGTGGCGTAGACGGTGGCCTCGGTGGGGCCGTAGATGTTCATCACCCGGCAGCCGGGGATCGCCGCGCGCACCTGCTGGACGGCGCGCGCGGGCAGTGCCTCGCCGGCCAGGACGACGGTGTCGGCCCCGGCCCGCACGGTGTCCTCGGCCAGCAGCCGGCCGAGGGCGGAGGGCACGGCGCTGAGCAGCCCCGCCCGCCACGGCTCGGGCCGCTCGGCGAGGGCCAGCAGGTCGCGGACGACCTCCACCCGGCCGCCGGCCAGCAGCGGCGAGAAGATCTCGAACACCGACACGTCGAAGTTGAGCGAGGTGGAGGCCACGACGTGGGCGAGCCCGCGGCCGGTGAACTCGGTGGCGGCCCAGTCGGTCAGTGCCACCACCGAGGCGTGGGAGACGACGACGCCCTTGGGCCGGCCGGTGGAGCCGGAGGTGTGGATGACGTAGGCGGGGTGGTCCGGCAGCAGCCTGCCGCGCCGCTCGCCGTCGCCGACGGGCGCGGCGGACGCGGCGGCCAGCCGGGCGGCGCAGTCCGGGTCGTCCAGGGCGATCCGCGTGTACGGGCCGTCCGGGAGCCGCGCGGAGGTCTTCGCGCAGGTGATCACCGCGTCGGGGCGTACGTCCTCGAAGAGGAACGCGATGCGCTCCGCCGGGTGGCCGGGGTCGACGGGCAGATAGGCGGCGCCGCTCTTGAGCACGGCCAGCAGCGCCACGATCAGGTCGGCGGTGCGGGGCAGCGCCAGGGCGACGAACCGCTCCGGCCCGGCTCCGGCCTCGATCAGCAGGCGGGCGAGCCGGTTGGCGCGCTCGTCGAGCCGGCGGTACGTGAGCAGGTCGGCGCCCGCGCTGACGGCCGGTGCGTCGGGGGTGCGGGCGGCCTGGGCCGCGAAGGCGTCCGGGAGGGTGCGCCGCGGGAGCAGCGCCCCCGGCCCGGCGAGGCGGTCCAGCAGGCGGCGCCCGTCGGCCGGTTCGAGCGGGGTGAGGTCGGCCAAGCGGCGGCCGGCGGTCTCGCCGTCGTCGGCGGCGAACCGGGTCAGGAGCGTGCGCAGGCTCGCGCCGATCCCTTCGACGGTGGCCGCGTCGAAGGCGGACGGGTCGTAGTCGAGGGTCACGGTGACGTCGTCACCGGGGGCGACGACCACGCTGAGCGGGTAGCTGGTCGGCTCGACGTCGCGTTCCTGCTCGACGGCGAGCCCGTGCCGGGCCAGGGCGCCCGCGTCGAACGGGTAGTTCTCGAAGACGACGATGCTGTCGAAGAGACTGGTGCCGCCGGGCACCTCGCTCCACGACTGCAGCTGGGCGAGGGACACGAAGTCGTGGCGCCGGGACTCCGACTGGGCGGCCTGCAGCTCGCTCAGCCACTCCAGCAGCGGGCGCTGCCGGTCGATGCGCAGCCGGGTGGGCAGGGTGTTGATGAACAGGCCGACCATGGAGGTCACGCCGGGCAGGTCGGCCGGGCGGCCGGACACGGTCGTGCCGAAGACGATGTCGTCACCGCCGCCGTAGTGGTGCAGCAGCAGCCCCCAGGCGCCCTGGAGCACCGTGTTGACGGTCAGCCCGGCCCGCTGGGCGGTGTCCCTCAGCCGCGCCGACACCTCCTTTCCGAGGGCGACCCGCACCGTGCCCGACGAGGACGCCCGGTGGGCGTCGGCGGGGCGCCGGTCGCGGGGCAGTTCGGTGGGGACGGCGAATCCGGCGAGGGTGTCGCGCCAGTGGCGTTCCGCCCGCGCGGTGTCCTGGCCGGCCAGCCACTCCAGGTACCGGGCGAAGGGGGCCCGGTCGGGAACCTGCGGGCGGCGGCCGGCGGTCAGGGCCGCGTACCGCTCGCACACCTCGTCGAACACCTGGGCCGCGCTCCAGCCGTCGAGCAGCACGTGGTGGAACGTCCACACCATGCGCACCCGGTCCGGTGCCAGCCGGATCAGCGCGAGCCGCATGAGCGGGGCCGCGCCGAGGTCGATGCCGGCCTCGCGGTCGGCGTCGAGGAGGGCTTCCGTCTCGCGCGCGCACCACTCGGGCGGCCGGCCGGTCCAGTCGTGGTGGGTGACCGGTACGACGGCCCGCCGCTGCACCACCTGGAGGGGTTCGGCGGTCTCCTGCCACACCAGGCGGGTGCGCAGGATCGGGTTGGCGTCGGCCGTGCGCTGCCACGCCTCGGCGAGCGCGTGCGGGTCGGTGACGCCGTGCAGGACGACCTGCACCTGGTTGACGTAGGTGCGGCCCTGCGGGTCCATGAGGCTGTGGAACAGCATGCCCGCCTGCATGGGCGTGAGCGGGTACACGTCCTCGACGCCGCGGCCGTCGCCCACGACCCGGTCCACGGCGGTCTGGTCGAGCCGGGCCAGCGGGAAGTCCGAGGGCGTGCGGCCGCCGGCCCGCGGGTCGGCGCAGTGCGCGACGATCTCCTCCAGGGAGCGCAGCATGCCCTCGGCGAGGGCGGCGACGGTCTCCGCGCGGTGGCGGCCGCCGCTGTAGTGCCAGGTGACCTCCAGCTCGTCGTCCTCGACGCGGGCCACCACGTCCAGCAGGTGGGGTCGCGGCGCCCCGGGGTCCTCCGCGCCGTCCAGGCCGCCGGGAACGGCCCGGACCAGCGCGGCGTCGGCGGCGGACCAGTCGAACCGGCCCAGGTAGTTGAAGCTGATGCCGGGCAGCGGGGCGGCGGCGAGCCGTTCGTCGCCCGCGAGGTGGCGCAGGGCGCCGTAGCCGATGCCCCGGTCGGGGACGGCCCGCAGCTGTTCCTTCACGGCCTTCAGCGCGGCGCCCCAGTCCCCTTCGGGCAGGTCGAGGGCGACGGGGAAGAGGCTGGTGAACCAGCCGACCGTGCGGGACAGGTCGAGGTCGTCGAAGAGCCGGTCCTCGCGGCCGTGCCCCTCCAGTCCCACGGCGACGGTGCGGCGGCCCGTCCAGTCCGCCAGCACGCGGCCGAGGGCGGTCAGCAGGACGTCGTCGACGCGGGTGCGGTACACGCCGGGGACCTTGCGCAGGAGTTCCCCGGTGCGCCGCCGGTCGAGGCGTACGGTCACGGCGCGCAGGTCGGCGACGGTGTTCCCGCCGTCGAGGTCCGCCGGCAGCGGTTCGGCGCAGTGGCGGGAGACCTCCGCCCAGTGGGCGCGCTGCGCGGCGAGGTCCTCGCCGGCGCGTGCGGTGAGCCGCCGCACCCATTCCCGCACGGACGTGGTGCGCTGCGGCAGCCGGACCGGCTCGCCGGTGCGGGCCTGCCGGTAGGCGGTCTCCAGGTCCTCCAGCAGGACGCGCCAGGAGACGCCGTCGACGATGAGGTGATGGGCCGTCAGCAGCAGGCGCGGGGGGCGGCCGCCGCCGGTGAAGAGGCGGGCGGCGAGCAGCGGCCCGGTGTCCAGGCGGAAGCCGGTGTGCGCCTCGTGGGTGAGGCGGGCCTCGGCCTGTTCCGCGGCGCCGGCGTCCCGGCCGGTCAGGTCGTGCACGCGCAGCAGCTCCGGCACCCCGGTGTCCGCGTCGGCGTACTCCTGGCGCCAGGTGCCGTCCGCGGCGCGGGTGAAGCGGGCGCGCAGGGCGTCGTGGTGGGCCCACAGCGCGGCCAGGGCGGTGTGCAGCGCGCCGGGGTCGACGTCCTCGCCCGTCTCGACGACCACCGACTGGTTGAAGTACTCCGGGCGCGGCGGCTCGGCGTCGAGGAACCAGTGCTGGATCGGGGTGAGCGCGACCTCCCCGGACACCGGGCCGGTGCCCGCGACGGTGGCGTCCGCGCCGGTCGCGGCGGCGGCCAGCGCGGCGAGCGTGGGATGGCGGAACAGGTCCCGCGGTGTCAGCGCGAGCCCGGCCGTGCGGGCCCGGGAGACGACCTGGATGCTGACGATCGAGTCGCCGCCCAGCATGAAGAAGTGGTCGTCGAGGCCGACGCGTTCCACGCCGAGCAGCTCGGCCCAGATGCCGGCGAGGACCCGCTCGGCCTCGGTGCGCGGCGGGCGGTGGGCGGTGTCGGACGCCGCCGACCACTCGGGTTCGGGCAGCCGGCGCCGGTCGACCTTGCCGTTCGCGGTCAGCGGCAGTTCGGCGAGGGTGACGAACGCGGCCGGGACCATGTAGTCGGGCAGTTCGGCCGCGACGTGGGCGCGCAGCTCGGCCGCCTGCGGCACGGCTGCCCCGGGAGCCGGCACCAGGTGCGCGACCAGGCGTTTGCGTCCCTCGTGCCGGGACACCGACACCACCGCCTCGGCGATCGCCGGGTGGGCGGTGAGCCGGGCCTCGATCTCGGCGGGTTCGACGCGGAAGCCGCGGATCTTGATCTGGTCGTCGGCGCGTCCCACGAAGTGCAGCGCGCCGTCCGCGCTCCAGCGCACGATGTCGCCGGTACGGTACATCCGCCCGCCGGGCGGCCCGTAGGGGTCGGCCAGGTAGCGGGCCGCGGTGGCGCCGGGGCGTCCGGTGTAGCCGCGGGCCAGACCGGCGCCCGCGAGGTACAGCTCTCCCGGCACGCCGGGCGGCTGCGGCTGGAGCGCGCCGTCCAGGACGTAGACGCGGGTGTCGTCCAGGGGGCGGCCGATGGGCAGCGCCGCGGGCAGCGCGTCTCCGGCGCGGAAGGCCTGCCGGGTGGCGAACGTGGTGGTCTCGGTCGGACCGTACACGTCGACGACGGTGAGGCCGGGGCAGGCGTCCAGCACGCGCCGTACGGCGGCACCGGGCACGGCCTCGCCGCCCGTCCACACCTCCCGGGCGCCGCGCAGGCAGGCGGGGTCCTCCTGGGCGAGCAGCCGGAACAGGCCCACCGTCAGGAACAGGCAGCTCACGCCCTGCTCGGTGATCGCACGGCGGACGGCGGCGGCGTCCAGGTCACCGGGCGGGGCGAGGACGGCGGTACCGCCGCGCAGCAGCGGCACCCACAGCTCGTAGGTGGAGGCGTCGAAGGCGTGCGGGGAGTGCACGAGGACGCGGTCGTGGCCGGCGAAGGCGCGGTCGAGGGCGAGCGCGGCGACGTCCCGCTGCCGCACGGCGACGCCCTTGGGGGTGCCGGTGGAGCCGGAGGTGAACATGAGGTACTGCACGTTGTCGGGGTGCACGCGCGGCACGGTGGTGGCGTCCGCGGTGGTGGCGCCGGTGTCCTCGTCCGGGCGCAGGACGCGCCCTTCGGGGAGGAGGCCCGCGGCCGTGCCGTGCCACTCGGCGTCCGTGAGCAGCAGGTCGGCGCCGGCCTCCGCGAGCATCGTGCGCAGCCGTTCCCGGGGGGCCCGGCCGTCGAGCGGGACGTACACGCCGCCGAGGCGGGCGAGGGCGAGCTGGGCGACCACGAGGGTGGCCGAGCGGTCCATCAGCACGCCGACGGCGGCCTCCGGGCGCACCCCGAGCGCGGCCAGCCGGCCGGCCAGTGCCGCCGCGCGGGCGTCGAGTTCGCGGTAGGTCAGCCGCTCGGCGCCGGCCAGCAGCGCGACGGCGTCGGGGGTGCGCTCCGCCTGCGCGGCGAAGAGGTCCGCGGTGGTCGCCGCGGGGGCGCCGGTGGCGGTGTCGTTCCAGGTGTGGAGCACCTGCTCACGGCGGGCGGCCGTCAGCAGGGGCAGGCGCGCGGGGGCGCGCCGCGGGGTGGCGGCGAAGCCTTCCAGCAGGACGGTGAGGTACTCGGCCATCCGCTCGATCGTGGCGGCGTCGAACAGGTCCGGGTCGTAGCCGAGGCGCAGCGCGAGTTCCGGGCCGGGGTAGGCGACCAGGCTGAGCGGGTAGTTGGTGGTCTCGATGCCGTCCAGGCCGGTCAGCCGCAGGCCGTGCGCGGCGGCGAGGTCGTCGTCGACCGGGTAGTTCTCGAACACGACGATGCTGTCGAAGAGGGCGGCCCGCTCGGGCAGGTCGGTGTACGCCGTCATGCGGTGCAGCGGCACGTGGTCGTGGCGGCGGTCCTCGCTCTGCTCCTGCTGGAGCCGGGCCAGCCAGGTGAGCAGCGGCTCGTCGCGCGGCACCCTCACACGGGTGGGCAGGGTGGCGATGAACAGGCCGGTGATGGCGTCGGCCCCGGGCAGCTCCGGCGGCCGTCCGGAGACGGTGGTGCCGAAGACGACCTCGTCGCGGCCCGCCTGACGGCCCAGCAGCACCGCCCAGGCGCCCTGCACCAGGGTGTTCAGGGTGAGGCCCGCCGTCCTGGCCAGCTCCGCGAGGGCCTTGGTGGCGGCCTGGGACAGGGTGACGCGCACCGCCCGCGTCGACTCCGCGCGGTGGCTCTCGCGCGGCTCGCGGTCGAAGGGGAGCGCGGTGGTCTCGCTCAGTCCGTGCAGGCGGTTCCGCCAGTGCCGTTCGGCCTCGGCGCCGTCCGCGCGCTCGCGCAGCCAGGCGACGTAGTCGCGGAAGGGGCGGCGGTCGGGCAGCGGCACCTGCGCCGCGCCGGACAGTGCCGCGTGGCGGGCGAAGACGTCGGAGAGGACCTGGAACAGGCTCCACCCGTCCAGGATCAGGTGGTCGAAGGACCACACGACGCGCACCGCGCGGTCGGAGACCCGGGCCAGCACCAGGCGCTGGAGCGGCGCGCGGGTCAGGTCCACGCCTCGGGCGCGGTCGCGGTCGAGCAGGTCGCGCAGCCGCTCGTCCCGTTCGGCGGCGGTCAGGCCGCGCCAGTCGGGCAGCTCCACCGGCACGGCGGCCCGGCGCTGCACCACGAGCAGCGGCTCGGGCACGTCCTGCCACACCACCCGCGAGCGCAGCACCGGGGTGCGGTCCGTGACCTGCTGCCAGGCGTCCGCCAGCGCCCGCGGGTCGGGCACGCCGTCGAGGACGAACGTCAGCTGCTGGAAGTACACGCCGCGGTCGTCCTGGGAGAGCCGGTGGAAGAGCATGCCGGCCTGGGTGGGCGTGAGGGGGTGGACGTCCTCCACACCGGCGGGGTCCTCCCCCGCGATGCGGTCGACGTGCGCCTGGTCGAGCCGGGCCAGCGGGAAGTCCGAGGGGGTGCGTCCGGCGGCACCGGGGCGGGCCGCGTACCGGGCGAGAGCGGCCAGCGCGTCGGCGTAGCGTTCCGCGAGGCCGGTGACGGTCTCCGGCCGGTGCACCCGGTCGGAGTAGAACCAGGTGAACTCCAGGCTGTCGCCGTCCAGCCGGCCCACGACCTCCAGGGCGTGCGGGCGCGCCGCCGACGGGTCGGCGTCCAGCTCCAGCGGGCGGACCAGCCCGCGGTACAGGCCCTCGGAGGTCCCGGACAGGCCGAACCGGCCCAGGTAGTTGAAGCTGATCTGCGCGCTGGTCGCCGGGAGGGGGGCGCCGTCGCGGCCCGGCAGGGTCAGCGCGCCGTGGCCGATGCCGTGCCGGGGCACCGCGCGCAGCTGTTCCTTGACCTGCTTGAGCACGGCGTCCCAGGACGCCTCCGGCGGGACGGCCAGGGCGACGGGGTGGCGGGTGGTGAACCAGCCGACGGTGCGGCTGGTGTCGACGTCGGCGAAGAGGTCCTCACGGCCGTGGCCCTCGACGTCGACCAGGACCCGGTCGTGCCCGCTCCACCCGCACAGCACCCGGCCGAGGGCGGCGAGCAGGACGTCGTTGGCCTGGGTGCGGTACGTCTCCGGCAGGGTCCGCAGCAGCGCTTCGCTGTCCCGGGCGCTCAGCCGCACCGTCACCGACCGCTGGGAGGCGTAGGTGCCGGTGCCCTCCCGGTCCGCGGGCAGAGCCGCCCGGGCGCCTTCGGTCTCCCGGATCCAGTACGCCTTCTCCTCGTCGAAACCGCCGGCGGCGGTGTGCGCGGCCAGGCGCTCGGCCCACTGCCGCAGCGGGGAGGACTTGCGGGGCAGCGCGGCCGCCCCGTCCCGGCCCTCGCGGCGGGCGCGGTAGGCGCGTTCGAGGTCGTCGAGGAGCAGGCGCCAGGAGACTCCGTCCACGACGAGGTGGTGGACGGACAGGTGCAGGACGGGCGGCCGTCCGGGTCCCCGGTCGTGCAGCACGGCCCGCAGCAGCGGCCCGTCGCCCAGGTCGTACGGGCCGAGGTGCGGGGTGTCGGTGTCCGGGCCGGTGTGGTGGGTGAGGCGGCAGCGGACGGCCGGGCCGTCGATCAGCCACCGTACGCCCGTGTCACCGGCGAGGAAGCGGGAGCGCAGCGCGTCGTGGTGGGCGACCACGTCGTCGAGGGCGGCTTGGAGCGCACCGGCGTCGACGTCGGCGGGCAGTTCGACCGAGAGCGTCTGGGCGAAGTGTCCGGCCCGCTCGGCGGCGCTGTCGAAGAGCCAGTGCTGGATGGGGGTGAGCGGGGCGGTGCCGGTCGCCTCCACGGGGGCGGGCGCGGCGGCGGCCCGGTTGCCGCCCGTCTCGTCGGCGCGGCGGGCCAGGGCGGCGACCGTCTGGTGCCGGTAGACGTCCCGCGAGGTGATGGTGAGGCCCGCCTGCCGGGCCTGGGCCACGACCTGGATGCTGAGGATGGAGTCGCCGCCCAGCGCGAAGAAGTTGTCGTCCGCTCCGACCCGCTCCACGTGCAGGACGTCCGCCCAGATGGCGGCCAGGGTCCGTTCGGTGGGGGTGCGGGGCGCGACGTGGCGTGCGGCGGGTTCGGCCGGCGCCGGGTCGGGGAGCCGGCCGCGGTCCAGTTTGCCGTTGGGGTTGAGCGGGAGGGCGGGCAGCACCAGGACGGCGGAGGGCACCATGTAGTCGGGCAGGGTGCGCCCGAGTTCGCGGCGTACGGCCTCGGGCTCCACCCGGGCGCCGGGGGCGGGGACGACGTATCCGGCCAGGCGGCGGTGCCCGTCGGCGTCGCGGACGGTGGCGGCGGCCTCGGCGACGCCCGCGCAGCCGCGCAGGGCCTCCTCCACCTCGCCGAGTTCGATGCGGAAGCCGCGCACCTTGACCTGCTGGTCGACGCGGCCGAGGTATTCGAGCTGGCCGTCGGCGCTCCAGCGCACCAGGTCGCCCGTGCGGTACATGCGGTCACCGGGGGCGCCGAACGGGTCGGCGACGAAGCGGGCGGCGGTCAGGCCGGGGCGGCGCAGGTAACCGCGGGCCAGTCCGCCGCCGCCCAGGTACAACTCGCCCGTGACACCCGGCGGCTGGGGGCGCAGCAGGCGGTCCAGCACGTAGGCGCGGGTGCGGGCGACGGGCCGGCCGATGGGCGGGGCCTGGTCGGGGACGGCGCCGTCGGCGAACCAGGCGGTGGCGTAGACGGTGGCCTCGGTGGGGCCGTAGATGTTCGCCACCTCGGCCGCGGGCATGGTGTCCTTGATGGCCCGGACGGTCCGGGCCGGCAGGGCCTCGCCGGCCAGGACGACGGTGTCCGCCTCGACGGCGCCGTCGCCGGCGAGCACCCGGGACAGCGCGGACGGCACGCCGCTGAGCAGTCCGGCCCGGTGCGGCCCGGTGCCGTCGGCGCGGGCGGGGAGGTCGGCGAGGGCGGTGAGGTCGGCGACCACTTCGACGCTGCCGCCGGCCAGCAGGGGGCACAGCAGCTCGAAGACGGACACGTCGAAGTTGAGCGACGTGGAGGCCACGACGTGGGAGAACCCGCGCGAGCCGAACGTGTCCCTGGCCCAGGCGGCCAGCGCGGCCACGCTGCGGTGGCTGACGACCACGCCCTTGGGCCGGCCGGTGGAGCCGGAGGTGTAGATGACGTAGGCGGGGTGGGACGGGTGCAGCGGACCCGTCCGGTCGGCGTCGGTCAGGTCCGTGGCGTCGGCGTCGGCGTCGGCGTCGGTCAGGTCCGTGACGTCGGCGTCGGTCAGGTCCGTGGTGGCGGCACCGGCAGTGAAGGGTGCGATGTCCTCCAGGAGCAGCGGCTCGCAGTCCTCGGGGAGCGCGCGCGCCGTCTCACGGGTGGCGAGGACGAGGGCGGGGGCCGCGTCGGCGAGCATGAAGCGGATGCGCTCGGCCGGGTAGCCGGGGTCCACGGGCAGGTAGCCCGCGCCCGACTTCAGTACGGCCCACAGCACGGGCAGCAGGTCGGCGGTGCGCGGCAGGCACAGCGCCACCAGGGACTCCGGGCCCGCCCCGCGCGACGCCAGCAGCCGGGCGAGACGGTTGGCACGCCGGTTCAGCCCGGCGTAGTCCAGCCGCGTCTCGCCGCAGGTCACGGCGGTGCGGTCGGGGGTCAGCGCCACCTGAGCCTCGAACAGCGCGGGGAGGGTGGCGGCGTCGGCCCCGTCGCCGGCCGGCACGGGCGGGTTCCAGGAGTCGAGGAGCGTGCGCCGCTCGTCGTCGGACAGCAGCGGCAGTTCGGCGAGTGTCCGGTGCGGGCCGTCCGCCATGCCTTCGAGCAGGTGGTACAGCTGCCGGCTCATCCGGGCCACGGTCGCCGGCTCGAACAGGTCGGTGTTGTACTCGACCGTCAGCTCGCAGCCGCCGTCGGTACGCGGCGCGAACTCCAGCACGAGGTCGAAGCGGGCGGCCGGGCGGGGCAGCGGGTGTTCCTCGATGCGCACCCCGGCGGCCACCGGCGGCCGGGCGGGCGCCGCCTGCTGTACGACCAGCACCTGTACCAGCGGAGTGCGGCTGGGGTCCCTGGGCGGGGCGAGTTCCTCGACCACCCGGTCGAAGGGCACGCCGTCGTGGGCGAAGGCGTCCAGCACGGTCGCGCGCATGGTCTGCACGAACCGGTCGACCGTGGCGGAGTCGTCGACCTCGCCGCGCAGCACGACGGTGTTGGCGAAGAAGCCCGTCACGTCCTCCAGTTCGCGGCGGTCCCGCCCGTTGGTGACGGTGCCGAACGCCACGTCCCGCTGCCCGGAGTAGCGGGCGAAGAGCACGGCCGCCGCCGCGGCGAACACCGTGAAGACGGTGGTGCCGCGGCCCGCGGCCAACTGCCGCAGCCGGTCCACCAGGTGATGCGGGATGTCCTGGCGGTGGGCCGCGCCCGCGGTGGTGCGCACCGCGGGGCGGGGCCGGTCGGTGGGCAGTTCGAGCTGCTGGAGGCCGGCGAGGTGGCGTCTCCAGTAGGCGAGGTCGTCGGCGTCGGCGGTGTGCCGCTCGCGCTCCCACAGCGCGAAGTCCGGGTACTGCACTCCCGGCCGGGGCAGGCCGTCGGGTTCGCCGGCGGCTTCCGCGCGGTAGAACGCCGCCAGGTCCCGGGTCAGCACGCCGACCGACCAGCCGTCGGTGACGATGTGGTGCTGGGCCAGCAGCAGCACGTGGTCCCCGGTGGCCCGGCGGACGAGCAGCGCCCGGGTGAGGGGGCCGGTCGTCAGGTCGTGGGGCCTGCGCAGTTCCTCGGCCAGCAGGTTCTCCACGGCCTCGTCCCGCCGGTCGGCGGGCAGGTGTCCGACGTCGGCGGTGCGCAGCGGCAGGTCCGGCTCGGCGGCGACGAGCTGGACGGCCTGCCCGTCGACGGTGGCGAAGGTGGTGCGCAGGGAGTCGTGGCGGGCGGCGAGCCGGTGCAGGGCGCGTTCCAGGGCCGGCGTGTCGAGCGGGCCGCGCAGCCGCAGCGCCACTCCGGTGTTGTACTCGGTGCCGCCGTCGGCGAGGTCGTCGAGGAACCACAGGCGCCGCTGGGCGGCGGAGAGCGGTACGGGTTCCGAGCGCGGGGCGGGGGGGATCGGCTCCGACGGGGCGGCGGCGGACGGCTCGGCGGTCAGCGGGGCGAGCGCGGCGACGGTCCGCGCGGTGAACACGTCGCGCAGGGAGAGCCGGACGCCGAACGTCTCCCGGACGCGGGTCAGGGTGCGGGCGGCGAGGATCGAGTCACCGCCCAGGTCGAAGAAGTCGTCGGTGACGCCGACGGTGTCGACGCCGAGGACGTCGGCCCAGATCGCGGCCAGGGTCCGTTCGCCGTCGGTGCGCGGCGCGACGTACTGCTCGGCCGGGGCGCCGCCGGGTGCGGGCAGCGCCCGCAGATCGATCTTGTGCTGGGGGGTGAGCGGCAGCGCGTCCAGGACGACGACGGCGGAGGGCACCATGTGGGCCGGCAGGGCGGCGGCGAGGGCGGCGCGCAGCCGGGCGGGCTCGGGTCTGCGCGCGGGATCGGCGGGGGTGACGTAGCCGATGAGCCGGCCGCGGGCGGGTTCCTCGTCGCGGACCACGACGACGGCCTCGCGGACTTCCGGGTGCCGGACCAGGGCGGCCTCGATCTCACCGGGCTCGATGCGGAAGCCCCGGACCTTGACCTGCCGGTCGGCCCGGCCGAGGAACTCCAGCTCGCCGTCGGCGCGCCGGCGCACCCGGTCGCCGGTGCGGTAGAGGCGGGCGCCGGGCGGCCCGGAGGGGTGGGCGACGAACCGGGTGGCGGTCAGACCGGGGCGGCCGAGGTAGCCGCGGGCCAGTCCGTCGCCGCCCACGTACAGCTCCCCCTCGGTGCCGGGCGGCACCGGGCGCAGCGCCGCGTCCAGGACGAGGGCCTCGGTGCCCGGCAGCGGACCGCCGATGGCGGGGGTGCCGGTGCCGGCGGTCAGCGGTCCGGTCCAGGTGGCGACGATGGTCGCCTCGGTCGGCCCGTAGGAGTTGATCATGCGGCGGCCGGGTGCCCACCGGTCGACGAGCGTGGCCGGGCACGCCTCGGCCCCGACGATCAGGGTGCGCAGCGACGGCAGGCCGCCGAGGTCCGCGGGGTCGGGCAGGGTGGCGAGGGCGGCCGGGGGTATGAGGGCGTGGGTGATGCGGTGCTCGTCCAGGACGGCGGCGAGTTCCTCGCCCAGCCAGGGCCCGTGCGGCGGGACGACCAGCAGGGCGCCGGACAGCACGGAGACGCACAGCTCCAGTACGGAGGCGTCGAAGCTGGGCGAGGAGAACTGCAGCACCCGGTCGCCCGGGCCGACGGCGTAGCGTTCGGCGGCCGCCGCGGCGAAGCCGGCGATGCCGCGGTGGGTGACGGTGACACCCTTGGGGGTGCCGGTGGAGCCGGACGTGAAGATGACGTACGCCGCGTGGTCGGGGAGCGCCCGGCCCGGAGCCGGCTGCGCCGCGGGACCTTCGCCGTCGAGCAGCGCGCGGACCCGGCCGGGGTCGTCCAGGACGACGGCGGGCGCGGCGTCGGCGAGCATCAGCGCCCGTCGTTCGGCCGGGTAGTCGGGGTCCACGGGGAGGAAGGCCGCACCGGTCAGGGCCACGGCCAGCTCGGCGGCGATCAGTTCCATCGAGCGCGGCAGGACCAGTGCCACCGTCCGCTCCGGACCGGCGCCGCTCGCGGCGAGGTGTGCCGCGAGCCGGCCGGCCCGCCGGGCCAGTTCCCCGTACGACCAGGTGCTCCGGCCGTCGGTGACCGCGGGGGCGTCCGGGTCGCGCTTCACCCACCCGGTGAACAGCTCACCGAGCGGGAGGTGACGGGTGACGTGGCGCGCGCGGGCCGGCGGGACGGGGCCGGCCGGTGGGGAGGCGGGCGTGGCGGGGCGCTGGGCGTGCAGGTCCGTCATCGGGGTGCAGTCCTTCGGGCGGGAGCGGGCGCGCGGACCCGGCGCGCCGCTTCGGGGCGGCCCGCGGGCACACCGGAGCGGTGCGGGGTCCTTGCGTACGGGGCGGGTGCGGGGGGCGGGGCGCGGCCGGCCGTGCCGGTGCCGCGCGCGGCCCGGTCGGTGCCGGTGCGGTGCGGTCGGACGGTGCCGGTCCGGTCCGCTCTTCGTCGGTGCCGGTGCGGCGCTCGGTCAGTCCGTGCCGGTGCGGCGCGCGGTGCGGCCGGAGATCTGCAGGCGGTCGATGGCCCCGGTGGCGGGGTCGCGGTGGAAACGGCCGCCCGGTTCGACCCGGCCGGTGGCCGGGTCGACCAGATCGCAGGACAGGTCCGGGTAGCACACCAGCGGGATGGGGTAGTCGCCGTCGACGGACAGGGTGGGATTGCCGTCCCCGTCGAGCTTGACCGCGTACTCGGTGCCCCCGTTGCGGTAGGTTCCGGCGCACTCCGGGAGCGCCACGGCGGCTCCGCGGGAGGTGCCGGCGGCCGGGGCGGTGGGCACGCGGATGCCGGTGAGCCGGGCGAGTTCCGCCGTGATGTCACGCCACAGGGCGGTGGCGGCGCCCGCGTTCCCGGTGAAGGCGACGACCACGCCGCTGTCCGGGTCGGCCCGCAGGTGGCAGGAGGTGCCCTGGGCGTTCCCGTCGTGGCCGCACCACACCCGGCCGTCCTGCCGGAAGAGGGCGAGGCCGAGGCCCCAGGAGTCCGCCAGGGCACCGGGGTCGGCGGCCGGTTCGGGGCGGCGCATCCGGCCGGCGAGCGCGGCCGGCAGCACGGCGGACCCGCCGATCACGGCCCTGCCCAGGGCGACCAGGTCCTCGGCGCTCGCCAGCAGGGCTCCGGCCGGCGCCTCCACCGGGGCGAGGTTCTGGTGGGCCGGGCGGACCAAGCCCGTGGCCGTGTTGAAGGCGTGGCCGCTGGCGACCGGCCGCGCGGGAGCGGCGTCACCGAGGAACGCGGGGACGATGCCCAGGGGTTCCAGGACGAGCGCCGCCACCGCTTCCTGCCAGGTCATGCCCGTCACTTCGGACAGGATGCGGCCCGCCGCGACGTAGCCGGCGTTGGAGTACGAGAAGCCGGTGCCCGGCGGGAACAGGGTGTTGCGCGCGGTGCAGACCGCCGAGAGGTAGCGGGAGACGGTGGTGCCGGCGGCGCTGTCGGAGTCGGGTCCGGTGGGCAGGCCGGCGGTGTGGCTCAGCAGGTGACGCACCGTCACCTCGGGTATCTCCCTCAAGTCGGGCAGCAGTTCGACGACGGGTTCGTCCAGGTCGAGGTCTCCGTCGTCGGCGAGGAGCAGGACGGCGGCGGCCGTGGCGGTCTTGGTGACGGAGCCCAAGGGGACGGCCGTCTCCGCGGTGAACGGGGCGTTCGTCAGGGCGTCGGCCGTGCCGGTGTGCACGCTGAGGACGTGCGTGCCGGTGTGGACGGCCAGCTGGGCGCCGGGCACACGGTGGACGCGGGCGAGGGAGTCGAGGCGGCTGCGCAACTCCTGGTGCGAGGGTATCGACGGTATCGACGGCCTGTCGGTGGCCGGAGCGGCGGTCGGGTACGGCATGGGGAGGTGACTCCTGGTGAGAGCGGGTGCGGGGGACGCGGCTGGCCCGCGGGCGAGCGGCGCGGGGTGTGCGCGTCGACGCGCGTCACGGCCTGGTGACGGCGACCGGCAGGTGACGTACGCCGACGATGACGGCCGGGTTCTGGTACGTGACGTCGTCGTAGGAAGGCACCGCGAGGGAAGGAAAACGTTCCATCATCATCTGGAGCGCGATGCGGGCTTCCAGCCGGGCCAAGGGAGCGCCGAAACAGAAGTGGATCCCGTGACCGAAGGTCAGGTGGGGATTGGGATCGCGGGCCGCGTCGAAGACGTCCGGGGAGGTGAAGCGGGAGGGGTCGCGGTTGGCGGCCCCCAGGTGCACCATCAGCAGCGTGTCGGCCGGGATGTCGTGGCCGCCGAGCACCACCGGCCGGGTGGTGCGCCGCCCCAGTTCGGGGAAGGGCGGCAGCCAGCGCAGGACCTCCTCGACGGCGTCCGGCACCCGGCCCGGGTCCTCCCGCAGCGCGGTGAGCGTGCCGGGGTGCCGGTCGAAGGTGACCATGGCGTTGCCGAGCAGCGCGGTGGTGGTGATGTGCCCGGCGACCAGCAGCAGGGCGACGAATCCGACGATCTCCTCGTCCCTCAGCCGCGTTCCGTCGACCTCGGCGGTGAGGAGTCTGCTGGTGAGGTCGTCACCGGGGTGGGCGCGGCGGTGCCGGATGTGGTCCAGCACGTAGCCGTTCATCTCGCGCACGGTCGGCGCGATGGCCTCCAGCGCGCGTTCCAGGTCGGCCATGTCGAGGCTGTCGCCGAGCTGGTCGCCGCCGAAGAGGGTGGCGGCCCACTCCTGGAACAGCCGGTGGTCCTCGGCGGGCACACCCAGGAGTTCGGCGATCACGATGATCGGCAGCGGGTAGGCGAGGGTGTCGACCAGGTCGAACCGGTCGCGGTCGGCGACGCCGTCGAGCAGCCGCGCGCACACGGCCTCGATGCGCGGGGCGAGCCCGTGCACCACTCTCGGCGTGAAGGCCTGGCTCACCAGGGTGCGGAGCTTGCGGTGCTCCGGCGGGTCCATGCCCACGAAGTTGCCCTGCCGGAAGGCCTCGAAGTCCTCCTGGGTGGGGGCGATCGGCGTCATGTCGGAGGAGTACGTCGCCGGGTCGGACAGGACCGCCGAGACGCCCTGGTGGTCCACGACGTGCCACTGCCGCCGCTCCTCGTCGTACGTCACGGGGCCCGCGTCGCGTAAGGCCCGCCACCGCTCGGGTAACACGTCAAGTGGCGATTCGGCCCCGGTCAGTTGTGTGCTTGTCACCGTTTCTCCTTGGCTGAGAACGCGCGGGCCCGGCGGTGGGCCGACGACGGTGTGCCGTGGTGCGCCGCGGGCAGCGGTGGCCGTCGAGGGCGCGGCCATCGGGTGTGGCACCGCGGAGCGGTCGTCGCTCCGCGTCAGGTGCCGGTGCGTGGTCCGGCCGGGTCGGCCGGGGAGCGACCCGCGGGTCCGTCCGCTCAGGGAGCGCCGGCCCCCGGGGCGTCAGCGGACCTGAGGCCGGAACAGGAGCGGCGGGGCGGCGGTTCCGAGCGGTCCGGACGCCCGCCGAGCAGCGGACAGGCCCGCACGTGCGCAGCCTGGCAGCACGTGCCTCGGGCACCTAGCAGACACCACCACATCCCCCAGTGACCTCTCCGGCGCAGCGGCCCTGCGCAGAACTCCCCTGTCCCACGATTTCGCACTTCACGTGCCAATGACGCGCTTCGACACGATCCGGCCGGGCCGAGTGCGCTCACAGTTTTCACGTTGGGTCACAGGATGGCAACCCCCCGAAATCGAAGGGGAGACGGCCCTTCAGGCGACCCACTGACCCACTGAGAAGGGCGTGTATCCCGGCTTTTCACAGCCAAACCTGGTGTGTGGGAAGGAATTTCGGCGTCCTGGGGATCCCGGGGTGCGTCCGGCGTCACTCCCCTCTCTCACGCCTCGATCGCCGGGATGCCCACCCGGCGGGTTTCGGCCAGGTCAGGTGACGGTTGCGCGGGGCGCCGCCCGGCTCGCCGGCGGCCGGCGAGACCGCCGTGCCGGGAACGGACCGGCGCTCGCAGGAAACCACCGGCGCGCGCGGAAAGCCGCGCGCGCGGGCGCACGCCAAACGGCTCTCGGCAGTTCAGCGCGCGCCGGAGTGCGCCGTGCGCGCCGTCTGTCAGCGACCGCCGGGGCCGGCGCACTCGGCGATGAGCCGTACGACGGAGTCGGCGTGGTCGGTGAGGAAGAAGTGTCCGCCGGGGAGGATTTCCAGCCGGAAGCCGGCCGTGGTGTGCCTCTTCCAGGCGGCGGCCTCCTCGGGTGTCACCCGGGGGTCGCGGTCGCCGGTCAGGCACAGGACGGGAGTGTCCACCGCCGCCTCCGGGTCCGGCCGATACCGGGTGACTGCCCGGTAATCATTGCGGATGGCGGGCAGGACGAGGTCCACGAGATCCGGGCTGCCCACGATCTCCGCCTCGGTACCGCCGAGCCCCGCGAGGTGGTCCAGCAGGTCCTGGTCGGTATCGAAGACCGGGGTCTCGCGCATCGTGGACGGGGCGCCACGGCCGGAGACGACGAGGCGGCAGTGGGCGGTCAGCCCGTCGCGCCCGAGCCGGCGCACCGACTCGAACGCGACGGACGCGCCCATGCTGTGGCCGACCAGCACCAGCGGCACGGACTGCGCCGCCCACGGCCGCAAGGACGGCAGCAGCCGCTCGGCGAGACCTTCGAGGGTCGTCACGAAGGGTTCGCCCAGCCGGTCGTGCCGCCCCGGGTACTGCACGGCCGAGACGTCGCAGCCGTCGGGGAACAGCCGCGCGAACCGCGCGTAGTAGGAGGCGGCGCCCCCGGCGTGCGGGAGGAACATCACGCGCGCCCGGGGGTCCGTGGCGCGGCGCAGCGTCCTGATCCAGGGGTCCTTGCCCTCCATCGTCCTTCTCCGCCTTTCGTCGTGCGGCCGGGCCCGCCCGGCGGGCCTCGGGTGACCATCGCCGACCGTACGGCGCCCCCGGCCGTGCGTCGAGGGGCGTTCGGCGCGCCGGCGCGAGGGCCCGCCATAACACCGCGTTATGGCCAAGAGATAGTCCCGCGTTCACCCATCGTTCGGAATCCTGAGTCATGTCCACGACGAACTGCCGTCCCCGAGGCGGGCGTTCGCCCTGGTCACGGCCCAAGTGGGCCGACTCTCCCCGCACTTACACGCCCCCAACGTGTACTTCGAATCGAGGAACCTTGCGCATATCGAGGCTCGTGCCCGCTCTCGCCGCAGCAGCGATCTCCGCGATCTCCGCCCTCGGGCTTCTCGCCCCCACCGCCGCCGCGGCGCCGGCGCCCCCGACCACCACGGCCCCCCAGCCCATCATCGGCGGCGGCCAGGCCACCAGTGGCCCGTGGGCCGCCCGCCTGTACTCCAACGGACGAGAGACCTGTACGGCGACCATCATCGCGCCGACCTGGATCCTCACCGCCAAGCACTGCGTCACCGGCGGCGGGCTGTCCTTCCGCATCGGCAGCCTGGACCAGTACAGCGGCGGCACCGTGGCCAACGGCGTCCAGACCTACACCCACAGCTCGGACCTCGCGCTCGTCCGTCTCGACCGTTCCGTGTCGGCGACCTACGCCCGCCTCGGGCAGCCCGGTTCGGTGCGGGTCGGCCAGAGCGTGCAGGTGTACGGCTGGGGCGCCACCTCCCAGTGCGGCTCGGAGGCCAACTGCCAGTCCCGCTACCTGAAGGTCGCCAACGTCACGGTCACCGGTGGCTGCACCGACGCGTACGGCGGCTCCGCGATCTGCGCCCGCCGGGGCGACGGCATCACCGCCGGCGGTGACTCCGGCGGCCCGATGATGGCGAGCGGCGTCCAGGTGGGCGTCGCCTCCACCAGCGACCGCCAGACCACCACGGCCTACACCAACGTGACGGCGTACCGCTCCTGGATCCAGTCGATCGCCGGCGTCTGAACCGTCCCACCGCCTCCCAGCGTGTGGCAGGCCCCTCGCCGCGGTGCGGCGAGGGGCCTGCGCGCGCCCGCGTGCACTCCGGGCCGGGCGGGCGGCCACGGCCCGCCGTACCGGCAGCCGCCCGCGGGCTCCGGCTACGGCGCGCCCGCGGTCCGCGCCTCGATCGCCCGCAGTACGGCGATCATGTCCTCGCCGCCGTGCCCGCGCGCCACCGTCTCCTCGAACAGGGAGTGGCAGACGTCCAGCAGCGGTGAGGCGAGGCCCGCCGTGCGGGCCGCCTCGGCGATCAGCCGGTTGTTCTTCAGCACGTCCAGTGCCGCCGCCTGCACCGCGAAGTCCCGGTCGCGCAGCTTGGGCGACTTCATCCGGGACACGCCGCTGGCCATCGGACCCGCGTCCAGGACCTCCAGGAACAACCGGCGGTCGACGCCCTGCCGTTCGGCGAAGTGGAAGGCCTCGGCCAGCCCGGTCACCAGGGTGATCAGGAAGAGGTTCACCGACAGTTTCATCAGCGACGCCCCGGGCGCCGGTCCGCAGGCGAACGTCTCCCGGCACATGGGCGCCAGCAGCGGCCGTACGGCGGCCACGGCCGTCTCCTCGCCCGCGAGCAGGGCGACGAGCTGCCCTTGCTCGGCCGGTACCCGGGAGCCGGAGACGGGCGCCTCGACGTACCGGCCGCCGGCCGCGCGGATGTCGGCCTCCAGGGCCCGCGAGTACGCGGGCGAGGTCGTCCCCATGTGCACGACGGTCCGGCCCTCGACCCGGGCGGCGAACCCGGGCGTGCCCCGGGCGAGGACCGCGTCGACGGCGCCTTCGTCGGCGAGCATCAGCAGCACCACCCGGGTCCGCGCGAAGACCCCGGCGGCGTCCGCCGCGACCTCGGCCCCGGCCGCCCGCAGCGGGCGGGCGCGTTCCGGGGTGCGGTTCCAGACGACGAGCGGGGTGCCGGCGGACGCCAGCCGCAGGGCCATGGGCCGGCCCATCACTCCCAGACCGATGAATCCGACGTGCACGGCGGGCCGCCCTTCGCGTCACGTGCCGACTATGACAGTGGTCATAGTAGCGGCCGCCATGACGGCGGTCATAGAGTGCGTGGACGTGAGGGAAGGAGACCGGGGATGACTCAGGCGCGGCCCGGTCCGCGGGAGCGGATGGTCTTCAGCGCGGCCCAGCTCATCCGGCGGCACGGGGTCGCATCGACCGGCATGCGCGAGGTGGCCGCGCACGCGGACGCACCGCGCGGCTCCCTGCAGCACTACTTCCCGGGCGGCAAGGAGCAGCTGGTCAACGAGGCACTCGCGTGGGCCGGCCGGTACGCGGGCAAGCGGATCGCCCGCTTCCGTGCCGGGCTCGACGAGCCGACGCCGAGCGGCCTGTTCGCGGCGATGACCGCCCAGTGGACCGACGAGTACGCGAGGGACGGCTTCGACGCGGGCTGTCCGGTCGCCGCCGCCACCGTCGACTGCGCGTCCCGCGGCGACTCCACCCGCACGGCCGCGGCGGCCGCCTTCGCGACCTGGCGGGCACCCCTCGCCGTGGCGCTGACGGACATGGGAGTGCCCGCGGCCCGTGCCGAATCGCTGGCCACCCTGATGATCAGCACCCTGGAGGGGGCGATCCTGATGGCGCGCGCCGAACGGGACACGGGTCCCCTCACCACGGCGGTCCGCGAACTCGGCCCCCTCCTCGACTCCGCCGTACGGTCCTGACCGGGCAACGGCGGGCGTCTTGACGGACGTCCATGCACGCCGGGCACCCGTCCCCCGCCGGCGAGGCGTGGTGCCCGCGGGCGGTGCCCGCACGTCACCACTTCGCAACCGCCCGGAGACGGGGAAACCGCGGATGGCCGAATATCGTCCCTCCTGACATCGACCGCGCGCCCACCGACGGGCCGCGAGCACCGAGGGGGAACCACCATGAACAGCACCAGGCACCCGGGCCGTCGCAGACCCGCGCCGCTCCGCAGCACCGCCACGGCCCTGGGCGCCGTGGGCCTGCTGACGCTGGCACTGACGGCGTGCCAGGGTGAGGGCGGCTCGGCGGCGGCGCCCGCCCCCTCGTCCTCGGCCACCGCGCAACCGGGTGTCGGCGCCGGTACGGACGCCGCGGCCACCCCGGCCGGCCGGGCGACCCCCGGGACGGGCGGTGCCACGGCGAGCACCACCGCCGGCCCGGCGGCCTCCACACCCGCGGTGTCCGTGGCGCCGTCCACCGCGAGCCCGGCAGACACCGCACCCGACTGCGATCACAGGATGCCCATCTCCCCGGACGAGATCGCCGTCCTGCGGTACACCCCGGAAGGGGGCGCCCTGAGCCTCATCTTCCGGCACGGCAACTGGGACTGCCCGGCGCCGGATTCCGACGGCCCGCCCTTCGTGACCGTCGGCAAGGAGACCTACCTCCCCCTGGACCAGGCCGCGTACGTCACCGCCACGGACCCGATCGTCGCGAGCACCGAGAACCAGCAGATCGGCGTGCAGGAGTTCCTCGACTGGCTGGAGGCGCACCCGAACAGCGGACTGGTGTTCACGTACCACGTCGGCGCGGACGGGGCCATCGACCGGCTCGAACAGATCTTCACCCCCTGACGTCCCGAGGAGCACGCCCTCAGGGTCGCTCCCGCCGCAGGCATGGGCGGAGGAGGCGCCGGGGGACCCGCGGCATCACGTCCCGTGCGGCGCAGGTAAAGACTTCCCAACAGGGGTACTGCGGTCCACAGTGGTAGCAGCACTGACGTCGTAGGAGGCGATCATGCTCCTCCTTGGAATCATCCTGCTGGTCGTTGGTTTCGTCACCGGCATATCGATCCTGTGGACGATCGGAATCATCCTGGCGGTCATCGGCGCGATCCTGTGGATCATGGGAGCCATGGGACACGCGGTCGGCGGTCGCCGGCACTACTGGTGACCGGTCCCCGGCGACGCCGCACCCCGCTGCGCGGGCTGCCCGCCGGCCACGGCGGGCGGCGCACCGGGCCGGTGCGCCGCCCGCATCCGCCGCGGCCTCACGTCACCGTGGGCTCGGCACGATCTGCCCGGGTCCACCCGGCCCGAACGCCGCGGCACGCCGGATCCCGTACCGCAGGACCATGCGCGGAGCACGGCGCGTGAGCCAGGCGGTGGCCAGGCCGATGGCGGCTCCGGCGGCCACGTCGCTGGGGTAGTGGGCGCCGCTCTGCACCCGCTCGAGCGCCACCATGGCGGCGGGCACCGCGCACGCCGCCCCGGCGGCGGGCCAGGCGGGTGCCACGGCGGCGGTGAACGCCACCGCGGCGGCGGTGTGCCCGGACGGTAAGGAGGAGGAACCGGGGCGGTCGTCGGCCTCGTCGTGAGGGAACCACTCCTTCGGCGGCCGGGGACGGTCCACCAGTTGCTTGCACAGTCCGTTCGAGATCAGCTGCGCGCCGGCCAGGGCGGTCAGGCCGGCGCCCGCCGCTCGCCGCCCGCGCCGTCCGCCCAGCGACATCATCACCACGGCGGCGGCACACCACAGCTTGCTGCTCTCGGCGGCCTCCTCGACCGCCGAGAGCACCTTGCCCACGCCCGGCGGGATGCGGGAAGCCGCCCGCTGTGTCAGCACCCGGTCGAGTTCCACCGACTCCGTCAGCAATCTCATGAACCCCGGGTATCCGGCAGTGCGCCGGCACAAGCCCGCTGCTTGCCCCTGATCAGCCTCTTCCGGCCTGTTTCCCGGTCACGCCTCGTCCAGCCGGCGCACGTCCCGCGCGTTCCAGGCCCGGGTGTCGCGCGGCTCGGCGTAGGGCTCGCGGCCCGGCGGCAGGCCGCCCGCGATGGCGCGCTGCCGTACGATCTCCGCGTCGAACTCCAGGCCCAGCAGGATGGCCAGGTTGGTGATCCACAGCCACACGAGGAAGACGATGACGCCGGCCATCGTGCCGTAGGTCTTGTTGTAGGAGGCGAAGCTCGCGACGTAGACCGCGAACCCGGCCGAGGCGATCATCCACATCACCAGGGCCAGGGCGCTGCCGGGGGTGATCCAGCGGAAGCCCTTGACCCGGGCGTTCGGGCTCGCCCAGTACAAGATCGTGATCATGAGGGTGACCAGCACGACGAGCACCGGCCACTTGGCGATCGACCACACCGTCAGCGCGGTGTCCCCGATGCCGAGGGCCTGCCCCGCCCGGCGCGCCAGACCGCCGGTGAAGACCACGATCAGCGCGCTGATCACCGCCAGGATCATCAACGCGACCGTCAGCGCGACGCGGATCGGGAGGATCTTCCACATCGGGCGGCCCTCCGGCACGTCGTAGACGGCGTTGGACGTCCGGATGAACGCCGCCACGTAGCCGGAGGCCGACCACACGGCCAGCACCAGGCCCACGATCGCCATCACGGACCCGACGCCCGCGTTCCCCTGGAGCTGCTCCACGGCACCGGTGATGATGGTGCGGGCCGCGCCGGGGGTGAGCTGCTCGAGATTGCCGAGCACCGTGTCCGTCGCCGACTCGCCGGCGATGCCGAGCAGGGAGACGAGCACCAGCAGCGCCGGGAACAGGGACAGCACGCCGTAGTACGTCAGGGCCGCCGCGCGGTCGGTCAGCTCGTCGTCCCTGAACTCCCGTACGGTCCCCCGGAGGACGGCCCTCCAGGCTCGCTTGGGCAGCTTCGTCGGCGCGTCGGGTTCCCGGCGCGCCACCTCGGGCCCGGGCCCGGCCTCCTCGGGCGTCGGCACTTCGGCCGCCCGCGTCTCGCCGCGGCCGTGGTGCGCCTTGCGCCCGGGAAGATGCAGACTCGCCATACCCTCCGGATAACCCGGAAGGCCCCGCCTACGCCGCCGGGAACGGCCGGCCCGCCGGAACGCCGGATTCCCGGGCTCCGCGGTCACGGGGGTCCGCGCTCCCGGCCTTCCCGGCCGGCACCGGGCGCGACGTCCTGCGGCTCGCTCCACGCAGGCCGCCCCGCGGCCGCCCCCGCCCGCTGCTCACGCGTTCTCGGGCCGGACGGGTCCGCAGATGCCGCACAGGCGGTAGTGGGTGCCGCCGCGGGGACCGGTGCGCTCCTTCACCCAGCCGGCCGCCTCGGCGGGCTCCATGACGCGCAGGTGCGTGGCCCACCCGGAGGTGAGGGTCCCGTCGTGGGCGAAGCGGGTCAGAGCGCCGTGCAACCGCGGCGAGTCGTCTCCCTCGAGGCCGCCGATCCCCTGCTTGATCTGCCGGCAGGCGCTGCGGTGCAGCGTGTGCTTGCCGGCGGCGTAGGGGTAGCGGTCGGGCTCGTCGAGGCGGCGCCGCTGCAGCAGGGAGGCGGCGCGCAGGGCGGTGAACTCCTCGCGGGCCTCGGCGCAGACCCGGCACCCGGGAGCACACACGGACACCGCGACGTTGCCCGCCGGCCCCGTGGCACCGTCCGCCGCACGGGCCGGCCGCGGCACCCCCGCCACCGTGCCTTGGGGCTGCGGCCGCAGGCCGGACGGCCGGGCTCCCGCCAGGCGCACGGCTGCGGCGGCCCGTCGGCCCGCCTCCCTCGCGGCGCGCTGCCGCGCAGAAACACGTCCCCGCTTCGCCATGAAATGCCGCCTTTCTTCTTCGCCGCCGGACACAGGCGTAAAAGTACGGTGCCGCGGAACGCGATAGCCATCATTTCCCGCACGCGTGTCACCCGGCGCACCCTCCTGCCCGCCGCATCACCGGCGCTCCTCTCGGCGGGACCCCGCGGGCGAGGGCCCCTGGTCCGGCACGGCTCGCGGACGCCGCCGAACCCCGCCCGCGCGGAGGGTCCCTCCCCTTCTGACGCGGCGTCAGCCGATGCCGTGGCGGCGCACGCGGAAGGCGGGCCGGCGGGCGCAAAGCGGGCTCCGGAACGGGCACGGACGCCGCGGAATTGACCTGGGATTCCGTGGGCGGATTGCCCCACCCATCCGGTCAACTTCCCACCCAGAATGGTGATCACAAGGGCGAAGAAGACGACGCCCGCTACCAAGGGAGCGCATTCGATGAGCGGCATCCGTACCGATTTCGCGCCGGTTCTCACCCGGGGCGCCGAGGCCGAGACGACGAGCGACCCCAGCAGCACGATGACGCTGCTGGCGGACTCCGAGACGACAGGCGGTCTGCTGACCTGCTACCGCTCGACCTTCGCGGAGGGGGCGGTGGGAGCGCCGGCGCACTACCACACCCGGGCCGCGGAGATGTTCCACGTCATCGACGGATCCCTGCGCGTCCTGCTGGGGGAAGCCGTCACCGTGCTGAACGCGGGCGACTTCCTGCTCGTCCCGCCGCACACCCCGCACGCCTTCGCCGCCGCCCCGGGGTGCACGGCGGACGTGCTGTTCACCTTCACTCCGGGCATGGCCCGCTTCGACTACCTGCGGCTCCTGGGCCGGGTGATGCGCGGCGAAGCCGGCTTCGAGGAGATCAAGGCGTCCTCGGAGCGCTTCGACAACCACTACGTCGACAGCCCCGCGTGGAACGCCGCACTGGCCGCCGGCTGAACCGGGCGGGCCGTTCCGCCCGGCGGTTCGCCGCGCGGACCCGTCGACGGTGGTGACCATGGCCCGTCGCTTCGCCGGCGGTGCACGACCGTGGTGCGATGGAACCGGGGGCGGAAAGGAGAGCGATCATGTCCGGAGCGAAGCGAACGAGTGCCGCCGCCCCGGTGTCGGTCCGCCCGCTGGCCGAACCGGACCTGGACCGGGCCGACGGGATCTTCAGGGTCGCCTTCGGGACCTTCCTCGGGTCTCCTGAACCGGAGACGTTCTTCGGGACCGCCGACTACGTCCGCTCCCGCTGGACGGCAGATCCGCACGCGGCGTTCGCAGCGACCGTCGAGGGCGAGGTCGTCGGGTCGAACTTCGCCACCGACTGGGGCAGCGTCGGGTACTTCGGCCCGCTGACCGTACACCCGGACCTGTGGGACCGGGGCATCGGCAGGCGCCTCATGGAACCGGTCATGGCCTGCTTCGACACCTGGGGGAACCGCCACCTCGGGCTGTTCACCTTCTCGCACAGTCCCAAGCACCTCGAGCTGTACCGCCGGTACGGCTTCTGGCCCAGGTTCCTCACCGCCATCATGAAGAAGCAGGTCACCGTCGGTGCCGCGGTCCCCGGCCGGGTGCTGTACAGCGAGCTGACCGCCGCCGAGCGCTCCGATGCGCTGGGTCTCGGCCGCGCCCTGACGGGGGCCGTGTACGAGGGCCTGAACCTGGAGCGCGAGATCGAGGCCGCCCAGGCGCAGGGGCTCGGTGACACCGTCCTCCTCGAAGGCACCGGCTCCGGCCTCGACGGCCTGGCCGTCTGCCACTGCGGAGCGGGGTCGGAGGCCGGAGAGGACGTGTGCTTCGTCAAGTTCGGCGCCGTACGCCCCGGCCCGGACGCCGCGGACCGGTTCGAGCGACTGCTGGACGCGTGCGAGCGGCTGGCCGCCGAGAAGGGCCTGGGACAACTGGACGCCGGAGTGAACCTGGCCCGCGAGGACGCCTACCGGCGCATGGCCGACCGCGGCTTCCGCACCTGGCTGCAGGGCGTGACCATGCACAAGCCCAACGAACCCGGCTACAGCCACCCGGACGCCTACGTGATCGACGACTGGCGGTGAACCCCCCGCACGATCACGCCTGCGGACCACACCAAGGCGGCCGCGGGAACCGCCCGTTGCACCCGTGCCGGCGCTTCGCGCGGGGTCCCGGTCTCTTCGTCCACGTGCGAGCGGCACCGTCTGCTCACCGAGGTCAGCCTCCCGCCACAAGGTGCCCCTGTTGAGGGAGACGTTCCCGAGGAACCCGGGAGTCTCCGTTCGGGCATCGGCCGTCCTGGCGGCACAACCATTCGGCGGTGTCGGGAGTCTTGCCGGTGATCACGCCGTGATCGCACTGACGAGGAGACCATCATCACCGCCATACGCAAGACCCTGACCGCCACCGCAGTCGTCGGCGCCGTCCTGGCGGGTTCGGCCGCCTGCGGCACCGTGGAGCAGCTGTCCGCCGGGAAGAAGCTGGACGAGGCCTTCGAGAAGCTCGGCAAGGAGAAGTCGATCTCCTTCGAGTTCGGCCTCGACACCGACGCCCGGACGCTGAAGGAGCTGGACTCCTCGACGGACCCGGAGCCCGGTGACGAGCTCCCCGAGGAGGTCGCCGACCTGCTGAGCGGCGCGAAGATCAAGGTCACCGTGCAGTCGAGGAAGCCGCTCGACGAGTCCGGCGAGAAGGACTACGTCGGCATGGCCCTGAAGGTCGGCACCGAGGACGGCGACCTGGTCGAGTACCGGGTCATCGGTGACTACACGTACATCCGCTCCGACATCGACGCGCTCGGCGAGGTGATAGGCGCGCCCGTGCCGTCGGCGCAGGACCTGCCCCCGGAGGCGGGCGGTCTCAAGGACGCGCTCGCCGGCAAGTGGGTGAAGATCGACATGAAGGAGATGGAGAGGACGGCCGCCGAGATGGGGGCGGAGCCCGGCGCCAAGCCCTCGCCGGAGCCCACCCTCGACGCCAGGACTCAGCGGCAGTTGCTGGACGCGCTGCGCGAGACCATCGCCCGGGAGGTCGACTTCAGGAGCGCCGGCGAGAAGGACGGCTCCGAGCACATCACCGCCACCGCGCCGTTCCGGACTCTGGTCACGGAGTTCTTCGACGAGATCCGTCCGCTCGCGAAGAAGCTGCCGCCGGGTGCGGAGATGCCCACGGCCAAGGACTTCGCGGACGCCCCGAACACCAAGGTCACGGCCGACTTCACGCTCAAGAACGGCGAGTTGAGCGAGGTGTACGTCGACCTCGCCGAGCTGGCCGAGAACGCGAAGGTGAAGAAGCTGGGCCTGGTGGTGAGGATGAGCGAGGGGCAGGCCCCCACGGCCCCGGCCGGTGCCACCGAGCTCGACATGGACGAGATCCTCGGCGGGTTCGGCGCCGCCATGATGGGAGCGGAGGGCGTCGGCGAGGAGGGCCCCCTGGAGGAGGACTTCACCGAGGACGCGGCGTAGGCACACGCCGGGACCGGGGGCCGGAGGGGCGCGGCGGACACGGGCGCGCTCCCCGGCTCCCGGACTGCCCGGCCCTCCGCCACGCCGGGTGCGAGGAGCGCAGTGTCCCTCCCGTCGCGTCGGGGCCCCGGGGACCGGCCCCGGTTGACGCCCGTGCCGATGCGGGCGGCGGGGCGCGGCCGGCCGGCAGGCAGGAATGGGCGTCAGCCGGAAGTACGGGCTAACGCCCCCGGTTCCGCTGGTGCCGCGAGGACGACGGCCGCCAGGTGCTCACGGAACCAGCGGTGCCCGGGATCGGCCGAGTTGCGGGGGTGCCAGGCCATCCCGAGGTCGAGGGGCGGCAGATCGAGGGGGACGGGGAACGTCCGCAGCCCCATCGCGGTGACGGTGTCGGGGAGCCAGTCGGCCAGGCTGAGCGCGACGAGGTCGGTGTCCCGGGCGAGCATCATCGCGCTCGTGTGGCTGGGCACCACGACCGCGGTCCGGCGGTGCAGCCCGAGTTCCGCGAGCGCGCTGTCGATGGGCCCGAGGCGCTTGCCGAGCCGGGAGATGCCGATGTGGTCGGCCGCGGCGAAGCGGCGGGCGTCGATGCGCCCCTCGAAGAGGGGGTGGCCGCTGCGGGCGATGCCGACCAGGGGTGTCCGCGCGAGCTGCCGGGTCCGGATCTCCGGGTCCAGGTGTCCGAGGACGCCCAGTTCGACGTCCACCCAGCCCTGCCGCAGCCCGGGGCCGCCCTCCACCGCCTCCGGCAGGAAGACGACGTCGACCCGAGGCGCCTCGGCGTGGATCCGCTCGGTCAGGTTCCTCGCCAGTCCCACCAGCAGCAGGTCGGCCGCCTGCACCGTGAAGGTGCGCTGGAGGTGCGTGGCGTCGAAACCGGGGCCGGGCCGCAGGACGGCGTCGCAGCGGCGCAGCAACGCGCCCACTTCCTCCCGGAGTTGCACGGCCCGCGGGGTGGGAACCATCTCCTGGCCGGCCCGGACCAGCAGCGGGTCGCCGACGGCGCGGCGGAGCCGGGCCAGGGTACGGCTGACCGCTGCGGGCGAGGTGCCGAGGCGCTCCGCCGCGCGGGTCACGCTGTTCTCCTGGAGCAGGACGTCCAGGACCCGCAGCAGGTTGAGATCCACAGTGCCCTCCTGAGCTGCATTTTTGCGCTTCGGGTCAATGATCCTGTGCCGATCCTTGCATTGCTGCGGACCTCCTGCGGCGCGGAGGGTGGTGACGGCCCGCGAAGACGCGCGGCATTCCTTCGGCACTCTCTTCGAGGAGCTCTCGTGCAGCAGTCCCCCCGTGACGGCAGGGAAGGTGACGTCCTGGCCGTCGTCAGCCAGAGCGGACCGACGGTCTCGTTCTTCGACGTGGTCTCCGACCGGCACCTCGGCGATGTGCGAGTCCCGGCCGAGCCGCACGAGTTGTGCTTCGACGCGACGCGGCGGCTGCTGTGGTGCACCCTGACGTACCGCTCGGGCTACTACCACGCCAACGGCGGCCGGCGCACCGAAGTCGCCGTCATCGACCCCGACGCCCGCCGCATCGTCGAGCTCGTCGACCTCGCCCCGGAACACGGGCCGCACGGACTGGCGCTGGACCCGGCGCGCGGCCGCCTCTACGTCAGTGTGGAAGGCAAGGACGACCGGCCCGGCGGTGTCGTGGTGGTCGACACGGAGACCCGCCGGCCCGTGGGCAGGATCGACACGGACGCGCCCGGACCCCACTGGTTCGCCATCGACCCGGCGGGGCGGACGGGCTGCGCCACCAACAAGGAAGCGCCGTTCGTGTCGATCGTCGACCTCGAACGAGACACGCTCACCGCGAGGGCCGAGGTGCCCGGCAGTGAGGGCCTGGCCGTGTCCGCCGACGGCGCGCACGCCTTCGTCGCCGCGCCCTACGCCGACTTCTCCGGAGTCACCGGGGAACGGCCGGCCACCGGGATCCGTGTCGTCGACACGCGGACGGCGTCCGTCGTCGGCACCCTGCCCACCGAGGACGTGGTCCTGCCGGTGCACCTGACCTCGACGGGCAGACTGCTCGCCGGCGAGGTGCGGGTGGCACCCGACCCGGCCTCCCGGCTCGGCCGCCAGGCGCCGGGCCGCCTCACCGTGTTCCACGCCGGGACCCGTGAGCGGCTGGGCCACGTCGAGGTCGGCCTCTTCCCGCTGACCATCGCGTCCTCCCCCGACGGCCGGCTCGCCTACGTGGCCTGCGTCGTCTCGTCCACCGTCGACATCGTCGACCTGGAGACCCTGGAACGACTGGCCCGGCTGGACATCGCCAAGCTGGGCGAGCCGGGCGCGCACGGCCTCGCGTACCTCCCGCGCCGGGCCTGACCGCCGACCGCCGACCGCCACCGGGCACCGGGCACCGGGCACCGGGCACCGGGCACCGGGCACCGGGCACCGGGCACCGGGCACCGGGATGGTGCGGGCGCCGAGGGCCGAAAGCCCGCGGGCGCGGACGGGTGTCGCACCCCGCACCGGCGTCCGATATCTCACGTGTGACCTGGGCAATTCCACCCATGGCGCATATGTCGGTAGTTTGAAGGGGTGCCCTCTGCCCGTTCACAGGAGACCCATGCGCCCCCGTAAGCCCTCCCTCCCCCACATAGCCGCGCTCCCGCCCGCCGTCCTGGCGGGCGGTGCGCTGACCATCGGTGTCGGCGGCCTGTATCTCGCCGGGCTGCTCGTCGCGGGCGGGGAGATCGAGGACGGCACGACCGTCCGCGGGGTGGACATCGGAGGTCTCAGCCGCGCCGAGGCCGTGCGGAAGCTGGAGGACGGCCTGCCCGCCACGGGCCCGCGGGAGATCACCGTGCGCGCGGGCGGCCGTACCGACACGGTCGAGCCGCGGCAGGCCGGGCTCGCCTTCGACGCCGAGCGGACCGTGGACCGGGCCGCGATCAGCGGCCTGGACCCGGTCAGCGCGATCGGCGGCCTGTTCCGTTCGGGCGGCGCCGTCGAGCCGGTCGTCCGGATGGACGAGGACAGGGCCCGCTCCGCCGTCGCGGAGCTGGCGAAGACACGCGACCACACGCCTCGCGAGGGCGCCGTCACGTTCGCCGACGGCACGGTGCGGCAGGTCGCGCCGCGCACGGGGTTCACCCTCGACCAGGACGCCTCCGTCGACGCGCTGCGGGCGGCTTTCGAGCGGGCCGAGCAGCATCCGGTGACCGTGCTGCCGGGTCGCGAGACCCAGCCGAAGACCGGGGCGGACGAGGTGCGGCGGGCCGTACGCGAGTTCGCCGGACCCGCCGTGTCGGCACCCGTCACGCTCACCGCCGGCGGTCAGCGCTTCACGGTCGGCCCGGATGTGCTCGGTGCGTACCTGTCGCTGCGGCCGGACGCCGACGGGCGACTGCGCCCGCACCTCGACGAGAAGGGCCTGCGCGCCGCCCCCGCGGTGGCCGAGCCGCTCGCCGCGCTCCCCGCCACCGCGAAGAACGCCCGGCTCGGGCCCAGCGGCGACAAGGCCGTGGTGACGGCCGACGGCACCCCCGCCCAGGAGGTCACCGCCAAGGCCCTGGGCAAGGCCGTCATGCCCCTGCTCACCGCGTCCGGCGCCGCTCGCACCGGCGAGATCGCCACGCGCACCGTCCAGCCGGAACTGACGCGCGAGAACGCCGCCCGGCTCGGCGTGACGGAGAAGCTGTCCTCCTTCACCGTCGACTTCGAACCGGCCGCCTACCGCACCCAGAACGTGGGCCGGGCCGTGGAACTCATCAACGGCTCCCTCGTCAAGCCGAACGAGACCTGGAGCTTCAACCGCACCGTCGGGGAGCGCACCGAGGCCAACGGCTTCACCGACGGCATCATGATCCTCGACGACCGGTACACCAAGGCGCCCGGCGGCGGGGTGTCCGCCGTGGCGACCACCGTCTTCAACGCCATGTTCTTCGCCGGGGTCAAGCCCGTGGAGCACGGCGCCCATTCCTTCTACATCGAGCGGTACCCCGAGGGACGGGAGGCCACGGTCGCCTGGGGCAGCCTCGACCTGCGGTTCACCAACGACACCGGCCACGCCCTCTACATCGAGGCGCAGTCCACCGAGACCTCCGTGACCGTCAGCTTCCTCGGCACGAAGAAGTACGACGAGATCAAGTCCGTGAAGGGCCCGCGCACACAGGTGCGGGAGCCGGAGCGGAAGGTGCGCACCGACGAGGAGTGCGTGCCGCAGACCCCGCTCCAGGGCTTCGACGTCACCGTCCAGCGGGTCTTCTACGACGGCGGGCGCGAGGTGAAGCGGGAACCGTTCCGCACGCACTACACCCCGCGCGACGAGATCGTCTGCCGCAGCCCCGAGGAGACGCCGGACGCGTCGAGCGCGTCGAACGCGGCGGGCGCGGAGCAGTCGCTCCTCGGCCTCGCCGGGCTGGGCCTGTAGGCCCCCTCTGCCGCGGCTCCGCCACGTCCGCAGGGCCGTGAACCGGTCGAGCGGGCCGAGCGGGCCGAGGGTGTCCGAGCCGACTGCGTCCGGTGGGCCCACGCGGTCGGCGGCCGGTCGCGTCACCGAGGCGCGGTCGCACCGCGTCCGCTCGTCACCGCCCACCCCTTCGTATGATCTTCCGACCGCGACGGGGAGGATCGACATCATGGCGCGCGACCGCGGACACGGCCGTGGGAACGACGCGGAGGAGAAGGACGAGGGGTGCTGCGCGGGAGCGCTGGACACGCTGACGCACCCGTGCTGCTGTGGCGGCGCGTGGACGCAGGCGGCCCTGCTGTCGGCCGTCCTGCGCCCTTCGCTCACCGCCGCCGGACACGGACCGGACCCGGCCGCACCCGTTCCGGGCGGGCGAGCGGCCGCCGTGCTGTACCGCTTCGTACGGCACTACCGCGTCGCCGTCAGCCCCGCCACGCCCGCGTGCTGCCCGTACACACCGAGCTGCTCCACCTACGCGGTCAAGGCGCTCCACCGCCACGGCGCGCTGCGCGGCAGCCGCCTGGTCCTGGCGCGGCTGCTGCGCTGCCGCCCCGGCGCCGCCCGCCGCAGGGGCGCGTACGACCCGGTGCCGCCGCGCCGCGGCTGACCGCGGGGGCTCTCCACTAGCCCCTTGGCGGAGAACTCATCGGCACACCCAAGTGACAGCGGGACCGCTCCCCCGCGCGCACCGCGGCCGGTGACTCCCGTCGCTCCCGCGGAGCGGCACCCCCGCGTTCGCTCAGCGGACCCTCAGATCCGAATAACGATCCGGTCACCGTGTTGCGCCGTTTCCCTTGTTTGACGGGATTGCCGGTTTCTTCGCGTGGTCCGCGTCACAGTCAGCCGTCACGCGGCGTGATACACCTTCCCGACCACCTGCCGGACGACACCCATGTCCGGGCAGGGGCGCTGAGCCGGCCGACCGCCGGTATGCAACTCCAGCAGTGTCCGGGGGATCGGAACCCGATCTGACGCCGAGAGCGGTGCAGGTCGGTATGGAGCGGAAAGGCGCACCACACATGACCTCAGTGCAGGTCGACAAGCACAGCAACGGCAACGGCGACGGAGCTTCGGGAGGCGTTCCCGAGGAGGGTTACGAGCGCGGGCTCGGCAGCCGTCAGGTCCAGATGATCGCGATCGGCGGCGCCATCGGCGTGGGCCTCTTCCTGGGCGCGGGCGCGAACATCGAGAAGGCCGGCCCCAGCCTCATCTTCATGTACGCCCTCGCCGGCGTGATCGTGTTCTTCATCATGCGGGCGCTCGGCGAGCTGCTCCTCTACCGGCCGGTGTCGGGCTCCTTCTCGGAGTACGCCCGCGAGTTCCTCGGCCCGTTCTTCGGGTTCGTGACCGGGTGGACGTACTGGCTCATGTGGGTCGTCACCGGCATGGCCGAGCTGACGGCCGCGGCGATCTACGTGAACTACTGGTTCCCCGAGATCCCGCAATGGGTCACCGCCCTCGTCTTCCTGGTGGTTCTCTACCTCGCCAACCTCATCTCGGTGAAGATCTTCGGCGAGATCGAGTTCTGGTTCTCGATGGTCAAGGTCACCGCCCTCGTCGGCATGATCGTGATCGGTCTCGGTGTCGTCACCTTCGGCTTCAGCCAGGCCGGTGACACCGCCGCGGTGTCCAACATCTGGGCCCATGACGGCATCTTCCCCAAGGGCATCGGCTCCAGCCTGATGACCCTGCAGGGCGTCATGTTCGCCTACCTCGCCGTCGAGCTGGTCGGTGTCACCGCGGGCGAGTCGGAGAACCCGGAGAAGACCCTCCCCAAGGCCATCAACACCCTGCCGTGGCGGATCATCGTCTTCTACGTCGGTGCGCTCAGCGTGATCCTGATGGTGGTCAAGTGGACCGAGTTCGAGGCGGGCGTGAGCCCCTTCGTGGCGGCCTTCGCGAAGATCGGCATCCCGGCGGGCGCGGCGATCGTCAACTTCGTCGTCCTGACGGCCGCGCTGTCGTCCTGCAACTCCGGCATGTACTCCACGGGCCGCATGCTGCGGGGCCTGGCCGCCAACTCCGAGGCTCCCAAGGCCCTCGGGAGGCTGAGCTCCACCAAGACGCCGGCGCTCGGCATCTCCCTCTCCGCCGCGCTGATGGGCATCGGCGTGATCCTCAACTACGTCGTCCCGGAGAAGGCCTTCGGTTACGTCACCTCGGTGGCCACCGCCGCCGGCATCTGGACCTGGCTGATGATCCTCGTCAGCCACATCCTCTACCGCCGCGCGGTGGTCGCCGGGCGCCTGCCCGCCTCGTCCTTCCCCGCCCCGGGCGGCACCGTGTGCAGCTGGATCGCCGTGGCGTTCCTGCTGATGGTGACCGTGCTCATCGCCATCGACCCGGACAGCCGCGTCTCGCTGTACGTGGGCGCCGGCTGGGCCGTGTGCCTGGCGATCGGCTGGGCGATCCTGAAGGCGAGCAACCCGCAGGTCACGGCGCGCGGCACGGTCGCCGACGGCGACGGGGACAAGCGGCTGGAGACGGCGGGACGCCCGCGGGACTGATCACTCCCCGACGAGGCGGGGCACCCCCGGCGGCCGTGCCGGGGGTGCCCCGCCTCGTCGTACGGCCGCACGGCCGCGCCGGTCACCGGCTTCGAGGAGCGCAGTGGCCCGCCGCTGGGTACTGGTGAGCGCATGATCGATGTGTTGCAGGCGGGACTGTGGGGGCTGGTGGCGGGGTCGGCGCTGCTGCTGGGTGCGGGGATCGGTTTCGGACTGCCGGTGCCGCAGACGGCGATCGCCCTGGTGATGGCGTTCGGCGCGGGGGTGCTGATCTCGGCGGTCTCCTTCGAGCTGGTCGCCGAGGCCTACGATCAGGGCGGGCTGGCCCCGGCGGCGATCGGCACGCTCGTCGGCGCGGGCGCCTACACCGCCGGCAACCTCTGGCTGGCCCGCCGTGGTGCCCGGCACCGCAAACGCTCGGGCCGCCACCAGGCGCACGCGCAGCCGTCGGAGGCGCAGCAGGGCGGCTCCGGGCTGGCGCTGGCGCTCGGCGCGCTGCTGGACGGGGTGCCCGAGTCGGCCGTGATCGGGGTGAGCCTGCTGGACGGCGGCGCGGTGAGTCTGGTGACCGTGGCGGCCGTGTTCATCAGCAACGTCCCGGAGGGGCTGTCCAGCTCCGCCGGGATGAAGCGAGCGGGCCGCGGCAAGGCCTACGTCTTCGGTGTGTGGGGCGCGATCGCCGCGGCCAGCACCGTGTCGGCCGTCCTCGGCTACACGGTCGTCGGCGCGTTCTCCCCGGCGGTGATCGCCGCGGTGACGGCGGTGGCGGCCGGGGCGATCCTCGCCATGATCGCCGACACGATGATCCCGGAGGCCTTCGAGGACGCGCACCTGGCCATCGGCCTGGTCACGGTCAGCGGCTTCCTCGTCTCCTTCGCCTTGTCCCACGCGTGAGGGGCGCGCGAACCGGAGGCCACCGGTCGCGGCGTCCGCGCCGGCCGACGACGGCCTCCCGCCGGCCCTGACCGGGTCCGGCCTCGCCCTGGGGGACGTCGACGCCCGTACCGGCGCCCGCGTCCGGGCGGCCGGTCCCGCTGCCGTCCGCCGGGGGCCCGGGAGCACCCACACCGAGCAGATGCCCCATTTGCCCGATTATCCTTATGCCGTGGATTCGTATCCAACTGCTCCGGGCAGTGATCGCGACGACCGGAGGCCGCCGGCCGGCGGGGTACGGCCGGAGATCCTGGCCTCCTGGCAGCGCTCGCAGTCGCTCGGCATCGACCGCGAGAGAGCGGACCTGCCCGTCGAGCGGGACCTGGACCCCGACTCCCGGCTGATCAGGGCGGCCGCGCCGGTGCTGGCCCGGCTGCGCGAACGGTTCGCGGGCGTGCCGGTGACCGTGGCCCTGGCCGACTCACGGGCCAACATCGTCGAGCGCTGGGGCGACCCGGCGGGGCTGGAACTCATGGACGCCGCCTCCCTGGTGCCCGGCGCCAACGTCGACGAGCGGTTCATGGGCACCAGCAGCGTCAGCATGGTGCTGAGCACCCGGGCGCCGTTCGTGGTCGTCGGCCACGAACACTTCCTGCACGGGCTCAAGGAGCTGACCTGCATGGCCGCGCCGGTGCGCGACCCGGTGGGCGGCACCGTGCGGGGCGCGGTCAACCTCTCCGTGCCCCGGGCGCTGGCCGACCCGGGCATGGCGCTCGTCCTGCAGGACGCCACCGAACGCATCGGGGAACGCCTGCTGGAGCTGAGCACGGCCAGGGAGCTGGAGCTCATGGACTCCTTCCACCGGGCCAGGGAGCGCGGCGGTCACGCCGAGCTGCACCTCGACTCGGGTGAGCTGTCCCGGCCCGGCGGAACGGCCCCCCGGCTGGCCGCGCAGGAGCGGCTGACACTCCTGGAACGCGCCGTCGACCTGATCTCCTCACCCGGTGAGGAGTTCGCCGAGGTGCCGCTCGCGGGCAGTCGCGTCGCCGTGCTGCGCCGCCGGGAGCTGCACCACGGCGACGCGGAGGGCGCGGCGGTCGAGGTCAGCTTCCGCGACGCGGGCGGCTCGCCGGCGCGCGGCGGCCCCGGCACCGTCACGGCCCCCGACGGCCGCCACGTGCCGCTCCTGGACCGGCCCACCGGAACAGCGGGGGCGAAGGACCCCGGTACGCCGTCCGAACCGCACGCCGCGGGGCCGGCCGACGCATGGCTGCTGCTGGTGGGCGAGCCGGGCGTGGGCCGGCTCGCCGCCGAGGCCCGTGGGCGGCTGTCCCTGCTGAACGAGGCGGGCGCCCGGCTCGGCACCACCCTGGACATGCGGCGCACCGCCGAGGAGCTGGCGGAAATCGCCGTGCCGCGCTTCGCCGACGTGGTCGTCGTCGACCTGGTCGAGGGCGTCCTGGCGGGCGAGGAGCCACCGCCCGGGCGGCTGCGCCCCGGCGCGGCGCTGCGCCGGGTGGCCGTCTGGGCGGGCGAGGACTCCCGCGGCACCAGGACCGGCGGCGTGGACGAGCCGAGCGGCTTCCCCGCCGGTACGCCCCAGGCGCGGTGCCTGGACGCCGGGCAGCCGGTCACGGACTCGGTGGTGACCGCCGCCCTGGCCGGCGACCCGGCCGGCCGGGTGCACCCCGTCGGCCTGCTCGGTGAGGGCGAGCACTCCTACCTGGCCGCTCCGCTGTCCGCGCGGGGCTCCCTGCTGGGGCTGGCGGGGTTCTACCGCCGCGGCAGGAACAAGCCGTACGAGGAGGACGACCTGACGCTGGCGGGCGAACTGGCCGCCCGCGCCGCGATCAGCATCGACAACGCCCGCCGCTACCGCCGGGAGCACCACGCCTCCCTCACCCTCCAGCGCAGCCTGCTGCCGCGCATCCTGCCCCGGCTGAGCACCGTCGACCTGGCCACGCGCTATCTGCCCGCGGACGCCAGGGCGGGCGTGGGCGGCGACTGGTTCGACGCGATCCCGCTGTCCGGGATGCGCGTGGCGCTGGTCGTCGGGGACGTGCCCGGGAACGGTCTGCAGGCGGCGGCGACCATGGGCCGGCTGCGCACCGCGGTACGCACGCTGGCCGGTCTCGACCTGCTGCCCGAGGAGGTGCTGGCCCATCTGGACGACCTGGTCAGCCGCGCCCCCGACGAATCGGCCGGCGAGCAGGACCCGGCGACCGGGGCGACCTGCCTGTACGCGATCTACGACCCGGTGTCCTCCCGCTGCACGGCCGCGAGGGCCGGTCATCCCCCGCCCGCCGTGCTGACGCCGGGCGGCAAGGCGGAGCTGATCGACGTACCGGCGGGTCCGCCGCTCGGACTCGGCGGCCTCCAGCCGTACGAGTCCGCCACCGTCGAGCTGCCCCCGGGCAGTCTGCTGACGATGTACACCGACGGCCTGCTCAAGGAGAGCCGCGGCTACGGGGACACCGACGCGCGCACCGGCCGGCTGCTGGCCGCGCTGGAGGGCGCCGGTCCGGCGCTCGAGGACATCTGCGACCGGGTCGCGGACACCCTCCCGCCCGGCGGCCCGCACGACGACGTGGCCCTCCTGCTGGCCCGGGTGCACGCGCTGCCCGAGGAACGGGTGGCGTGCTGGGAGTTCCCGTCCGAGCCCGCGGCCGTGGCACGGGCCAGGGCGCTCACCCGGGCCCAGCTCGCCGAGTGGGGCATGCCGGAACTGGACTTCAGCACCGGGCTGGTGGTCAGCGAGCTGGTCACCAACGCCGTGCGCTACGGCGGCCAGGGACCGGTGAGCCTGCGGTTGCTGCGCGACGACTCACTGATCTGCGAGGTGTCCGACCGCAGCAACACCTCCCCGCGCATCCGGCGGGCGGCCACGACCGAGGAGGGCGGGCGCGGCCTGTTCCTGGTGGCGCAGTACACCAAGAGCTGGGGCGCCCGCTACATGCCGCAGGGCAAGACGGTGTGGGCCGAGCAGATCCCGCAGCCGGAACAGCCCGCGCCGGAGACGGACGAGCAGGCCCTGCTGGCCATGTTCGACGACCCGGGCTGACCCGCCCAGCCGGCCGCCGGCCGCGGCGACGACCGGACCGTTGGAGTGCGTCGGGACCCCGCCCTCGGGGCCCGGCCCCGCGCGGCGCTACTCGTTCTGGAAGACGACCTTCTGGACGTCGTCGGGGCCGCCGAACTCCTCCGTGGGCGCGTTGGCGAGCTTCTCGACGAGGACGTCGTCCGCACCGTTGTCCTTGGCCAGCGAGACCAGGTCGTCCCGGCTGGCGGGATAGTCGGCGCCCTTGAGGGCCTTCTGCAGGTCGATCGGACTGATGCTCGCCATGGCGGTCTCCTTGCTGTGCTGATGGCTTCCCTGGTGGAATCCGTGGCGCCGGACAGGCTCCGGCACGTACATCGTGACCACAGGGGACAGAGCGCGCATGTCGGCCGGGCGCACACTCGTACATCCAGGCGCGCCGGGCGTCGGGCGTGGCCGGCCCGGGGGTGCGGCGCCGCCCGCCGGGCGGGACCCCCGGCGCGGGACCGGCGTCAGTCCCGCTCGTGCGGCGGCGTCGTTCCGCGCCATCGGTCGAGACGGGTCACGACGGGTCCGGCCGTGACCCCGTGCAGGACGACGGAGGCGAGCACGGTGAACGTCACGACCGCCCACAGCTCCCGCGCCGGCACGGGGAAGGATTGCTGCCCGAGGGCGTAGGCGAGGTAGTAGAGCGAGCCGATGCCACGGATGCCGTAGGCCGCGATCACCCAGCGTTCCCTGCGCCGCATGCGCCTGCCGAGCAGACCGGCCCAGCCGGACAGCGGCCGGATCAGGCAGAGCAGCACCAGCCCGGTGACGGCGCCCTGCCACGTCAGCGGGGCGAGTGCGCCCAGCGCGATGAACGCGCCGAGCAGGAACAGCAGTACGGCGGTGAACAGACGCTCCACCTGTTCCACGAAGTCGTGCAGGACGTTGTGGAAGCCGTGGGCGCGCTCCGCCGCCCGGATCGCGCACGCGGTGACGAACACGGCGAGGAAGCCGTAGCCGTGGAGCATCTCGGTCACCCCGTACGCCAGGAACGTCGCGCCCAGCGCCACGAAGCCCTCCCGGTGCTCCGACAGCCGAAGGACCGGGGAACGGGCCCGGAAGAAGAGCCAGCCCAGCAGCCGGCCGACGAGCCATCCGCTGAGCACGCCGATCGCGCACTTGACCGCCACGTCCTCCAGCGCCCACCCGCCGAGCCAGTCCGAGGACCAGCCGCCGCCCGCGGCAGCCGCCAGCGCGACCGCAGCGTACGTCAGCGGGAAGGCCAGACCGTCGTTCAGGCCCGCCTCGCTGGTGAGGGCGAACCGCACCTCGTCCTCGTCGTGCTCGTCCTCGGTCGGCTCCCCCACCCGCACCTCGGAGGCGAGCACCGGGTCGGTCGGCGCGAGGACGGCGGCCAGCAGCAGCGCGGCGGCGGGCGGCCAGTCCAGCAGCCACCACGCCGTGAGGGCGGTGCCCGCCACGGTCAGCGGCATGGTGACGCCCAGCAGCCGCCACGTGGTGCCCCACCGGCGGCGTCCGACGGGCCGGTTGAGTGCCAGCCCGGCTCCCATCAGGGCGATGATCACGCAGATCTCGGTGATGTGCTCCGTCACCAGCCGGTCGTCCACCGGATCGATCTCCGGCAGCGGCAACGGCAGCAGGTACACGGCGATGCCGCCCACCAGGAAGACCAGGGGCATGGACAGCGCCCGGCCCGCCACCACTCGTGGCAGCACCGCCGCGAGCAGCGCACCCGCCCCCAGCCACATGAACACGGCGTCGCCGATCGTCACCGCGCCGGTCGCTCCCTTCACTCCGCCTGCCGGGCCCGCCGGGCCCTCCCGGTCGACTCCGCGTACCCCTCAGGACCCGCCAGTCACTCGAAAGGGTGCATCTTCCGGCACGCCACTGAACCGGTCGCACGGTCTCGTCGCGTGTTCGCGGGCCCCAGTTCGTCGACTTTGCTGAACGATGACTAAACCCGGCCGCCGAATTGGACAACGTTGTCAAGACTGGGCAGAGTTCGGTCCCCGGGGGGGCGGCACGGCGGCCGTCAGCCCACCGTGCGCAGGCCTTCCCGCCTGCCGCTCCCGCACCGACTCGCGTCGAGCCGCCGGGCGGCCGGCTCCGCAGCCGGCCGCCCGGCACGGCGTCAGGCGACCGTCCGAAAGGAAGACCCGTCCATGGACCACCTCGTCAACACCGTCCGCCCCTACCCCTGGGGCTCGGTCACCGCGCTTCCCGCACTGATGGGCACCGAACCGGACGGCTCGCCGCAGGCGGAGCTGTGGATGGGCGCGCACCCCGGCGCACCCTCCCGGGTGCGGCGCGACGGACGCCTGCGAGGGCTGGACCGGATCATCGGGGAGGACCCCCGGGGCGAGCTGGGTGACGCGGTCGTGCACCGCTTCGGCCCGCGACTGCCCTTCCTCGTCAAGCTGCTGGCCGCCGACGCCCCGCTGTCCCTCCAGGTGCACCCCGACGCGGACCAGGCAGCCGCCGGATACGCGCGGGAGGACGCCCGGGGCATCCCCCTGGACGCCCCGCACCGCACGTACCGCGACCGGCAGCACAAGCCGGAGATGATCGTCGCCCTCACTCCGTTCGAAGGGCTCTGCGGGTTCCGGGCCCCGCACGAGAGCGCCGGACTGCTGGCCGCCCTGGACCTGGACTGGCTGGCCCCGTACGCCGGAACGCTCCGCTCGGCACCGCAGGAGCAGGCCCTGCGCGAGGTGTTCTCCGCGTTCCTGGCCCTGTCGCCGCGCCGGCTGGCCGAGCTCGGCCACGCGTTGTCGTCCGCCGCCCGGCGGAGCGGCCCGCTGCGGGAGCTGTTCGCCGTCCACGCCGGGATCTGCCAGGCGTACCCGGGTGATCCCGGCGCGGCGGCCGCCCTGCTGGTCCGCCACGTCCGGCTGGCACCCGGCGAAGCCCTGTTCCTCGGGGCCGGCGTGCCCCACGCCTATCTGCGGGGACTGGGCGTGGAGATCATGGCGGCGTCGGACAACGTGCTGCGCTGCGGCCTGACGGGCAAGCACGTGGACGTCCCCGAGCTGCTGCGCGTGGTCCGCTTCGCCGCCCTCCGGTCGCCCGTGGTGCGCCCGGTGCGCACGGGGGACGGCGAGGAGGTGTACCCGGCGCCCGTCGACGACTTCCGGCTGTCGCGTCTCGTCCGGGAGGCAGGGGACGGCGCCCGCGCCCTGAGCGGATCCGGGCCGCAGATCCTGGTGTGCACCGAGGGCGCGGTACGCCTCACCGCCGCCGGGGACGAGGTCCTGCTCACGGCGGGCGGGTCCGCCTACGTGCGGGCCGGGGAGGAGGTCGCCGTCTCCGGGGCCGGAACGCTGTTCCGGGCAACGGCCGGCGGACGGACAGCACTGGTCGACCCGGCCTGCTGACGAGCCCTCCTCCATAAACCGGTCTAGCGCCCGACCGGAACCCGGTCGGTACGTGATCTCCGCATCTGACAGCATGCGTTCGCGCAGCCCGGTAACGATTGGGCATCGCGATCGAAATCTTCGCTTTACCGGTTAACCGCCGACTGACATAGTGCCGACATCCCACCCGCAGAGCTGAGCCGCGATCCTGAAGGAGCTGGGCACATGGGGAAGAAGAGATCGCTCACGGGGACGCTTCTGGCCGCCGCGATCATGACTGTCGCGGGATGCAGCGGCCAGGGCGCGGTGTCCGGTGAGGCCGCCACGGCACCCGCCGACCCCGCCGACGCCTCGGGCACCATCACGGTGCTGACCCACCGCACGGACCTCGTGCAGAACGGGACGATGAAGAAGTACGCCGCCGAGTTCAACAAGATCTACCCCGAGGTGAAGGTGGAGTTCGAGGGGCTCACCGACTACGAGGGTGAGGTCAAGATCCGGATGAACACCGACGACTACGGTGACGTCCTGATGATCCCGGCCGCGGTCGCCAAGAACGACTATCCGAAGTTCTTCGCCCCGCTGGGCAGCGCCGCGGAACTGGGCGACAAGTACCGCTTCAGCGACAAGGCCGAGGTCGGCGGCAAGGTCTACGGCATCAGCACCTTCGGGACCGCCAACGGCTTCCTGTACAACAAGGCCGTGTGGAGGAAGGCCGGCATCACCGACTGGCCGACCACGCCGCGGGAGTTCCTGGACGACCTGAAGGCGATCGAGGCCAGGACGGACGCGCTGCCGTACTACACCAACTTCAAGGACGGCTGGCCGCTCACCTCGTGGAGCAACAACATCGGCTCGGTCACCTGCGACGCCGAGGCCAACGACAAGCTCGCCGGTCCCGTGTCCCCCTGGAAGCGGGGCGGCGACCTGCACACCGTCGACTCGCTGCTGTACGGCATCGTGGCGGGCGGGCTGTCCGAGAAGGACCCCAGCACCACGAACTGGGAGGCGTCCAAGGGCATGATCGCCCGGGGCGAGGTCGCCACCATGCAGCTCGGCTCCTGGGCCATCACCCAGATGCGGGCCGCGGCCGAGAAGGCCGGCACCGACCCCGACGACATCGGCTTCATGCCGTTCCCGGTGCGCAAGGGCGGCAAGTACTGCGCCGTCCTCGCCTCCGACTACCAGCAGGCGGTCAGCGTCCACTCCGGCCACAAGACCGCCGCACGGGCCTGGGTCGACTGGTTCACCGAGAAGTCCGGTTTCCCGGCGAAGGAAGGCGCGGTGCCCGCCCTGCGGTCCGCTCCGATGCCCGACACGCTCGACGACTTCGTCGACAACGATGTCACCTTCCTGGAGCGCTCCGAGGCCAGGACCGGCGCGGTGAACGACATCGACAACGCCGCCGAGATCGGCCTGAACAAGCCGGACTACCGGCAGAAGCTCGTGGACATCGCGCGCGGTGCCCAGGACGGCAGCCTCGAGGACTTCCTCGCGGACCTCGACCAGAGGTGGAACGAGGCGGCCGGCACCATCGGGTCCTGACCCGGCCGGCCCTCCTCCCCCGGCCGTCACCGCCCCGCCCGGACCGGCGGACGGGGCGGCCCGCCGCACCGCGGACCACCCGGGCCGAGCGAGCCGCCGACCAGCGGTACGACGCTCCGCTCGGTGACGGCCGCCAAGGGCGGGAGGGGAGTGTCAGACCTCCCCGGTACGGTCCCTCCATGAGAGCTACAGGAACCTTCGTCGTCAAAGCGTTCGTCCCCACCGGCCTGGAACCGGACCCGGTCGTGCCCACCGGGCTCCCGGTGAGTGTCGCGACGATGGAGAAGCACTTCGAGGGCGAGGTCGCGGGCCGCTCGGCGACCGTGTTCACCGCGGCGTACGACGAGTCGGCCGGCGCCGGCACCTACGTGGCGATGGAGTCGTTCGAAGGCACGCTGCGCGGCCGGGCCGGCGCCTTCAACTTCGTCCACTCGGCGACGACGTCGGGCAGCGACCGGACAGCGGCGTTCTTCACCGTCGTGCCCTCGAGCGGCACGGGGGAGCTGGCCGGGATCTCCGGGACGGGTGGTATCGCCGTCGACGCCGACGGTACGCACCGCGTCTGGTTCGAGTACGAGCTGGAAGCGGCGCGCTGACCGGCGCGGCGCGCGAGTGGCGGCCGTACCTGCCCGACGGCGGGTACGGCCCCCGGCCCGCCGGCTCGTGCGGGCCGGCCAGGGCCCGGCGGCACGGCCGGCGCAGCCCCCTCTCAGGCCGGGGCGGGCGGCGGCGCCACCGACGAACGGTCCACGAGGCGGGTGCGCAGGGTGTGCATCGCGCGGCGGGGCTCGGCTCCCGCGAGGACGTCGAGCAGCACTTCGGCGGCCGTCGACCCGAGCTGCTGCACCGGCTGCTCGATCATGGTCAGCGGTGGCACCATGACCGCCGCCCAGGCGCTGTCGTCGAACCCGATCAGGGACACATCGCCGGGGCACGACAACTCCCGGGCGCGGATGGCGCGCAGCGCGCCGGTGACACCGTCGGTCTCGGTGCAGAACAGCGCAGTGACGCGGTCGGGGAGACCGAGCATCCGGGCGACCTCCCGGGCCGCCCGCTCCTCCACCTTCGGCCCGACCATCACCAGTTCGGGGTCGAAGGGGATGCCCGCGTCGTCGAGCGCGTCGAGGTATCCGCGCAGCCGCTCCCCGTCGGTCCACAGATTGCGGGACGCGGCGGCGATCAGTTCCCGGCGGGTCGCCGGGGCCTTGTCGACCGGCGGCCCCCAGACGAAGCCGATACGCCGGTGACCGGCCGCGATGAGCTTCTCCACCGCCTCGCGGGCCGCGTCCCGGTTGTCGATGACGACGGCGTCCAGATCGAGCGAGGGCACCGCTCGGTCGACCAGGACCACCGGGATGCCGCGGTCGAGGGCCGTGCGGATGTGGCCCACCGAGGAACGGTCGACCGCCGCCGACGCGACGATGATGCCGTCGACGCGCTTGTCGATGAGGACGTTGGCGGCCGCCACCTCCTCGTCGAGCCGCTCGTACGTACTGACGACCAGGGTGTCGAATCCGCGGGCGCGGGAGGTGTCGCAGATCCCGCGCACGACGCCCGCGAAGAACGGGTTGCCGATGTCCGCGACGATGACCCCGAGGGTGTGGGTCACCCCGGTCGACATGCTGCGGGCCAGCGCGTTCGCGCGGTAGCCGAGCTTCTCGGCCGCGGCGAGCACCCGCTCTTTCAGCTCCGGGCTGACGTAGCCGTATCCGCCGAGCGTGCGGGCGGCGGTCGCGCGGCCCACCCCGGCCTCCGCGGCCACCTCGGAGATCGTCGGGGACGCCGACGGGCGGGGCCGCTCTCCTGGCATCGCTCGCTACCTCGCTTCTCGTGATCGACGGCTGTCCACATGCTAGACAGAGACGGTGGGCCGGCCACGGCCGAATGCCGCCTCGGTGAAGCACTGGTCGTGGGCGGCGTCGGCCCCGTCGTGCAGCGCGCGCTCCAGTTGGCGGCGCTCGGGCCTGGCCGTCCTGCGCCATCCCGCGCGCAGCAGCGACACCACGAACCCGGCAAGGAAGGCGTCACCGCAGCCCATCGTGTCGACGGGAGCCCCGTCGTCCAGCGGGCGGGCCGGCGCCGCCACGGTCGTACGGCCGTCGTGGGCGAGGGCGCCCTCGGCGCCGCGGGTGGCGAGGGCGAGTCCGGCGCCGCGCCGCACCGCCTCGGCCAGCAGGTCGCGGGTGGCCGTCTCGTCCAGGTGCGAGCAGGACAGCAGCACGAGGTCGGCGTACGGGCAGACGCGGTCCAGGTAGCCGGGCGAGCGGTACTCCTCCTCGCTGGACAGGTCGAAGGTCGTCAGGGTGTCGAGCCCGGCGAGCTTGGGCAGTTCGTCCTCGCTGCCCGAGTACACGCTGGAGTGCACCAGGTCGAAGGAGGACACGTAGGCGAGCAGACGGCCGTCGAGGACCAGCGGCTCGCGCACGGTGACGCCGCCTCCGTTCCAGCCGAGGAAGACACGGTCGCCGGAGTCGACCCGGAGGGTGGACACACCGCTCTCGCCGGCGCGCACGGCGCAGTGGTCGACGGCGACCCCGGTGTCCGCGATGGCCTCGCGCAGGAAACGGCCGAGGGCGTCGTCCCCGAACACCCCGAGGTACGCCGCCTCCAGACCGAGGCGCCTGGCGTAGACGGCCACGTTCACGCTGTTGCCGCCCGGGTAGTCGATGCCGCGGTCGACGAACCGGTCGACGATGTTGTCGCCGAAGCCGAGGACTCTCATGGGTTCTCCTGTGCGCTGGCCCGGCACGCCACGGGGCGGGGGCACGGACGGGCGCCCGGCACCGGACTCGGTGCCGGGCGGCGGGTGCGGACTGCGGGTGCGGACTGCGAAGGGCGAAGGGCGGAGGCCGACCGGTCGTCGCGGAGTGCCGGCCGTACGAACCGGGACGGCGGCAGCGGAAGAAGCGGGACGACGCGAGCCGGACGACGGCCCTGCGCCGCAGCCCCGGGCGGGACGAGGCCGCCCCGCCGGGCCTCGCCGAGCCGCACCGGGCACGGCCGGGCCGTGCCACGCCGGGGCGCGCCGTGCCGGCCGCTGCGCAGGAGTGGTTCCCGGTGCGGCAGCGGCCGGCCGCGCCTGTCAGTAGTCCATGACGCGGTAGTAGCGGCGCAGGTCGAGCGAGTGTCCGCGCACCCGCTCCAGGTGCTTGCTGACCCGCCCCATGACGGTGTCGAGCACCAGCGGCGCGAGCAGGCCGCGGAACTCCGGGCTGATGCCGGGCAGCGGGTGGTCGCGGGTGTCGAAGACGGTCACGTCGCGGGAGATGCGCTTGGCGAAGGCCTCGACCCGGTCGGTGAGGGCGCGGGTCTCGTCCTCGCCCTGGAAGACGATCACGCTCGTGTCCTCTTCGAGGAGTTCCAGGGAGCCGTGGAAGAACTCGGCGCTGTGCACGCGGGTGGTGCGCAGCCACTGCATCTCCTCGAGGATGCACATGGAGTACAGGTAGGTGAACCCCCACAGGTTCCCGCCGCCGACGAGGAAGTGGTAGTCCGTGTCCTTGTGCGCCTCGGCGAAGGCGGCGGCCGTCGGCTCGGCCTGCCGTGCCACGTCGAGGAGGATGCCGGGCAGTCCGGCGAGTTCGCCGGCGAGCTTCTCGTACCCGTCGAACTCGCCGCGGCGGGCGAGCAGCCGCCCCATGAACAGCAGCATCTGCGGGTCGAACGGCCAGGCCTTCGGCTCGGAGACGAGGGCCACGTCCACGCTCAGGGCGACGGGGGACTCGGCGTAGCCCGTGAATCCGACGGTGCGGACCCCCTTCGCCTTGCAGTACTCGATGGCCCGGAGGCTGTCCTCGGTGGTGCCCGACACCGAGGTGAAGACGGCGACCGAGCGCTCGCCGAGCGTCGCCTCTCCCCCGGTGACCAGTTCCGCCGCGATGACGGCGTGGACGGGCAGCGTCGAGGTGCGGCGGGCGAGTCGTTCGTACGGCCACATCTGGGCGTAGGTGCCGCCGGCGCCGACGAGGAAGAGGTTGTCGAAGCCGTCGTCCGTGAGGCGGTCGGCGAGTTCCTCGATCCGGGGGCGCAGGGCCACCGTGCTCGCCAGCTGGGAGAGGAATTCCGGCTCGTCGAATCCGAGCATCTTCGCGTCCTTTCGGGAACGGGTGCGGCCGGCGGCGCTGAGCGACCTGATACCGGTATCACGCGGGCCACACGCTGACACAGCGCACCGGCGGCGTCAACAGGCAGGGGCTGCACCCAGCCCTGCGATCCGCCCTGCCAACGGACGCGACCTGGACTTTTGTTGGCGTGTCGGCACCGGAACCGGTCACCCGGCAGCCCGCCGCGGCGGTGCCGCCATGCCTTTCCGAAGAAGATCTTCACTCCAACCCTGGTACCGGTATCAGATTCTCTGTACAGTCGCCGCACGCCAGCGGCCGTCCCCCGGACCCCCGCAGCGGATCCGACGCGCCCGCGCCTTCGGCGGGCCCTCCCATCGACGAAAGGACGCCCATGCGCGCACGTGCACTGACGCGGTCCGCGGCACTCCTCGGGGCCTCGGCACTCGTCCTCACCGGCTGCTTCGCCGGACCGGCGAAGGGTCCCGCGGCCGACGTGACCGCCAAGCCGGAGTACTCCGGCACCCTGAGCATCCTCACCAAGTTCGCGGGCGAACCCCTGGAGCCCTACTTCGAGGACCTCGCCGCCGCGTACGAGCGCGAGCACCCGAAAGTGGACGTCGAACTGATCCAGGAGACCGACCAGAGCATCAAGGACAAGACCAAGACGCTGACCGCGTCGGACGCCCTGCCCGACATCTACTTCACCTGGACGGGCAACTGGGCGGAGAACTTCATCCGCGGAGGCCGCGCGGCCGACCTCACCGAGGTGATCGGCCCCGGCACCGCGTGGGGCGCCACCTTCAGCGAGCCGGCGCTGTCGGCGTTCGCGCACGACGGCCGCTACTACGGCGTCCCGCTCTACAACAACGGCAAGTTCATGGGCTACAACAAGGCGGCCTTCGACAAGGCCGGCGTCGAGGTGCCGAAGACCTTCGAAGAGCTGATCGCCGCCTGCCCGGACCTGCGCGAGGCCGGCTACGAGCCCATCGCCTTCGGCAACAAGGACGGCTGGCCCGCCCTGCACTACCTCCAGCAGCTCTTCGCCCACAACGTGCCGGCCGACGTCCGCGAGAGCGACTACGACCCGGAGACCGCCACCTGGGACGACCCCGGCTACCCGATCGCCCTCGAGCAATTCCGGACGCTGGTGTCCCGCTGCACCGACACCGGACGCGGCACCAACGGCGTCCTCTACACCTCGGCGCAGGAGGCGTTCGGGCAGGGCAGGGCCGCCATGTACTACCAGGAGATCCTGGAGTTCGACAACACCACCTCCGGCGGCGCGCTCGAGCCCGACGACCTGGGCATCTTCCCGCTGCCCGGCGCCGCCGAGGCCAAGGGGGACCCGAGGATCGTCGAGGGCGCACCCGAGGGGTACTTCGTCAACGCCCGCTCGCCGCGCGCGGCTCTCGCCGTGGACTTCATGAAGTTCGTCACGAGCGCCGCCCACGCGAAGACCCTGTCCGCGCCGCCCTACGGCCAGCCGAGCACCGTGGTCGGCGCGGTGACGCCGCAGACGTCCAGCAAGGCCGTCCAGGAGGGGATCGACCTGGTCAACAAGGCCCCGCGGCTGGCCGGCTGGCTGGACATGGTCACCGCTCCGGAGGTCGCCGACGCGTGGCTGGCCGGCGGCGAGGCGCTCATCAGCGGCAGCAAGTCGCCCGAGCAGGTCATGGACAGCGTGCGCCGGGCCTCGGACTCCGCCAAGTGACCGGCGCGGGCTGAAGGGAATCGATCCGGTGCGCACTCTGTACCGAAGGGCAGCCGGGCTCGCGTGGACCGCGCCGGCCCTCGTCCTGCTCGCGGTCTTCGTCTACCTCCCGCTCGTCCAGAACTTCGGTTACTCGACGCTGACCTGGGACATCTACAGCGGCAGCCAGGAGTTCGCCGGCCTGGACAACTACCGCGACCTGTTCGCCGACCCGGTCTTCTGGACCTCCTTCACCAACAACCTCTGGTACGCCCTGCTGTCGGTCGTCTTCCAGGTCTTCGGCGCCCTGCTGCTCGCCGCGCTCGTGGAGAGCATCCGCAGTACGCGGTGGCAGCGCGCCCTCCGGACGATCTACTTCATCCCCTCCGCGATCTCACTGACCGTCGCGGGACTGCTCTTCTACTTCATCTACGAGCCCAACCTCGGCCTGCTCAACCACGCGCTGGAGGCGGTCGCGCCCGGCACGTTCGACCACGCCTGGCTGGGCCAGGAGAGCACCGCCATGACGGCGGTCATCGCGATGAGCCAGTGGCAGGGCTTCGGTTACTCGACGCTGCTGTTCGCCGTCGCCATCCAGCGGATCCCCGCCGAGCTCCACGAGGCGGCGGCCCTGGACGGCGCCGGTCCCGTCCGCCGCTTCTTCCGGGTGACGCTCCCGCTGGTGCGGGAGATGACCGGGCTCATGGTCCTGGTCACCGTGTCGGGTGCCTTCCAGGTGTTCAACGAGGTCATGGTGATGACCAGCGGCGGACCCGACAACTCGACCCACGTGCTCGGCACGTGGCTGTACCGCAGTGGATTCGTACGCAACGACTTCGGCCACGCCGCGGCCATCGGCACCGTGATCTTCGTGATCACCCTCACGATCGCGATGGCGCAGCTGTGGTTCACCCGGAGAAGAAGGGTGGAATGGTGAGCCGTCTCGGCTTCCTCGGCGTGATCGCGCGCCTGTTCATGTGGGCCTTCCTGCTGGGCCTCGCGGTCGTGGTGCTCTACCCGCTGCTGTGGATGGTCCTGAACGGGTTCAAGACCAACGCCGAACTCTTCGGCAACCCCTTCGCGCTGCCCACCGGCATCGACTTCGGCAACTACCGCGACGCGTGGAACCGCGGTGTCAGCGGCTACCTGGCGACCAGCGTCCTGGTCACGGTGACGTCCACGGTGGCCACCGTCTTCATCAGCGCCTGGGCGGCGTACGGACTGACGCGGGTGGACATCCCGTTCAACAAGGTGCTCACCGCGGTCATCCTGGGCGGGCTCATGCTCACCCCGACCGTCGCCCTGGTCCCGCTGGTGCGCATGTTCCAGTCGATCGGCCTGTACAACAGCTTCTGGGCGCTGCTCATCCTCTACACGGCCTTCCGCGTCCCCTTCACCACCTTCCTCATCCGTGCCTACATGATCGACCTGCCGCGCGAGGTGGACGAGGCGGCGCAGATCGACGGGGCCGGCCGCTGGACCGCGTTCTGGCGGATCATCCTGCCGATGTGCAAGCCCATCATCACGTCCACGGTGCTGCTGCACGTGCTCTTCGCGTGGAACGAGTACCTGTTCGCCATGGTGTTCACCAACGGCAGCGACGTGCAGACCCTGCCGGTGGGCCTGACGAGCCTGATGAGCAAGCACGGCACGGACTTCCCCGTCGTGTTCGCCGGCATGGTGATCGCCGCGGTCCCCGTCGTGTTCCTGTTCCTCTTCGGCCAGCGCTACATCGTCAAGGGCCTGGCGGACGGAGTCGGCAAGTGAACGCCTCGGACCCGGTACGGAGGCAGGACCCCGTGCCGGCCCCCCGGGCGCCGCGGCTGACCGGGTCCAACTTCGCCTACCAGCACCTGCGGTTCGACAGGTTCCTGGACGACGCGGTCGCCCTGGGCCGCGAGAGGCTGGAACTCTGGGGCATCGCCCCGCACCTGCACATCCCGCGGGTCGGCGACGCGGAGGCGCGTGACCTGCGCCGCCGCATCGAGGAACGCGGCCTCTCGGCGTACTGCCTCACGCCCGAGCAGGTGATGTACCCGGTCAACGTGGCCTCCCCGGTCGGCTGGCTGCGCGCATGGAGCATCGCCCTGTTCCGCCGGGCGGCCGAGATATGTGCCGAACTGGGCGCGGAGAAACTGCTGCTGACGCCCGGCCGGGGCGGTGAGGACGAACCCGTGGACGCCGCCTGGCGGCGGTCGGTCGACGCGATCGGCGGCATCGCCGCCTACGCGGACACGCTGGGTGTGACGTGCGTCCTCGAACCGCTCCAGCGTGTCGAGTCGAACCTGGTCAACGACTCGCCCACGCTGGCGGCCATGCTCGACGAGATCGGCGCCGGCCGGCTGGGCGCGGTGCTCGACACGGTGACGATGGCCGTGGCCGGCGAAACCGTCGACGACGCCTTCGCCGCGCTCGGCGACCGCATCCAGCACGTCCACCTGGTCGACGGCCGGCCCGCGGGGCACCTGGCGTGGGGCGACGGCGTGCTTCCCCTGGACGACTACCTGCGGGCCCTCCGGCGGCACGGCTACGACGGCTGGATGACGTTCGAGCTGTTCGGCGACGGCACGTACGCGCTCGATCCGCGGGCGGCGGTGGAGCGGTGCGACGCGGCGGTGCGCCGGTGCGCCGGGCACGGGCCCGGGGAATGACCGCGTGAGCCGGGCAACCGCACCGGCCCGGCGGTTCAGCTCCCGCGGCCCTCCGGGTGCAGGGCGTGCGTGGCGGCCAGTTCCCGGTACGCCGGACTGGTGGCGAGGAGTTCGTCGTGCCGGCCCGAGGCCACCGTGCGGCCGTCCTGGAGGACGATAATCCGGTCGGCGTGCCGCACCGTGGCGAGACGGTGGGTGATGACGAGGACCGCGCAGTCGCGGGTGACCGCGCCCAGCGTCCGGGTGAGCGCCGTCTCGTTGACGGCGTCCAGGTGTGAGGTGTGCTCGTCGAGCAGGAGCAGCCGCGGACGGGCGAGCAGCGCGCGGGCCAGGGCGACGCGCTGGCGTTCTCCCGCGGAGAGGCTGCCACCGTGGTCGCCCAGTCTGCCGTCCAGGCCCCCGGGCAATCGGCGCACCACGTGGCCGAGCCGGGCCAGCCGGACGACGCGGACGATGTCGTCCTCGGTGGCGTCGGGGGCGGCGTAGGTGAGGTTCTCGCGGAGTGTTCCCTCCAGCACATGGGTGTTCTGGTCGACGAGGGCGATGCCGGCCCGGCTCTCCCGGCGGCTCAGGGCCGCCGCCGGGCGCCCGTCGTACCGGATGGTCCCGGAGTCCGGGTCGTACAGTCGGGTGATCAGCGAGAACAGGGTGCTCTTGCCGGCGCCCGAGCGGCCGACGAGGGCCACCAGTCCGTGCCGCGGCACGGTGAGGGCCGCTCCGCGCAGGACCGGCCGGCCAGGGACGTAGGAGAAGCGGACGTCCGTGAGCTCCAGCGCGGGCGGCGTGCCGGGCGGGTCCGGGCGGGGCATCGCGCGGGCGGGCGGGCGTGCGGGTTCCTCGGGGAGGGCGAGGACCTCGTCGATCCTCAGGTACGCACCGGTGCCGCGCTGGATCAGTCCGATGGCGCGGAACACCGACGACAGGGGCATGACCAGGTAGGAGGCGTACAGCAGGAAGGCGACCAGGTCTCCGAGGGAGTCCGCTCCCCCGCTGCCGGCCCGCACGCCGCCGACGACCAGGACCAGCAGGAAGGAGCCCTGGACCGCGAGTTCGACGGCGCTGCTCATGACCGCGGCCAGCCTCGCCGCCCGTACACCCGCCCCGTGGGCCGAGTCCACCCGCCGGCCGATGCGGCGCGCCTCGCGCTCCTCGGCCCGGTACACCCGCACCACGGGCAGCGCGGCCAGGGCCCGCTCCAGTTCCGCGGCGATCGCGCCCACGGAGGACTGCGTCTGCTCCGAGGCCGTACGCATGCCCTTCAGCAGGGTGGTGACGACGGCCGCGGCGAGGGCGACCGTCAGCACGACGAGGAGCAGCAGCAGCGGGTCCAGCCACAGCATCAGCACGAGCGCCCCGGCGGAGACCAGGCAGCCGGTGAGCAGGTCGACCAGGGCCTGCGACATCACGTCCCGCAGCAGCGTGGTGTCGGCGGTGACACGGGAGACCAGGTCGCCGCGGCGGCGCCGGTCCAGCTCCCGCATCTCCAGCCGCAGCAGCCGCGTCACGAGTCCGTGGCGCACCGTACGGACCACGCCCTCGCCCATGCGGTCCAGCAGGAACCGGCCGGTCGCGCCCGCGGCGGCCTCGGCGACGAACAGCCCGGACAGCAGCAGCAGGAACGGCCACAGCACCTGTCCGCGGGATCCGGCGTCCACGACGTGCTTGGCGACGAGCGGCTGGGCGAGTCCCACGGCCGACGCGGCCAGGGTGAGCCCGGTCGCCGCGGCGATGCCGCGCCGGTGACCCTCCGTCAGCCGGAACAGGGCGGCGACCGAACCCGCCGTCGTCCTTGTGTCCGCGGTGCGCGGTGGCCGTCCCGCCGCGTCCTCGCCCGGTCCGGGTCCGGACGGGGTCCCGTCCGCGACGGCCGTGTCGCTCACGTCGTCGCCCGCCGTGCCGGGGGCACGCTGATGAGCCGCGCGAAGTAGTCGTCCGGTACGCCCTCCCCCACGGGGCGGCCGCCGGCCTCGATCCAGGCGTGGGCGGCGAACGGCGGCAGGGTGCGCACTCCGGTGCACCAGGTGGGCCAGGTCCCGTACACCCGGCACAGCAGGGCGGCGCCCAGCGAACGCGGCAGGCAGCCGCGCGGGCCCGCGCAGCGCAGGCTCACCGCGCACAGTGCCTCGCGGGCCGCCGCGGCCTGTGCGGGGGTGGCGGGCCGCGCGCCCCGGCGTACGCGCTCCAGCACGGTCCGGATGTGGCGAGGCGGCAGGAACGACAGGGCCAGGGCGGGCAGCAGGACGAGACGGGCGGCGAGCCGCCGGGCGAGGGGCACTCCGGTGGGGCGGTCCAGGGCGCTGGGTGTGGTCATGAGACCAGCCCCGCGTCCCGGAGGTCGCGCACCAGTGCCGTCACGTCCTGTGCCGCGCGGTCGCGGTCGATGTCGAACCGGGTGACGAGCGCCGTGACCGCGGCCGTCTCGTCGCCGTCGTCCATGAGGGTCCGCACCACCAGCGCGCCCGTGGGGTTGAGTTCCCAGTACTCACCGGTGCGCTGGTCGAGCAGTACCGTTCCGTACCCGGTCTCGGCGGTGGAGACGTCCTGGTGGAAGCGGAGGGTCATAGGGTCGGCGCCTTTCTGCTGTCGTGTCATGCGGCGGCGGATCCCGGGCGTGGCGCTCGGTCCCGGGCGCGCAGCCACACCTCGCAGGCGATGGTCGAGTAGAGGATCGCGTCGCGCAGGCCGGGGGCGGAGGGCCGCTGGGCGAGCCGGCGCAGTTCCCCGCCGTCCACCAGGCCGAGGCGTTCCAGCCGGGAGTCGGTCCACAGGGTCATCAGGTCGCCCCGGTGGCGACGCAGTCCGTCCGACGCGTCCATCGAGGCCTCGGCCTTGTTGGTACGGCGCAGGCACTCGTCCGGGACGACGCCGCGCATCGCCTCGGTGAGCAGCGGTTTGTACTGCCAGGGCGTGACGCGTTCGTCCGGCCGGACCGCCAGGCACGCCTCGATCACCCGGTCGTCCAGGTACGGTGACGCCATCGGAAGGCCGGCCCGGGTCGCCATCCGCTCCCACTGGCGGATGATGCGCGTACAGGTGCGGATCAGTTCGAGGTCGGTGTGCAGGCCGCGGTCCCGGTGCAGCGGCTCGGCGCGCGCGGCCGAGGCCAGCAGGGCGGCGCGGGCCAGCCGTTCCGTCTCGGCGGTCATCCAGGGGAACAGGCGGGGCGGCATCCCCCAGCCGAGGCTCCCGGTCACCGAGGTCTCGGGCATCGGCGCGCGCAGCCGCCGGACGGAGTCCGCCAGCCAGTCGGGGTAGGAGTGGGCGTCGGCGAGGGCTCGCGCCGTCGCGCCGAGCGGCCAGTTCCACAGGGCGCGGAAGCCGCGCAGCCGGCCCAGCGCGAACAGCGGGCGGGTGCGCAGCAGCCGGTGGTAGTAGGCCTCCGAGCACCAGGCGACGTGGTCGCCGCCGATGCCGGTGAGGTGGACCCGGCTGCCGCGTGCGGCCAGCCAGGGCAGCTGCTGCAGGACGCGTGAGCGGTCCATCACGCCGATGGTCGGCTCGTCGAGCAGGTCGTCGATGCCGAGCAGGTCCGAGTAGACGAGGGCCGACGCGTCCGCGTCCCAGACGACGTGGTCGGCCTTCGGCAGGTGGTCGGCGGCCTGCCGGGCCCAGGCCAGGTCGGTGTCCGCGGGATCCCGTCCGGGCCAGGTCGCCGCCACCAGGGAGGCGGAGGAGCGGGCGGCGAGGAAGCAGACCGAGGTGGAGTCGAGTCCGCCGGACAGGTCGCAGCTGACCACGCCGCCCGTCCGGGTGCGGAGGTCGACGGCCTCGGCCAGCGCCTCGCGGACGGCCGGCGCGCCCCGCGCGAGGGTGCGGACCGGCTCCGGGGGCCGCCACCAGCGTGATCGGCGGACCCGCCGTCCGTCGGCGGAGACGATCAGGGCGTCCTCGGGGGAGACCGCGTCGACTCCCTCCCACACGGAGGTCTCGTACAGCGGGTGCGGCACGGGCCACAGGAGCCTGACGGCCAGCCGACCGGTGTCCGGCCGGCTTCCCAGGGCCGCCGCGAGCAGGTCCGCGCTGGTCGCGGCCACGTGGACACCGTGGATCCGGGCGTGGAACACCAGCCGCAGCCCTGAGGCGGTGCCCTGCACCCTGAGCTGCCCGTCGTGGGCGGCGACCAGGTGGAAACTCCCCGGCAGGGACCGGGCGAGGGCGTCGACTTCGGCGAGGTCGCGCATGCGGGCGGCGTGCCGTTCGAGGTGGCGGGGGCCGGCGCCGCACCATCCGAGGGCGGCGAGGGCCGTTCCGGGGGCTCGGCCGGTGACGATCTCGGCGTCGGACCAACGGCCGATCAGCCAGGGCCGGCCGGAGGCGTGGGTCAGGACACGGGTACCGGGTCGGCGGAAGAAGCGGGCCGCGGCGGCCGCCTCCGCGCAGTCGGGGAAGACCGCGAAGTGGGCGTCGCCGCGGCCCGGTTCCGCACTCTCGTGCAGCTCGGGCATGTGGTCGCGTTACGCGCCGGCCGCGGTCAGTTCTTGCTGAGGATCAGACGGTCGTTGCCGTGGCGCTGCAGCAGTCCGGTCTTCTGGCGGAACGATCCGAGCCGGACGAGCGTCGGGGCCTCGTACGCCTTCTTCATGCCATCACCTCGCTGTGAGCGGTGCCGCCGGCCTTCCTTGCGGCCGGCGGCGGTGCCACCAGCTAGCGGGGCCGCACGCGTCACGAACAAGACACCCGACGTAAGTCGTATCAGCGTATTTTGCAGGGTCCGGACGGGGCGTCATTCGGCCAGCCGACCGTCTCCGTCGCGGGAGAGGGGGGTGGCGCGGGGAGGCGATGGAGCAGCAGAGACCTTTCGACCTGCGCGGGGAGCCGGGCCTGCCGGTCCGGGCGGTGGCCGGAACAGGCGCGCGGACCGCGGGGGCGCCGCCCGGCGCACTGCGGGGCGAGTACGCAACGGCCCACCGGCGCGGACGCGGCGATCCGGCCGGGCGATCGGTGCTCCACGGGGGTGGGACGCCGTCCGCGGCTTCGGCACTCGGGCGGTGCGGACATGACGGAACCCCGCCCTTCCTCGGTGGGGCGGGGTTCTCGAGCCGAGCGCCGGGCAGGCCTTGCACCTGCATTTCCCCGCAGGAAGCGGGGTGTCTTTCCTTAGACGACCAACGCGGGAGGACGGTCACCGCGGTCGACCGCCCTCGCGGGATCCACGGTAGGCCGGTTGCGTCCACCGCGCATCTCCGGCGGTCCGGCCGGTGACGAGGGTCGGGCGTCCGCGGCTTCGTCCACCGTCTCCCGTACCACCGGGACGGTGTCGGCTCCGGCGAGGTCGCACAGCCGCCGGAGCTGTCGCGACGGCGCGGCCACACGCGGGGCGCCCGACCGGTGGGTGAGGACCAGCGGGTTCAGCGGCGCGAAGTCCGCGAAGGTGATGCCGGAGGCGTCCAGGACCACCGGGCTCGTGGCCCCCCTGCGAACGCAGGCCAGACGTTACCTGAAAAATATGTCATGCATCTGGGTTCAGGCAACGGGGTCTCCTACAATGCGGGGCATGGTTGTAGTGCCCGAATCCCACACCGGATGGACGTTCATCACCAACCACGCGCGCGTCCTGGCAACCATCGCCGACAACCCGAACGTCCGGATCCGTGACATCGCCGCTCGCTGCCGGCTCACCGAGCGCGCCGTCGCGCGGATCATCTCCGACCTCGAACAGGACGGATACCTCTCCCACACCCGGGACGGGCGCACGAACACCTACCGCATCGAGCCGGACAAGGTGCTGCGCCACCCGGCGGAAGCCGGTCTCTCCGTCGCGTCGCTGCTCTCCCTGCTCCTCCAGGACGAAGCCGAACGCGTCGGCTGACGGGCCGGCACCGCCGGCTCACCCGGCCCCGGTGAGGGCCAGGAACTCCGCCCGCGAACGAGCGTCCTGGCGGAGGGCGCCGAGGAGGGTGGAGGTGATGGTGCTCGAGCCGGTCGCCTGGACCCCGCGCAGGGTCATGCAGGTGTGCTCGGCCTCGATCACGACACCGACGCCCTTGGGCTCGAGATGGGTGTGCAGCCAGTCGGCGACCTGCTTGGTCAGGCGTTCCTGAACCTGCGGCCGGCAGGCGAAGTGTTCGACCACCCGGGCGAGTTTGGACAGGCCCAGGATGCGGTCGCCGGGCAGGTAGCCGACGTGGGCGGTGCCGACGACGGGCAGCATGTGGTGCTCGCACACCGAGCGGACCGGGATGCTGCGCGCCAGTACCAGCTCGTCGTATCCCTCGTCGTTGGGGAAGGTCGTCAGGTCGAAGGGGCGCGGGCTGAACAGTTCGGCGTAGGCGCGGGCCATCCGGCCGGGGGTGCCGTACAGGCTCTCGGTGTCGGTGGCGATGCCGAGCGCCGCGAGGAACTGGGCGGCGGCACGCTCGGCGGCGGGCAGGTCCACGGCCCGGGTGTCGTGGACGACCCGCAACGGGGTGACGGGCGGCGGCAGCTGGGGACCGGGGATGCCCGCGACGCCGGCGCGGACGCCGGCCGTTCCCGGTGCCGCGGCCGCGCTCGGTGCGGAGATGTCCATGACCTGCTCCTCGTGGGTTGTCGAGCTGTCGGCCGGCGGGTGGCGGCGCTGCGGCTCAGGACGCGCGCACGCCACCGGCCGGCGGGTGGTCCGGCTCCAGGCGGACACAGCAGTGACCGGGGGCGGGCGCCAGGCACGCCCGCAGGCCGTGCCCGGCGAGCCCGTCCAGTACGCCGCGCAGCAGGTGGAGGTTCATACCACAGACCGTCCGGGTGTGCTCGCGGGCGAGGGCGTGGAAGGGGCAGTTGCCCAGGACGACGGAGTCACCGTCCTCGCGCGGTTCGAAGCCGTTGTCCTCCAGCACGGCGAGCACATCCGCCCGGCCGGGCCCGGCGAGCCGCGCGCCCAGGGCGCGGGCCTTCCGGTGCAGCACCGCGCGGACCGGCTCGCCGGTGACCTCCGACTCCTCCAGCGCCTGGGCGAGGAGCCGGCCGGCCAGCTCGTAGTGCCGTTCCGGGATGGTGACGGTGACCTGCTTGGCGGAGCGCTTGTAGAGCTTGGCCGGCCGTCCCGCGCCCGGGCCCGTGCGCCCGCTGCGCCGCTCGTAGACGACGTCGAGCAGTGACTCGCCGGCCAGCCGGTCCAGGTGGAAGGCGGCGGTCTGCCGGGCGAGGCCGAGCGCCTCGGCGGCTTCGTCGCGGCTGACCGGTCGCGGCTGACGCACCACGTGGTCGTAGAGCCTCCTGCGGGTCGGCTCGTCGAGTGCGGCGACGGCGGAGACGTCGGGGTGGGGTGCTTCCTTCGCGTGTTCCACGCACACCAGTGTAAAACCCACGGCCATTGACTAAAGAAGGTTTCGGGGCTTCTATCGATAGTGAGAGTTGGCGATAGAAGGAGGGCGCCATGTCGTCCACGACCACCACCACGACCACCGGGTCCGCCGGTACCCGGCGGCCCTCGCTCCGCGACCCCGGCTACCAGGCCTTCCTCGTCCTGCGCACCGGCTTCGCCGTGGCCCCGGTCCTCTTCGGGCTGGACAAGTTCACCAACCTGCTCGTGGACTGGCCCGGCTACCTGGCACCGTGGATCGACGACGTACTGCCCGGCAGCGCCCAGCAGGCCATGTACGCCGTCGGAGTGATCGAGATCGTCGCGGGTCTCGCCGTCGCGCTCGCCCCCCCCCCGCTTCGGGGGCTGGCTGGTGGCCGCGTGGCTCGCCGGGATCATCGTCGACCTGCTGACCGTCCCCGGGTACTACGACATCGCGCTGCGCGACTTCGGACTCCTGCTCGGCGCGGTCGCCCTCGCCCGGCTCGCCCGGCACTACCACGGCGAGCGGCAGCCGCGCTGACGGCGGACCGGCCGCACGACGCCACACCGCGGGTGAGCCCCCCGGCTCACCCGCGTCACTCACCTCCGGATGAGTACGCGTACTCATCCCGGGCCCCGGGCCCGCGGCGAGACTTGCGGCAGACACCGACACGGAAGGCCGAGCACCCATGCCGCAGCACCCCCGCACCTCCCTTCTCGCCCTCGCCCTCGCGGGTGGCGTCACGGCACTGCTGCTGACCGGCTGCGCCGGGTGGCAGGAACGGGTCTGCATGCCCGACGAGGACCCGGTGCTCGCCGTGAACGACGCGGGCAGCGGCTGCGTGGCCCGGGACGAGGAACCGGCTCCCGGCTGGACGCGCTACCCCGAGGGCAAGGTGCCCGTCCACCTGGACGACACGTGGGACCGGTACTGGTCCGACAAGACCGTCGACGAGAACGGCCGCGTCGTCCCGCTGCCGCGGTGACGTCCTGTCCCGTCGCTGCGGAGGCGGCCGCCGCGGCGCCGCCTCCCCCGGCCGGCCCTGCCGACGGGCGGCGCCGGGCGTCCGGCCGCACCCTGGTGTCATGGCCTCCGACCAGCCCGTCACCGTGTACCCGCCGGACGAGTCCGGCGGCCGGCGGGTGCGCGCGGACGGGGCCATCCTGGGCCTGGCCTACTCGGTGCAGGACATCGCCCGGCTCATGCAGGAGGCCGGGCTCCACCACTGGGACGAGATGGACGTGGTCCGCAGCCCGCTGATCGAGTGGCGCGGCGGCGGACCGGACGTCTGGACGCACTGAGCGGCGCCGGCCGGACGGCGGCGCGGCTCGTGCTCAGGCCGCCGCCGCGCCGGCCTTCCCGGTGGGACGGGGTGCGGCCCGCTCCCGCCGGCGTGGGTGCAGTTCGATGGTGAGGGGGGCCGCGGTGAAGACCGAGGAGTAGGTGCCGACCGCCAGCCCGATGAGCAGGGCCAGCGCGAAGTCGGTGAGGGCGTCGTCGGCGAGGACGGCGAGGGCGGTGAGGATGAGGGCGGCGCCCATGCCGGTGTTGACGGTGCGGGGCAGCGTCTGCAGGATCGCCTGGTTGGTCACCCGGGACAGCGGTGCGGTGTGGTCGCGGGCGAGCAGTTCCCGGACGCGGTCGAAGAGGACGACGGAGTCGTTGACCGAGTAGCCGATGACGGTGAGCAGGGCGGCCAGGAAGACGCCGTCGACGGGTTTGCCGAGCCAGGCGAACACCCCGACCAGGATCAGCACGTCGTGGGCGAGTGCGCCGACGGCCGCGGCGCCGAACATCCAGCGGAAACGGACCGCGAGGTAGAGGAGCTGGGCGCCCAGCGCCAGGCACAGGGCGATCAGGGCGTGGCGGCGCAGCTCGTCGCCCAGGCTGGGGCCGATCAGCTCGTCGCGGAGCTTCTTCGTCTCGCCCCCGAGGCTTCTGATGGTTTCGGTGACGGTGGCCGCCTCGGCGTTGGTCAGGTGCTCCGCGCGCACGGTGAGGGCGGTGTCACCCGAGGACTGCACCACGGCGCGGGGGAAGCCGGCGTCGGCGAGGGCCGCACGGGCCCGGTCCGGGTCGACGGGGGTGGTGGAGGAGTACTCGATGAGCCGGCCGCCGGTGAACTCGATGCCGAAGTCGAGGCCGCGCACGACGATGCCGGACGCGGCCAGGACCAGGGCGGCGGCCGAGGCGGCCAGCCAGCGGCGCGGGTGGCGCATCAGGAAGGGGTCGCGGCGCTGGAGCCGGCTGCGGACCCAGCCGGTGTGCGCGATGCCGGTGACGCGGGGCCGGCGCAGTGCGGCGGGGCGGCCGACGGCGTACTCGGCGAGCACCCGGGTGATCAGCAGGGCGCTGATCATGGAGGCGAGGACGCCGATGCCGAGGGTCACGCTGAAGCCGCGGACGGGGCCGGAGGAGAAGGTGAACAGCAGGGCCGCCGCGATCAGGGTGGTGATGTTGGAGTCGGCGATGGCGCTGAGCGCCGCGCGGAATCCGGCCGTCAGCGCGGAGCGGGGGCTGGGCCGGCTGCGGGTGGCGTGTTCTTCCCGGGCCCGCTCGAACACCAGGACGTTGGCGTCCACGGCCATGCCGATCGCCATGACGAACCCGGCGAGGCCGGGCAGGGTCAGGGTGGCGCCGAGCGCGGCCAGCGCGGCGTAGGAGAGCAGGCCGTAGCAGGCCAGGGCCACCGTGGCGAGCACGCCCAGGAGCCGGTACACGGCGATGATGAACAGCGCGGTGAGCGCGGTGCCGATGACGGCGGCCCACGCCGCGGCCTCGATGGCCGCGTCGCCGAGGGTGGCGCCGATCGTGCGCTGTTCGACGATCTCGACCGGTACGGGCAGGGCGCCGCCGGAGATGAGCAGGGCCAGTTCGCGCGCTTCCTCGTCGTCGAAGGAGCCGGTGATCTGGGTGGTGCCGCCCGGGATGCCCGCGCCGCACGACACGGACGGGTCGACCTGCGGGGAGGAGATGATCGCGCCGTCGAGGACGATGGCGATCCGGCGCTGCGGGTCACCGGCCGGGTGGCAGGCGGCCTGCGCGGTGAGCCGCGTCCACCGGTCGCTGCCGGAGTCGCCGAAGTCGACGGTGACGTGCCATCCGGCACCGCTCTGCGGGTCGAAGCGGGCGTCGGCGCCCTTGACGTCCTGGCCGGTGAGGCCGGGGGCCTTCAGCCGCAGGGGCCGGCCGGACTCGTCCGGCAGGACCCGCTCCCCGGCGGTCCCGGCGGGCGGTGCGGCGGCCTCGCCCGACCCGGCCCGGCCGATGACCGCGTGGACGGTGAGCTGTGCGGTGCGGCCCAGTACGTCGGCGGCTTCCTTCGGGTCCTGCACCCCGGGCAGTTCGACGAGGATGCGGTCGTCACCGGAGCGGACCAGGGTCGGTTCGGCGATGCCGAGGGCGTCGATACGGCCGCGCAGCACCTCCACGGTGCGGTCGGTGGCCGCCCGGCCGGCGTCGGTGGTGGGCGTGGAGCGGGTTTCGAGCATGATCTGGGTGCCGCCCCGCAGGTCCAGGCCGAGGCGGACCGGCGTGGTCAGGGCGACGGCCAGCGACGCGGCGATCACGGCGAGGGCGAGCAGCGCACGCAGGCGCAGGGAGTTGCGGGAGTTGTTCCGGCGTTTCAACACGAGCCTCCGGCAGGGCACGTCACGGCACGGCGGCGGCCACCGCGGCAGTGGCTGGAGCGGTGGCGGCGGCAGGCGTGGTCGCGACGGGAAGGAGTGGGAGTGGGGTCGGTTCAGGTGCTCGTGGGGGCCGGGGGCGCCCGGCCGCGGTCGTGCGCCGACCGGCCGGGAGAGACGGGCAGGTACGCGGACCGCGCCGGTGCCGGTGCGGCGAGGCGGGGTGCCCCGGTGGTGCGCCGGGCCGGCGTCGCCTTGTGGTCGGGGGCCTGCGGGTGCGGATGAAGGTGCTCGGCGGGGCCTCCGTAGCGGGTCCGGGCCTGGGCCGGGCAGCCGCTGTCGGACGGGGCGTCCGCGCGATGACCGGTGTCCGCGGGCCGGGGGCCGGCCCCGGCGGCCGTCGGGCCCGGCGCCGGCCCGCCGGGGTCCTCCGGCGCGACGTCGACGGGGACCAGCACCAGCGCCAGCAGGAGGGCGAGGAGCACCGCGAGCGGGCCCGCGGGCCGGTGAGCAGTGGCCGGGACGGTGCGGAGGGCCGAGCGCATGCACCGTTCCTTCCTGGTGGGTGCCGCAGTCACCGGCCGGGCGGCCGGCGGGTGGGTGTCAGGGTTCGATGAGCCCGGCACGGATGGCGTACCGGGTCAGCTCCAGCCGGTCGCGCAGGCCGAGCTTGTGCAGCAGGTTGGCCCGGTGCCGGTGCACGGTCTTGACGCTGATGAAGAGGATCTCGCCGATCTCCTTGGAGGAGTGGCCCTCGGCGACGAGCTTGAGCACCTCCTCCTCGCGGGGCGTGAGGACGTGCTCCGGGTTCTGCTCGCCGTGCCGGACCCGGTCCAGGTAGTTGCGGATCAGGGCGGTGACCGCGCCGGGGTAGAGGAACGGCTCGTCACGCATCGCGGCCCGGCAGGCGGCGACCAGGTCCCGGTCGGCGACCGACTTCAGCACGTAGCCGCAGGCGCCGGCCTTCAGCGCCTGGAACAGGTACTGCTCGTTGTCGTGCATGGTCAGCATCAGGATGCGCAGCCCCGGTCTGAGCGCGGCCAGTTCCCGGGCCGCCTGGAGCCCGGTGAGCCGTGGCATGGCGATGTCCAGGACGGCGAGGTCGAGTTCGCCGCGCCGGGCCGCCTCGATGGCCTCGGCGCCGTCCCCGGCTTCGGCGACGACCTCCAGGTCGGGCTCCCGGTCGAGGATGAGACGCACGCCGCGGCGTACGAGCGCGTGGTCGTCGGCGAGCAGGATGCGGATGGGTGCCGGCGTCGTGGCCGGCGTCGGTGTCGGCTCGGTCATGGTCGGGGCTGCTTCCTGGGGACGGGCGTGGTGAGGCGGATCCGGGTGCCGGTGCCGGGTGTGGAGGTGATGTCCAGGGCGGCCCCGGCGAGCAGGGCGCGTTCGCGCATGCCGCGGATCCCCGCGCCCTCGCACGCCGCCTCGATGCCGCGGCCGTCGTCGGCGATCTCCAGTACCAGCGCGTCACCGGCCCGGTGCAGGCCCACCTCGACCTGACCCGCGTCCGCGTGGCGGGCCGCGTTGGTCAGGCTCTCCTGGGCGACCCGGTACAGCACGAGCTCGCTCTCCCGGTCCAGGGCGGGCAGGTCGGTGTCGAGGCGGCGCACCACGCGCAGCCCGGTGTGCGTCGCGAAGTCCTCGGTGAGCGAGGTGAGGGCGCTGAACAGGCCGAGGTCGTCCAGGACGCCGGGCCGCAGGCGGCGCACCAGACGGCGGACCTCGTCCAGGCTCGCCCGGGTGATCTCCTGGGCCTGCTGGAGTTCCCCGCGGAGCGGCTCGGGAGCGTCGTCCGCGGCACGCTTGAGGACCAGCAGGATGGCGGTCATGCTCTGCCCGACCTCGTCGTGCAGTTCCTGGGCGATACGGCGGCGTTCCGCCTCCTGGGCGAGCAGGACCCGGGCGCTGGAGGTGGCGCGTTCGTGCTCCAGCCGGTCGAGCATGGCGTTGAACGTGCGGATCAGTTCCGACACCTCGCTCCCGCCGCGGGCGCCGGGCACCGGCAGCCGCTGTCCCGGCCGCAGCAGGTCGACGGTGGTCATCAGCCTGGTCAGCCGGTCCAGCGGGGCGAGGCCCCAGCGCAGCAGGGTGCCGTTGGCGACGAGCATGACGGCGAGGCCGCCGACCAGGATGATCGCCTCGGTCAGCAGCACCGGCACGGAGACGGTCACGGGTGCCCACAGGAGCAGTGCCGTCGCGGTGCCCAGCACCAGGGCGTTGAGCCCGAAGATCCGCCAGAACAGCGACACCGGGGGGAACTCTCCTTCTGCGATCCGACGGTGATCGGCTGCCGTCGGTCGTCGCACGCCCCGGGGCGGGAGCCGCGGCCTCGGGTCCCGGCCGACCCTGTGCCCAGCCTGCCTTCTCCCCTGCGTGCCGTCGATGGGGGCCGACCCCCATATCCGCGGGCACGGCGCACCCATCCGTGGCCCGCGCCGAAGCCGTATGGTCACCGCGGTCCCGGGTGAATGGGGTCTGCGCCCGATGGGATTCGGAAGGCCGGCCGAGGAGAGTCGAAGGTGCCCGGGCCGTCCGGCCGGCCGGGCCCGTGGCCGTGGTGGGCGTGGGCCCCGGCCGGCCGGACGGCCACTGCCGCACCCGTCATCCCCGGTGCGCCCCGCGAAAGGACCCTCGACGTGTCGCTCGACGCCTCCCGCACCCGTGGTCCGGAGACCGAGACCCCCGGCTCCCGGACGGAGCCCCGACCTGGGCGGCTCACCGCCCACGAGGCCCGTCAGCGCCTCGAACACGCCCGCAGCACCCGGCTGGCCCAGCTGAAGGCCCTGGAGGAGACGGGCCAGAGCGTGCACGACCACCTCATGTCCGCCCAGACCGAGGCGATCCGGCGGGTCCTCAAGGAGATCGACGAGGCGTCCGGCCGCATCGACGACGGCTCCTACGGCACCTGCCTCGCCTGTTCCAAACCCGTCCCGGCCGAGCGCCTGGAGATCCTCCCCTACACCCGTTACTGCGTCGCCTGTCAGCGCCGCGCCACCGTCTGACCGGCCGCACGGGCTGACGGTTCCGGGCGTCCCGTCGCCCGGGAACGGCCGACGGTCGTCCCGCAGGCCCGCTGCCGCGCACGGTGCCGGCGGGTACGGGAGGCCGGACGATCATCGCCAATTTTCGGTCATGAGGCTGTTGTCTGGCCGAAACCAGTGCCATGCTGCTCCCGGCGGCGTCCCCCGCTCCGACAGCCGCCGCCCCTGGTCCGCCCGGGCCACTCGGCGCGGACCACGCCGTCCCTCCCGGCCCTCCCCACGGGAGGGCCGACGGCTGCCCGCGTACGGCCGGGCTCCCCCGCGCGCACCCGCCAGCAGGCACGACCGGCCGTGCCGCACTGTTCATCGGGTTGTCGCCGGCGTCTGCGGCCGGATAGGAAGCTCACATGCTGAAGGGCGCCTCGGGCAGCGGCCACCGTCCCGCGCGGACGCTCTCCGAAGAGCAGAGGAGCAGGGCGGGCACGATCACGGGTCCGCACTCCCCCGCCCGGGTCCTCCGGTCGTCCGCCCCGAGCGGCGTCGGCGGCTGGCCCGGGCAGGCGGTGGCGCGCTACGGCCGGCCGGCCGGCGAGCGGTGTTCCGCGGGGACGCCGGCCTGGCGGGCGGCGGCGCGGACGGCGCGGTGGACCGCTCGGGCCACGCGCGCACCCCACAGCGAGCGGGGGCCGGCGAACGCGTGCACCTCGTCGTCCCCGCCCGGGGACCGGGCGGCGACGCACACCGCGTCCGTGGGGGTCCCGGAGCAGTCGTACCCGGCGTCGAGCAACGCCTGCACCTTGGCCTCGGTGGCGGTGGCCACCGCGTTCACCAGCGCCGCGTCGGTCAGCGCCACGGGAAGCGCCACCACGATGTTGATCGTGCCCGGCCGCGCCGCCGCGGGCGTGCCCTCCGCCGGGGAAGCCGCCCAGCCGCGCACCCCGAGCCCGGTGGTGGCGACCACCTCCACCCCGCCGTCGCACGCGCGCCCGTACGCCCGGACGTCGGCGGCCGTCATCAGCCCCACCCCCGGCCCCTCGGCTCCGGCCTCCCGCGCCAGTCCGGCGAGGTGCCGGTCCGGGTCGGTGCGCCGGTAGCCGTGGGACACCTGGGCGTTGAGGACCCATGCGCGTTCCCCGAGGCCGCCACCGAGCACGGCGCTGCTGATCATCCGCCAGCCGTCGCCCGCACGCCACAGCAGACCGTGCAGCCGCTCGCCGCGCTCGACGCGGTCGAGCTGCTCCACCGGGAGCAGACCGGTGGCAGGGCGGGGCGGGGGAAGGACGGCGGTCACCGGACGGTACTCCTTGCGAGGCGGGAACCGGCTGATCGTACGCCCCGCCGTCCGGGCCGGCGCCGGGGGTGAGCCGCCCGGCGGCTACGGCAGCGCGACGTACGGGGCCAGGAAGGCGCGCGCGCCCGGTGTGTCCAGCCGGTACGTGACGTTGGTGGCGTAGCACGGGCTGTCGCCGGTGACGGTCGTCGCCGCGAGGACGCGCCTGCCGTCGATGACGGCGAAGTTCGGTCCGCCCGAGTCGCCGTAGCAGGCGCCGCCGTTGCCCTGCGGTGCGGTCATGGCGAGGCGCACCCAGGCGTCGTTGAGGGCGCCGAAGCTCACCGGTGCCTTCAGCCGGACGCCGCCGCCCGGGTGGGTGTGGCCGCCAGGTCCTCGGGCGGCCTCCTGGGTGCCGTATCCGGCGACGGTCCACTCGGTCGCGTCGAGCCGCTGGGGTCCGAGGGCGTCCAGCAGGCCGGCGGTGGGCAGCGCGGCGGGGGTGAAGGACCAGCGGGACCGCATCGTCGCGGCGGGCACCTCGACGACCGAGATGTCGTGCGTGTCGGCGGCCGGGCCCGGGTAGCCGGGGTGGCTGTGGGCGGTGCCCTCGACGGCGACGGCCGCGGCCTGCGCGGCGGGATCGCCGGGGAACCTCTTCGCCGCGGCGTCCAGGCCGGACTGGACGTCCTGGTCGAGGGAGACGTGGAACCGCACGCCGTCCGGCCAGTCCGTCGTGCAGTGGGCCGCCGTCAGGAACGTGCCGGCGTCGATCATCGTGCCGGAGCAGACCCAGTCGACGCGGTCCGGGGTGGCCGGATCGCCGTCGTCGTCCCAGGTGGCCACGAGGGCGCCGACCTCGGTGCGTTCGGGGGCGGGAGTCGCGTTGTAGGAGTTGATCGCGGACGACGGCAATGCCGTGGCGAGGACGGTGGCGCAGGCGGCCGCGATGACGGCGGTGGCGCGGATGGCGGTCAAGAAGAACCCCTTCGCTGGGTGGGACCGGGTGTTCTCCTGTGGGGGGTGGGTGCATTGAAGCGCCTGTGATCGCCCGCGGCAAGACCACGGACCACCGCTCCCGGCCGCGCGGCCGGCCGGGGTGCAGCCGGCTGGGGTGGTGCGTGGGAGCGGCCACCACCAGTGGCGCCGTGCGTCGTTAACCGGGCATGATCAATGAATCGTCGGTTCCCGAACTGGCACGCCGGTACGGACTCACCCGGCTCACGGCGCAGTACGTGCTGGACCTGCGGGCCCGCCTGGCGGAAGAGCACCCGAGTGATGCCGATGCCCAGGAGGAGGCGTTCCTCGACGCCGTGCGTCAGGCGTGGGCGCAGGGCGAGCCGTGGGCGCAGGAGTGGGCCGAGGCGGCCGTGAGGCAGGGCAAGGGGTTCCCGGGCGGCAGGCGCGAGTGAGGCGACCGGAGCGTGCCCATCGCGTGGCGTCGGCGCGCAGGGCCTCACCGGTCGGCGGTGAGGCCCTGGGCGTGTGCGCGGTCGGGCCGGGCTCCGGTGACCCGGCCGGTGTTCCGGCGGTGTCGCCGCGACGGGACCTGAGGATGCGTCAGCGCCCGGCGTCGGGCTGGAGGAAGAGCACCTCCGGGTGGGCCGGCGAGGGGCCGTCCAGCAGGGGCTGCGGGCGGTGGCGCAGGTGGAGGTCGAAGAAGGCGGCGGTGTAGTCGCGCGTCACCGTCACCGCGCGGTCCGCGGGGATGGTCGGGGGTGTGTCGGGGTAGGGCAGGCCGAGCTGGTCGAAGACGACGGGCATGTCCGAGAACGTGTAGTGGTGCGACCCCGTGACGGTGAGCCAGCGCTTCCAGCCGCCGAGGTTCTTCCAGGCGGCCTGCCAGGTCGGGTCCGGGCCGTTCGACCCGTGCGTCTCGTCGGCGCCGAACATCATGAACGGACGGTCACCGAGTCCGTCCGCGGGTATCGGGTCGCCGAAGGAGCCGTCCATGTTGATGCCGGCCAGGACGCGGCCGTCCTGCGCCATGAGCGAGGCGGCCGCCGCACCGCCGATGGAATGCCCCGTCGCGCCGACCCGCCTGCGGTCGATCGTCGAGGCGTGGCGCCATGCCGGGTGCGGGCCGGTGAGGCGGTCCAGCACGAACGACAGGTCCTGCCCCCGGTTGACGGTCGCCTTGTGCATGTCCTCCCAGGTCTGCGCCTTGTCGCAGGCCACGCAGGTGAGGATGCGGTTGCCCGGGAACCGGGTGCCGGAGGACTCGTGGGCGTGGTCCACCACGGCGGTGACGTAGCCGCGGCTCGCCAGGTCCTCGGCGAGGGTGGTCAGGGTGAAACGGGGTGCGCCGAATCCGGGTGAGAGCAGCAGGAGCGGGTGGCGTCCGCGCTCCGGCACGGCGTCGGTGGTGCTGTGGGTCCGCGTGGCCCCGAGTCGCGCCGCGGCTTCGGGGTCCGTGCCGCCCGCCGCCCGCACCAGCAGCAGCGCCTCGCGCGGGTCCGCGTACGGGGCGGGGCGGCCCGCTGCGCCACGGGCGGGGTAGTACACGTCGACCATCAGTTCGCGGGGCCGCTCGGGCACCCACAGGTCCTGCCGGGAGGCGTCGACGAGGTGGAGGGTGGACCGGCCGACCGGTGAGGCCCCGGTGGGGCGCGGCAGCAGGACACCGGTCGTGGTCCGCTGGGCAGCGGCAGGCGCGGGCGCCCTGCCGCCGGGGTCCTGCGCGTGTGCGGCGGTGGGGACGGCGGCGGGCACGGCCAGGGCCGCCAGGAGGGCCGCGGTACTCACCATACGTAACGTCTTCATGCCCGGACCTTAGGCAGCCGCCTCCGGTCGTGGCGTCCGCCTCAGGTCGCGACGGGTGTGCGACCTGAGTCTGATTCCTCACCCGGTCCGGGTAAGGGGTGACGCGGGCACCGGCGACGTGACCGGCCGTCACCTCCGCCCTGCGGAACGGGACTTCGGGCGGCGCAGAGCGGGTCAGGCGGCGTCCCGCCGGGGCGTGGAACCCGCTTCGCCCACGGGCCCGCGCGGGGCGGGCGGGACGAGTGACGAGCCGTGGGACGGACGGTCGTCACCGCGTCGCCCGGCCGCGAGCGCCGCGGGTTCGCCCAGGTGCGCGGCCGCCGTCCGCCACGCCCCGGTCACCGCCGCGTGGGCCCGTGCGGTGCGTTCCGCGGCGTCCCCGGTCAGGACCAGCGGGGCGGCGATGTGGACGTGCAGGCGCGGACGCCGGACGGGCGCCGTCGCCAGGCCGGCGAGTTGCTTCGCCGCGCTGCCGGAGGTGATCCGGCGGGCACCGGCCTGGCCCACCGGCACGACGGGCGCGCCGGCGCGCTCGGCGAGCCGCACGAGACCGCTGCGGAATCCGCCGGGTGCCGCTTCCGCGGCGTCCCTGCGGCGGGGCAGACCGCCTTCGGCGTAGATGAGCACGCACCGGCCCCGTTCGAGGGCCTGCGCCGCCAGGTCGAGCGCGGTCGCGGCCCGCCGGTCGCCCCGGTGCACGGGAACGTGGCCCTCTCGTACGAGGGCACGCCCGAGCACCGGCACGCGCCACAGGCCCGCCGTCGCCATGACGACCGGTTCGACGCCGACGCGGCGCAGGGCGGCGAGCACGACGGCGGGGTCGGCGAGCGAGGTGTGGTTCGCTGCGATGATGCTGCCCGGCGCGAGGTCGGTCGCGGGGTCGGTGGTCACCGACAGTCGGCCGAAGGCGGGCACCACGAGGTCGGCGAGGCGGCTGAGCACGGAGCGGTCTCCAGGTGTCGGCGGTGTGTCGCCCTCCATCCTCGTCGTCAGGCGCCGCCCGGTCCTGAGTCCTCGTACTCATTCCTCGCGCTCGACGGCTCGGCCGCGCCGCGGGTGCGGCCGGCCCGCGCCGGCTCCCGCCCCGCCTCCCGGCCGGAAGGGCGGTGGGCGGGCGCCGGCCGGTTCGTGGCAGGCGGGCTCGCCACGCCTCGCACGGACGGCCGGCCCGGACGGGCGGACTCGCCACGCCTCGCACGGACGGCGCTGGAGCCGCGCGTGGCGGCGGCCGCCACCGTCAGCGGCCCGTTCCGCCTGGACCGGGCGCACCTGCCGACGCCGGTACGGGACATCATGGCCCGGCGCGCCGAAGGGGCGGACGCCGCCCGCGACTTCGCCCGGCCGGTGGACCTCGCCGGTCCCGCACCGCGCATCACGGTCGTGGACGGGGCCGGGCGGTCCCCCACGGTGATCACCTGCTCGGCGACGCGCGGCCCGACCGGCTGCCGCGGCGCGCCGGCCACGTGGCGGACACCCTGGCGGAAGAGCCGGCGTGAGCCACCGCGCCAGAACGGCCGTCCACCGGCCCGGCCGGTCACCTCCCCCGGCGTTCCGGGAGCGCCGGGGCGGGGCGAGCGGTCACCTGGGGGTCGCGCCGGCCCGGGTGAAGGTGCCGAGTCCCTCGGTGTCCAGGTACTCGACGGTGAACGACTTCCCGTCCGGGGTGAAGGTGACCCCGGTCGGACCGACGGCGTTCTCGCCCGCGGTCCGGAAGCTGAACGTGTCGCCGTCGTAGTGGGTGAGGCGGTACGTCTGGGGCTTCGGGCCGAGTTCCAGCGTCAGGGCCCCGTCGTCGCCCGCGACGACCCGGGCGCGCCCGTAGTAGTCGTTCGCGTACGTGCCCGCGTAGGTGCCGGCGGCCTTCGCGGGGGCGGCGCCGGAAGGCGGGTGGGCGTAGTCGGTCTTCGACCGGTCCGCGTCCGCCTCCTGCTGGTACAACGCGTCCACGAGGGGGATCCAGTCGCGGCTGACCTCGCCCGTCTGCGCGATGTCGAAGAAGTCGAGGGCGACGGCGTCGGCGACCCCGGCCGGTGAGGTGTTCGTCAGGACGACGATGCCCAGCCGCTCGCCGGGCAGCATGGTGACATTGGTGTGCGCGCCCTGCGCGAACGCTCCCGTGTGGGAGAGCCGGAGCCGCCCCTCGTCGTCGTAGCTGACGTTCCAGCCCAGGCCGTAGAACGCGGTGCGGCCGGCCGGGGCTTGGGGCGGGCCCGTGACCGACTCGGGACGGTGGGTGCGCTCCAGGGCCTCGGCGTCGATGATCTGTTTGCCGTCGAGCTTGCCGTCGGCGAGCTGGAGCCGCAGCCAGGCCGCCATGTCGCGGGCGGTGGAGCTGACGCCGCCGGCGGGGGACTGCGCGTCCGGGTTCCGCAGGAACTCCGGCTGCCAGGTGCCGTCGGCGCTCCTGACGTGGCCGCGGGCCCGGTTGGCGGCCTTCTCGTAGTCCTCGAAGCGGGAGCTGGTGGAGTCCATGCCGGCCGGCTTGTAGAGGGTGTCGGCGGCGAGCTTCTCCCAGGGCACGCCCTTCTCGTCGGCGACGGCCTGGGCGGCGGCCGTCAGGCCGAAGTTGGTGTAGGCGTAGCTCGCGCGGAACGGCGCCAGGGGCTCGTGGCGCAGGTGGGACAGGATGTACGCGCGGTCGTAGCCGAGGTCTTCGAGGAGGTCCCCGGCGTGGTCGGGCAGGCCGCTGCGGTGGGAGAAGAGGTCGGCGACCGTCACGTGGGAGGTGACCCAGGGGTCCTTCAGGCGGAAGTCCGGCACGTTCGGGGCGACCGGCTCGGACCAGCCTTCGACACCCACGGCTCCGGCCACGACGGTGGAGGCGATCGGCTTCGAGACGGAGGCGAGCTGGAAGACGGTGTCGGCGTCGACGGGCGCCCGCTCGCCGGCCATCCGCACCCCGTACCCCTTCAGGTGGAGCACCTTCCCGTCGTGGACGACGGCGACGGCCACGCCGGGCGCCCCGGTGCGCCGCATGGCCGCCTCGACCACACCGTCGAGCCGGTCCACGGCCCGCCGCACCTCCGCGTCGTCGAGCTGGGGCGGCGGCTGGGGCGGGGGCGGGGATGGTCCCGGCGCGGTGACGCCCAGCAGCGCCGTCAGCCCGGCCGCGGCGATCCATGCGAGAGGACTCACCTCTCCATTGAAGGACGTGCGGCGCCGTCTGTCGCGCGGGGCCGCGGACCCGCGGTTCGTCACCGTGCGATCCCCCGCGCGGACCCGGCCGCCCTCGCGGCCGGCGGTCGGCCCGCGGGGAGCGAGCTCGATCCCGGCCACCCGCACGAGGCCGCCGGCATCGTGGTGATCGCGTGGACGACGGGTTCCTCCCCGTCGTCGCCGGGCCCGTCGCTGCCCCGGCGGCGGTACGCGCCGGCGACCGCCGTGACGCGTACCCCCGGCCGGTCCCGGCGCGCTCGCTACGGCAGCGGGGTGCCGCCCGTCGCGTTGACGATCTCCCCGGTGATGTACGACGCCTCCTGCGAGGCGAGGAAGACGTACGCGGGGGCCATCTCGGCGGGCTGGGCGGGCCGCCCGATGGGCGCCTGCTTGCCGAACTCCTGCGTGTCCGGCATGGTCGCCGGGATCAGCGGTGTCCACACCGGGCCCGGCGCCACGGCGTTGACGCGGATGCCCCGTTCGATCACCATCTGCGCGAGCCCCTGGGTGAAGGTGACGATCGCGCCCTTGGTGGTCGCGTAGTCCAGCAGGTGCGGGCTGGGCTTGTAGGCCTGCACCGAGGTGGTGTTGATGATGCTGCCGCCCTCGCGCATGTGCGGCAGCGCGAACTTGCACAGCCAGAACATGCCGTACAGGTTGGTGCGCATCACCCGGTCGAACTGCTCGGTGGAGATCGCCTCGATGCCCTCCGGCTGCGACATCTGGTACGCCGCGTTGTTCACCAGGATGTCGATCCGGCCGAACTCGTCCACGGCCCGGTCGACCAGGGCCCGGCAGTTCTCCTCCGCGCGCACGTCGCACGAGACGGCCACGGCGCGCCGCCCGGCCTCCTCGACCAGCCGGACGGTCTCGGCGGCGTCGTCCTTCTCGTCCTCCAGGTGGGCGATGAGGACGTCGGCGCCCTCCCGGGCGAACGCCAGCGCGACCGCCCGTCCGATGCCGGAGTCGCCGCCCGTGATCACGGCCTTGCGGTCCGTCAGCCGGCCGCTGCCGCGGTACGACTCCTCGCCGTGGTCCGGGGGCGGGTCCATGGGCCCGGTCCAGCCGGGGTGCGGCTGTTCCTGGTCGGGGAAGTCCGGCTGGGGGTGCTGCTCGGTGGGGTCCTGCTGCTGCTCGGTCACGAGGTGAAGCCTCCTTGTCCGCAGGTGACGTCCGGGCGGTGCCCGGTACGTGACGACCTGCGACCGAGTACCCCGGGATGACGATGTCGATCACGCTTCCCCGGGAGTCGGCTGGAACGTCAGCCTCCTGCCGCCGGCGCCTGCTGAAGCCAATCACCGCGATCACCGCCCCGGACACCGCCACGCCGGTGCGCGCGGCCGGCAGGGTGACGCGGGGCGGCCACCGGGTGGCGCAACGGAGCCGTGGCGCCGGGCACCGTTCGCCCGGCTGTGAAACCGTGGCGGCCCGTCCGCCCTCTGAGAAGACGACCGTGGGGTTCGGGTGCGGTCGGGGATGCCGCGCCCCGGGGTCCCCGCCACCCCCTCCTCCGTTAACATGTTCGAACTCGCGACGACACCCCCCGTTACCCGTCCTCACCGGAAAATTGGTCGAACAATTGATACCTATGGCATCGCGGGTGTTTTCGCGCAGCAAAGGCAGAAACACCTTCTCCGCATGGCGTGGGCCCCGGGTGGTCCTGTGGACCGCCGCCAGCGTGGTCACCCTGGGATTCCTCGTCGCACTGGAGACGGCCGCGCGGCACTACGGGGTGTCGGGGCCGATCACCAACCAGGCGCGAGAGGTGATACTGCCGCCGAAATCGGGTGGCCTGCTGTACGCCAGCATGGCGTTGATGATGGTGGTGCTCACCTGGCGGCAGCGGTTCGTCGCACTCGCCGCGGCCATCGGCATCGACGTCACCTTCTCGGTGGTCCGATGGGCGGCCGGCATCGAGATCACCGAGGGCCATCCCTTCGGCAACGGCGCGCTGTGGGTGATGCTGGGCTGCGCGGTCCTCGCCGTGACCCGCCGTACCGGCCGGGAACGCGCCCTGCTGCTGAAGGGCGTCGCTCTCGGACTGCTGCTGATGACCGGCCGCAAGACCGGTGACACCTGGCTGCTCATCACCGCGAAGACCCGCCCGGACGTGCTCGACCCCTACGTGGCGGTCGCCGATCACGCGCTGGGCGATCCGTCCTGGCTGGTGGGGCGGGCCGTCGAAGCGACGGGCGCGATCGGCTTCAACTTCCTCGACTTCGTCTACGGGCAGCTCCCGGTGGCCGGTGTCCTCGTCGCCCTGTACCAACTGCGCAACGTGGTGGTCGAACGCCGCTTCCCCCGTCACCACGTGGTGCGCAGCTTCCTGATGATCGGCCTCCTGGGACCGGCGATCTACATGGTCTACCCGGTGGTCGGACCGATCTTCGCCTACGGCACCGGCACCGAGCACTGGGCCGCGGTCAGTGTGTGGGCGGACGCCTGGCCCACCCGGCAGTGGGCGGTGGCCGAACTCTGGCCGACGACGCCGCCACCGCTCAGCATTCCCCACCCCATCCCGTTCGACGAACTCACCCCGCGCAACTGCATGCCCAGCCTGCACACGGCGTGGGCCACCGCGATCTTCCTCCACACCCGTAGGGGCCCGCGCGCCCTGCGTTGGGCGGGCACGTTCTGGCTGGTGGCCACGCTCTGCGCCACCCTCGGCTTCGGCTACCACTACGGCGCCGACCTCATCGCCGGCGTGGTGTTCGTGCTCACCGTCGAGGCGGCCCTGCGCTCCTACGACCGCGGCTGGGACCGGTCGGGGCTCCGGCTGGCCGGGTACGGCGCGACGGTGTTCGTCGCCCTGCTGGCGTCGTACCGCTTCCTGCCGATGGAGATGGCCGGGCACCCGTGGCTCTACGGCCCGCTCCTCCTGCTGGCCATGGTCTCCGTGATCTACGGCTATGTGCGGACCACCGCCGGGTGGGAGCCGGAGGCCGCCCCCGCGCCCGACGCGGAACTCACCGTTCCACGGCAGGCGCCCCCGCCCTCGGTACCCGACGTGGTCGACGCGGGCCGCGGCTGACAGGCCGAGGGGGCTCGGAGTCGTCGTTGCCTTCCGTGCGGGGCGCCGGCAGCCGGCGGAAGGTGCCGGTGACGGACCGCGCCGGGACCGGGGCCGGTGCTGGTGGCAGGCACGCGGGCGCGGGCCGCGAGGCCGTGGGAAGTGCGGCAGGCCCTGGCTCGCGGACCCGCGGACGGGTAGGCTGCCCGTCCCGACGATCTTGACTTGCCGAGGTGTTCGCTCGTGTCTCCCGAACCACGGATCGGCGCCCTCGTCCCGCTCACCCGCCCCGGCTGGGTGGAGGCGGGACGGCACCTGCTCGCCGGACTCGAGCTGGCCGTTCGCGAGGTCAACGACGCGGGCGGCATCGCCGGAAGGCCACTGGAGCTGGTGGTGCGGGACACCGCGGGGGACCCCGCGAGGGCCGCGGCGGCCGTGGACGAGCTGGCCGGCCTGGGCGTGACGGCCCTGGCCGGGGAGTACCACAGCGTCGTCGCGCGAGCCGCCGCCGCCCGGGCCGACGCGCTGGGCCTGCCGTTCCTCTGCTCGTCGGCGGTGCTCGACGCGCTGACCGAGCGGCCGACGGACCGGGTGGCACGCCTGTGCCCGGCGCAGTCCCACGGCTGGCGGATCTACGCCGACTTCCTGCTGGGCGCGGGACACCGCCGCATCGCGGCGGCGGTCCAGACGAGCGTCTACTGGGCGTCCGGCGTCCGCGTTCTGCGGGACCGGTTCGCCGCGAGCGGCGGCTCCGTCGCCGAACTCGACCTGGGCGCGCTCGGCCCGGCGGACGTGTGCGACGCGCTCGTCGACGACGGCGCGACCGCCCTTGTGCTGCTGGCCGGCCACCCTGATCCGGCAGTGCCGGTCGTCAGGGCCGTACGCCGCGACCAGCGCCTCGCCGAGCTGCTGATCGGCGCTCCGGCCGGGCAGCCGGAGTTCGCCGAATGGGCGGCGCTGCTGGGCGACGAGGGCGCGGCGGTCCCGTTCCTGCGGTACCTTCCCGAGCGGCTCACCCCGCTGGGCGCGCGAGTCGAGGCGTCGCTGCGCGAGCGACTGGCCGCGGCGCCCTCCTTCGTCGCCTTCGAGGGCTACGACACGGTCCTCGTCCTCGCCGCCCTGATGCGTGCTCACGACACGGACCCGGTGAGCGTCGCCGAGGCCTGGCCGCGTGTCGCGGTCGACGGCACCCGAGGCGCGATCCGGTTCTCCCGCGTGCCGGGCGCCGGCGTCTGGCAGTGGGCCTGGCCGCCGGTCCAGGTCGTCGACCGGGACCCGGAGCAGCCGGAGCGCTTCCGGGTCCTTCACCCGGCGTGAGACGTCCCGGTGGCGAGGAAGAAGTCCCGGATGTCCTGGGCCAGCAGGCCGGGGACTTCCATCGCGGCGAAGTGGCCGCCGCGCTCGAACTCCGACCAGTGCCTGATGTCGTAGCGGCGCTCGGCCAGTGGTCTCACCGGCTGGGTGATGTCGTGCGCGAACACCGCGACGCCCAGGGGCACCGGGCACGGCTCCTGCCGCCGGGGCGCCTCGCGGTGCAGGCGCGCCGAGGAGGCGGCGGTGGCGGTCAGCCAGTACAGCGAGACGTCGGTGAGCATCCGGTCGTCGCCGACGGGTGAGCGCGGGTCGGTCCAGTGCGCGAAGCGCTCGGCGATCCAGGCCAGTTGGCCCACCGGTGAGTCGGTCAGCGCGTAGCCGATGGTCTGCGGGGTGGTGGACTGCAGGGCCTGGTACGGCGGGCGGTTCGCCATCAGTTCCCGGACCTTGTCCAGTCGGGCCTCGTCCGCGGCGGACAGGTGGATCCCGGCGTCCGGGTCCGGCCGTGTCGGCAGGTAGTTGACGTGGACTCCGACGACCTGCTCGGGTGCCAGCCCGCCGAGGGCCAGGGAGATGCCCGAGCCGAGGTCGCCGCCCTGCGCGCCGTAGCGCTCGTAGCCGAGGCGCCGCATCAGCTCGGCCCAGGCCCGCGCGACGCGGACGATATCCCAGCCGCGCCGGTCGGTGGGCCCCGAGAAGCCGTACCCGGGGATGGACGGGATCACCAGGTGGAAGTCCCGCGACAGCGGCTCGATCACATCGAGGAACTCCAGGAAGGAACCGGGCCAGCCGTGGGTGAGGATCAGTGCCAGCGCGTCCGGCTTCGGGGATCGGACGTGCACGAAGTGGATGCGCTGTCCGTCGATCTCGGTCGTGAAGTGCGGCAGTTCGTTGAGTTCCGCCTCGTGCGCGCGCCAGTCGTAGCCGGTGCGCCAGTACTCGGCCAGCTCCTTCAGCCGGGCCAGCGGGAAGCCGTACTCCCATCCGGCGTCCGCGACCTCGTTGGGCCAGCGGGTGCGGGCGAGGCGGTCGGTCAGGTCGTCGAGGTCGGCCTGCGGGATGTCGATGCGGAACGGCTGGATCATGGTCTTTGCTCCAGGGAGGTGTGCCGCACAAGTCCGTTAGCGCCACGAACGTTCGTGACGCTAATGAAGCTAGACCGTTAGTGGCGCTAACGCAAGGGGCGTAGGATTCCGTCATGAGCCCGAACCACGAACCCGCCACCCCCGCGCGGCTGCGCGGCATCCCCAGCCGCCTGCTCGCCGGGGCCTCGCTCGTCGCCGACCGGCTCGTCGGCGACCGCCTGGCCGCCGAAGGCGCCCACAAGTGGCACTTCGCCGTACTGGTCGCGCTCGCGGAGGCCGGAGCCGCCAGCCAGGCCGAACTCAGCCGCCGCACCGGCATCTACCGCAGCGACATGGTCGCCGTCCTCAACGAACTCGCGGACGCCCACTGCATCCGCCGCGACCCCGACCCCGCCGACCGGCGGCGCAACGTCATCACCCTGACCCCAGCCGGCCGCCGCCGCCTGGAACGCCTCGACACACTCATCACCGAGGCCCAGCGCGAGCTCCTCGCCCCCCTCACCGCGGACGAGCAGGTCCAGTTCACCCGCCTGCTCACCGTGCTGACGGACCACCACCGGCCCGCGCATCCCGGTCCCGGCGAGGCGTGACGACGCCGGCACCCGAGGGCGGGAGGGGCCTCGCCCGGCCGGGCGGGGCTCAGACGCACTCGCCGGCGCCGCCGTCCGGTACACCCGCCCACGGCCCCGCCGCCCGCCCCTCGCTCCAGGCCCGCAGCCCCTCGTGGTTCACGCACACTATGCCGCACTGGGCGGCGTACTCCTCGGCCGGTGCGGTGAAGTCGCTGGTGGTCACGACGATGGCCACGTCCGCCTCGTGGACGGTGTAACAGGTGCCGCCGAAGCGCTGCAGGTCCTGCGAACCCACCTTGTTGTCGTCGCCGTAGCGCTTGCACTGGATGACGACGCGGCGGCCGTCGGGCGCCCACGCCAGCACATCGGCGCCCAGATCCCCCGCCCCGCCCACGACCTCGACCTGTGTGCAGCCGTCTCGCGCACACAGGTCCGCCACGGCCTGCTCGAACCCGTCGGCGCTCAGCGCGGCGTAGTCGACGTGACCGAGGACCAGGGTCCGCTCCTCGCCGAGGCCGCCCGCGACGGCGGCCCCTCCGCTGCGGTCCGGGACGAGGACGCGGGTCCCGCCGTGGTGGGCGTCGTCGTCCTCCAGGACGTCCAGCACGGTCGCCGCGCCCTCCTCCAGCGCCTCGGTGGTGCGGCGGGCGATGCGGGACACCGACACCCGCCTCCGGTTGCGCCGCCACACCAGGACGCACGCGACACCGCCGAGCGACAGGATCACCACCCAGGCGGGCCGCCGTTCGGCCGCGTCGACGGCCGCGCGGGCCAACAGCCCCAGCAGCACCAGGACCAGGGCGCTCAGGACGAAGAAGACAGCGGTCGCCCGCAGGTCGAAGGGGCGCTCACGGTAGGGGAAGCGCCTGGGGCGCTCGGGCACGGCCACCGGTCTCAGCCCTCCCTCGGTATCGGAACGAAGACCACGCACGGCGTCTGCCCGCGATCTGATCGTTCACCGCCGAACGGGTGAACCGGCGAGTCGACCGGCACCCCCGGACGGAGGAACAGGCGGGTCCGTGGAGCTGCCGCCCTGCCCATCGGGAGCGCTCCCATTGTGGGAGCGCTCCCTCGCGCCCGAGGTCCGGGGGTCAGCCGGCCGTCAGCCGGTCGGGAAGGAGTCGGCGGTGCTGATCCGGCTCTTGAGCAGTGCCCCGGACTCGGTCAGCACGCCACTGCTGCTGTAGTCCGTGCCGTTGCAGGTGCCGGGCTTGAAGGCCGCGCTGCTCTCGTTGGCGTCGGAGTACGTCCAGTTCGCGTAGCTGATCTTCAGCTGGTCGAGCAGGTCCAGCCAGGCCACGCTGCTCGCCCGGTCCATCGTCCCGCCGCCGGTGGCGCTCACCGTGCCGAACTCGGTCACGAACAGCGGCAGTCTGGCGGCCGCCCGGCTCACCGTGGCGCGGTAGTTGTCCTTGTGGCTCGCGCCGTAGAAGTGGAACGCGTACATGATGTTGGTGGCGTTGACGGGGTTGTTGACGACCTCCGTCTCGTTGGAGCCGTCCGAGACGCCCAGCGAGGACCAGCCGCGGGTGCCGACGATGATGACGGCGTCCGGGTCGGCGGCCCGGATCACCGGGATGACCTGCTCGGCGTAGTTCTTGATGGCCGTCCAGCTCACGCCGTTGGGCTCGTTGGCGATCTCGTAGATCACGTTCTTCTTGACGGCGTTGCGGGCCGCGACGGAGGCGAAGAACGTCTTGGCGCGGTCGAGGTTGTAGTTCGGGTCGCCGGGCGTCAGGGTGTGGAAGTCGATGAGCGCGTACATGCCGCGGGCCTCGGCCATGTCGACCAGGCTGTTGACGCGGCTGGTGAAGCCGGCCGGGTCGGTCTCGTAGCCCTGCTCCTGCACGTACATGGCGATGCGGAACAGGTCCGACTTCCAGTCCTTCGCCAGCGCGTCCAGGGACGCGTTGTTGTAGCACTTGCTGAACCACTGGATGCCGTGCGTGCTCATGCCGCGCAGCTGGATGGGGCGGTTGTACTGGTTGCAGAGGTTCACACCGCAGACGCGGAGCTGCCCGTTGATGCCGACGGGGGTACCCGGGTCGGGGTCGGGATCCGGGTCGGGCGGGGGCTCCTCGCCGCCGACCGAGCCCGTGCAGGCGACACCGTTGAGGGTGAAGGCCGTGGGCTTGGGGTTGGCGCCCGCGAAGGTGCCCGTGAAGCCCAGGTCCGTCGCCGCGCCGGTGGCCAGCGTGCGGTTCCAGTCCACGTTGGCGGCGGTGACGGCGGAGCCCGACTGCGACCAGGTGGCGTTCCAGCCCTGGACGACCTTCTGCCCCGCGTCCGGCAGGCTGAACTTGAGCGTCCAGCCGCTGACGGGGTCGCCCAGGTTGGTGACCTTCACACCGGCCTGGAAGCCGCCCGACCACTGGTTGGTGACGGTGTATTCGACCTTGCAGCCGGTGGCGGCCTCCGCCTGCGGAGTGGCCAGCGTCGTCAGACCCAGGGCCGTGGCGCAGGTCGCCAGTAGTGCGAGAGTGCGTTTCACAGGGTTCCTCCTCATGCGAAGCGGAATCGGAATGGGAGCGCTCCCAAAACCCATCGGCCCGAGACCGTACACCGGCGCGAGGACGCCCGTATAGGCATTCGACGGGAACGGTGCGACGGGAGCGCGCCCGGCGCTCGGGCCCGGCGGACCGGTGCACCGGTACACCAGGCGGCGCATCGCGCGCCGGTCACGTCCACACCCCTCATATTCCTTGACGGTCATATTCCTTGAGAGGAATACTTCACCTCATGGAACGGATCGCATCAGCGCTGGGAGACGCCGCGCGGTGGCGCATCGTCGAGCTTCTCGCCGAGCGGCCCCGCTCCGTCGGGGAACTGGCGGAGCTGGCCGGACTGCGGCAACCGCAGACCACCAAGCACCTGCAGACCCTGGCCCGCGCGGGCCTGGTCACCGTCTTCCCCCTCGGGCAGCGCCGGGTCTACGCGGTCGAGGCGGCGCCCCTCGCCGCGCTGGGGCGCCGCCTGCGGGAACTGGCCCGGACCACCGAGGCGCACGCGGGCGACCGCGATGTCATCACCCGATATCTCGCCGCCGTCGAGGCGGACTCCACGATCGCGGACCGGGAACGCTGGGCCGACGGCCGTGCCTTCACGTTCGAGCGCGTGCTGGCCGCGCCCCGGGACGTCGTCTGGCGCCACTGGACCGACCCCGGCCTGCTGGCGTCCTGGTGGGCCCCGCCGCCGCTGACGGTCACCGACTGTGTCCTGGAGCCGAGGCCCGGTGGCCGCGTCGTCCTCGACTACCGCGACCCCGAGGGGCGGTACCACGCGGAGGGCCGGGTGCACGCCGCCGCGGAAGCGGAACGCCTCGTGTTCGACCTGTCGGTGATCGAGGCCGGCACCGTGGCGTTCACCGGTCACCACGACCTGACACTCACCGACGCCGAGAGCGGCACCCGCCTGCTCCTCGTCCTGCGGATCACCGGGACGGCCGTCGACGCCGTGCCGTCCGTCGCCGGCATCGAGACCGGCTGGACCCAGGTGCTCGACAACCTCGCCGACGCCGTCGGCGCGTCCCGGCGCACCACCGCCCCATCCGACGACCGAAGGGAAGCACAGCCATGACCGACCCGACCGGGCGCAGAGTCCGCGCGAACATCAGCCTGACCCTGGACGGCCGTTACCACGGGCCCGGCGGCCCCGGTGACCTGGGCGCGATCGTCCCGTACGCGGTCACCGAGACCGCGCGGAACCATCTCGCCCGCATCCACGAGGGAGCGGGCACGGCACTGCTGGGCCGGCTCAACGCCGAAGGCTTCCTGGGGTACTGGCCCATGGTCGCCGCGGACGAGAACGCCGACCCGCGTGACCGTGCGTACGCGAAGTGGCTCGTGGACACCGAGAAGGTGGTCCTGTCGAGCACCCTCACCGAGGCTCCGTGGGAGCGCACCCGGGTGGTCGACGCCCCCGCGGCGGACGTCGTCACGGGACTCAAGGCCACCGGACGGGGCGACATCCTCGTCAACAGCAGTGCGAGCGTCATCAGGTCGCTCCTCGCCGCCGACCTGCTCGACCGGCTGTACCTGATGATCTGCCCCGAGATCACCGGCGGCGGGCAGCGGTTGTTCGAGGACGGTCTGCCGGCCTCCCGCTGGAAGCTCACCCACCAGGAGACCGGCGAACTGGGTGAGATCGCCGTGGTGTACGACCGCGTGCGCTCCCCGGCGGCGTGAGCCGCGTGGCCATGGAGAAGAAGGCGGCCTTCACGCTGCCGCGGGGCGCCACGGGTTTCTTCCGGACGGAGGACGGACCGCTACCGGAAACCGACCTCCGGGCGCTCCGGTCGGCGTTGTACGCGGCCGCCCGGGCGGCCGGCGGTCAGGTGGGCGAACTGGAGGAGCGGACGTACCCCCGCACGTTCCACACCGCGGCGGTCACCGAGGGCGCACGTGAGTGGATCATCCTGTGTCACGCCCACCATCCCTGGATCGCCTTCGCCCAGGAACGCCGGGACTGGTACACCGAGGAGTTCCGCGCACCGCCACCATGGGCCCACGCCTTCACCGACCCGGGGTTCGTGGTGCTCGATCGCACAGAGCTCACCGCGCCGCTCGCGGACATCGACACGTCGGTCCTCACCCGGGGTGAGTGGCGCGAAGTCCGCTTCTACGGCATCACCACACTGGGCGGAGTGCTCTTCAACTCATGGGACTGACGCCCGGGCGAGCGGCGAGGTCACCCGGGACGGCCCGTGCGCGTGGGCCGCGTCGAGTACGGCTCCGCACAGCCGCGTTCCGGCGGCGGAGGGCCGGAGGTGAGCGGTCCCGCCGCCGGGGGGAGGGCGGCGGGACCGACGCGCTCGGAGGGGGAAGCCGAGCCGATGCAGTGCTGTTGCCCGGGATCGGCGGCCGTATGCACGGACCGGTGAACGGCTCGACGGCCGACCGGGTGTGCCGCAGCACGCGGGAGGTGCCCGACGGCGTCGGTGGCGGTGCCATCGGTCTACGGACGGGCGTCCGTCGGTCCCGGCCCGGCGCCCGTCCGGCGGGCGTGTCGGAGCGGCCGCCGGTAGGCTGCGGCGGTGCGCACGGTCGAGCTCCTGTTGGACGCGGCGGCAGAGCTGGCGGTCCGGGAGGCCTGGCGAAGGCTCGCGGACGCGGGGCTGCCCAGCCTGGCGCGTCACCGTTCGCCGGCCAACAGCCCGCACGTCACCCTGGCCACCTGTGCGGAGCTGACCGCCCCGATCCGCTGGGAGCTCGCCGAGGTGGCCGCCGCCCTGCCGCTGCCGGTGCGGTGCGCCGGCGTGGTCCACTTCGAGCGGCCCGCCTCGGTGCTGGCCTGGGCGCTGGACCGCGACCGCGCGCTGGCCGGCTTGCAGCGCAGGGTGTGGCAAGCGGTGGCGTCGGACAGTCCGCCCGGCAGCCTCAATCCCCTCCACGAGCCCGACCGCTGGGTGCCGCACATCACCCTCGGCCGGACCAGGCGGGCCGGTGTCTTCGCCGGCCGGCGGGTCGTCGAACTGCTGCCGGCGCCGCCGCCGTCGGTCCGGCTCACGACCCTGCGCAGCTACGACACCGGGACCGGGTCCGTGGAAGTGCTGGGGCCATGGCCCTGACCGCGCCCTGACGCATAGGACAGTTCCTGACCTACACGGTGCCTACCGTCGTCATCACCAGTCGGCACCAACGGGAGGACCGCCATGACCGGGCAGACGAGCACGGCACCCCAGGGCTACACCACCGTCGCACCCTGGGTCGTCACCGACGACACGGGGGCCTTCCTCGACTTCGTGACCGAGGTGTTCGGGGGCGAGGAACTCGCCCGGGTGCCCACGGAGGACGGTTCGATCGGTCACGGCGAGATCCGGATCGGCGACACCGTCGTGCTGGCCTTCGACCGGCGCGCCGACTGGCCCGCCCTGCCGAGCCTGCTGCGCGTGTTCGTCGCCGACGCGGACGAGGCGTTCTCCCGGGCCGTCGCGGCCGGCAGCCGGGTGGTCACCGCTCTGTCGGACAACGCCTTCGGCCAGCGCGGGGGGCGTGTCAGGGACCCCTTCGGCAACATCTGGTGGGTGGTCGCACACATCGAGGACGTACCCGAGGACGAGATGTGGAGGCGGCTGAAGGACCCGGTGCACGCCGAGGGCATGCGCGTGGCCCAGGAGACGCTCGACACCGAGCTGAGCGGCCGGAGCCGGGGACGCAGCAGCGCGCCCGTCAGGACGACCGCCCCCGGCCGCTGAACGGATCGGGCCGGGCCGGTGCCGGTGACTTCTGCTCTCTCCTGGGTAGTCGACGATCACAGCCGCACGTCGATCACCGAAGGAGACGCGTCGTGGACAAGGGGAAGCAGATCACCGGTACGGCTCGGGTGGAACTCGCACGCGAGATGAAGCGGCAGTACGAACAGGGGCTGTCCATACGGGCCATCGCCGAGGCCCACGGACGGTCCTACGGTTTCGTGCACCGTGTCCTCACCGAGGCGGAGGCTCCCCTGCGCAACCGGGGCGGGGACCACCGACGGCTGGAGAAGTCCGGCCGGGCGAAGGGGTGACGGCGATCGGCCGGCCCGTCGTGGACGAAGGCCGGCCGCGACGGCGGTGAGTCATGTCCGTGCCGGTCCGGGCGCCGAGTGCGCCCGGACCGGCGCTGGTGGTTGCGGGGCGACGCCGGTGGCCCGGGGCCGGCGCCGGTGGTCCCGGACCGACGTCGGCGGTCCCGGGCCGACGCTGTGGTCCCGGGCCGACGTTGGTCGTCCCAGGCGACGCCGGTGGTCCCGGGCCGGCGTCGGGACTTCGGGGCGTCCTACGAGATCTGGGCCTTGTCGTACAGGGCCTTCGCGTCGTTGCCGAAGTACGGGCCGAACATGCGGTTCGGCAGGAACGTGTAGCCGAAGCTGTTCACAGAGACCTGCAGACCGGCGCCCGTCGACTCGCTGAAGCCGGTGAACCAGGGGCCGCCGCTCGACCCGCCGGTCATATTGCAGGCGAGGCTGTGGTCCTGGGAGAACAGGAAGTCCTTCGAGCTGTTGCCGCTGCAGTAGATCAGCTTCGAGCCGTCGTACGGCGAGGCCGCCGGGAAGCCGAAGGCGTACATCGGCTTGTTGTAGCCGCCGTTGAACTGGATGCCCTGGGCGCCGACGACCGCGGTGAGCTTCTGGCCGTTCAGCGGAGCGACGACCGCGGCCCCGACGTCGTAGTTGATGTCCTCGTTCGCCTCCCACTGCGGGGTGGTGAGCGTGGTGGTCGCGGTCCACTGGCCGTAGGGCGCGCTGCCGTTGTCGTAGGCGGGGACGAACACCCAGTTGGTGTGCCAGCTGCCCTGGTATTTGACGCAGTGGCCCGCGGTGATGACGGTGCTGGCGTTCTGGCTGGTCACGGCGTTGCCGGAGCAGGACGCGGTGCGGCCCTGGAACGTGAAGAACACCCGGCCCGACGTCTTCACGACCGCGCCGCCACCGCTCCACGCGCCCCCGGCCTGCGGGAAGGACGCGGGGGCGGCGGTGGGTGCGACGGTCGTCGTCCGCCCTTCGGCGGCCCGCGGTGCCTTCAGCCGCTGGGCGGCCCGCGGGGTCACCAGGAGATCCAGGGGTGTGGCGCCGCGCATGCGTTCGGCGGTCCAGAACGTGCGGGCCCTGTGCTGTTCGGCGGCGGGGGCGGTGCGGGCCGGTACGGAGTCTCCCGAGGGGGCCGCATCGGTGTCCGTCGCTGCCGCGGCGGCCGTTCCGGCTTCGACGAGGCCGCCGGTGAGCAGGGCTGCCAGGGCCAGCAGGATGCCTGGGGCGGTGCGATGGCGTCTCACGCATGTCTCCTTCTGCCGTGCCCCGACGTCGGTGTCCGGGCAGGGTGGGGGTACGAAGAGCGGTGCGGACAGACGTGCGTGTCGCAGCGTGCCACGGAAATTCTTGCTTGTCAGGGGCGCGTCACCACATTTTTCGCGGGAAGCGGGGCTGCGACGGCGACCGGAGCGCGCTCCGGACGGTCACGTGAACGAACCGTGGTGGGCCGGTCGTCGCGTGGCTGGACCGGCTCCCACGCGCGCGGTCCGCCGCCGCGTGGCGGAACGGGCCGCGCCTCGCCGGGACTCCGGCGTCGACGGGGCCGGGCCCGTGGCGTCGACGGGCCACACCCCGGCCGGCGCCACGGTCGGCCCGGCGCGGCCGTCGGCCCCGACGTGGCTCGACCGTCGGAACGGACGCTGCCCGGCGGTCACGCCGATCGGCTCACCCATCGACCGGGCGAGGCTCGACCATCGACGCGACTCGGCTCGACCGTCACGACCCGACGCGGCACCCCGACCCTCGGCACGGCTCCACTCGACGCCGCGACCGGGTGCTGCCCGGCCGACGGCCCGAGCCCGGCGCGGCCGCGACGGCCGTGCCCCGTCGCCGGTCCTCTCAGCCGCCCTGCTCGGCCCCGAAGTTCTGCGTCCACCACGGTCCGCCCGAGCCGTCGTGGACGCCCACGCCGATGTCCTCGAACGAGCAGTTGAGGATGTTGGCGCGGTGACCGGGGCTGTTCATCCAGGACTCCATCACCGCTTCCGGGGTCTGCTGGCCCCGCGCGATGTTCTCGCCGTAGGTGGACCACGCGTATCCCGCGGCGGTGGTGCGGCGGCCGGGATCGGCACCGTCCGGGTTGGTGTGGTCGAAGAAGCCGCGCGCCGCCATGTCCTCCGAGTGGCCCTGTGCGGCCTGGTTCAGCTGCGGATCCTCGGTGAGCGGGGCACAACCGGCGGCCGCCCGTTCCTTGTTCACCAGGGCGACGACCTGCGCGACGGTTCCGGTCGGCGCCGGCTGCGCCTGTGGAGTGGCGGATGCGCTCGGCGCCGGCCGGGGGGCGGGGGGCCGGGCGGCCGTCGGCGTGCTCTTCCCGGCGGGGCTCCGGGAAGGCGTCGCCTTCTTGGAAGGTGCCGCGGACGGCGAGGCCGGCACGGACGCGGACGGCGGCCTGAGGGCCGACGCGGACGCCTCGGCGGCGCTCGGCGCCGGGTGGTCCACCGCGTGGGCACCGGCCGTGGGCGCCGCGGTCGCCCGCTCGGGTGCGGTACCGGGGTCCGTGCCGAAGTACCACAGGCCGCCGCCGACGACACCGGACACCACCACGGCTCCGGCGACGGCGCGACGCCGGATGCGCCGACGCCGGCGTACCTGGCTGCGGGAGGGCGTCCGGCCGCCCGGGGCGGCACGGTGCCCGGCTGCCGGGACCGGGCGGCCGGGTGCCGGCGAGGATGCCGGCCGGGACGCCGAGCCGGCCGGGACCATCCCGTGGGGGGCGGCCGTCCCTGCCGCGGGGGCGAGCACCTTGTCCCAGAGGGCGGGTGCCGCCGCGACCAGGGCGAGTCCGGCCAGCAGGCCCTCCGCCGGCATCAGCCCGCTCCACAGGCCGGAGCAGCGGGAGCAGCCACGCGCGTGCCGGGCTATTCGCTTGCGCCACAGGGCCGAGGGCCGCCCGTCCCAAGGGCCCAGGAGCGCCGCCAGTTCCGCACAGCGCGGGCGTGCGTCGAGTGCGCGTACGACCACCCGGGCGGCCTCCAGCTGGGCCTTCATCCGCTGCACCCGGACCGCCGTGTGCTGGGGCGAGAGGTCGAGAGCGGTGGCGACCTCGGAGCGCGTCAGTTCACCGGCGCACTCCAGCCACCAGAGCGACAGCAGTCCCCGGTCGTCGGGTTCCAGCCAGCGGGTCGCCCGTGCGGTCTCCTGACGCTGGCCGGACAGCTGCAGCTGCACGATGGTCAGGTCCACGAAGTCGGCCCCCGGATCGGCGAGTTCCTCGGCCTCCTCGACGGCGCCCGGGGCCGCCTGCCGGTCGTGCCAGTGCGCCCTGACCTGGTTCATCGCGATGGCCACGAGCCAGGAGCGGAAGTTCTCGGGAGCGCGCAGCCCGCCCAGTGCGTCGAGTGCGCGCAGCAGGGTCTCCTGTACGACGTCGTCCACGTCGACGGAGCCGTCGAGTGCGCGCCCCACGACGTTGTAGACCAGCGGGAGGTAGGCACCGATCAGGGCATCCTGGGCCTCCGGGTCACCGCTCTGCGCAGCGGTCACCAGTGCCGCCGTCTCCCTCGTGCGCTCTGTGCTCATGGCAGGTTTCCTCGTCTTCGACGCCGGACGTTGCTGTCCGCTGCATGGGAGATCGGCCGGTGGGCCCGGGATAACAATTTTTCCGGACGCGAGCCGAGTTCGTACGCCCGTGCGAGGGACGTCACATTCCCGGACGGTGGCCGGAGCCGCACCGGTGCGCGGTCGGCCGGTGCCGTCCCGCGCAGGCCGGGAGGAAGGGAGCGGATGCCCCGATGAGCCGGGGCGGAAGGCGCCGTGCCGGCCGCGGGTGCGTGGCGGACCCCTCCGCGACGCCGGCGGCGCTCGCCCGGCCCGGCGGCATCCCCGCCCTCGGCGTCGCCCCGGGCCCCGAGCAACCGGCCGAGCCCGATGCGGCGGCGGGGAGTTCGCGCCGCCCCCGCCCGCACCGTTCACGTCAGCGGCGCCCCGTTCCCGGCGCGATTCCGGCATTGGCATGGACCTGATAGCCATCCACCGCTAGGCTCTGCCCACATCCCATGAGAGCGCTCTCAGACTGCGGTTGTTCCACCCCCACATCGCGGGAACGACGAAGGGCAGCGACTTCCATGACACGCAACAGGTACGCGCGGGCCTGCGCGGCCGCACTCCTCCTGATCGGCGGCTGGACCGCGGCCGGCGCCCTGCCCGCCGCGGCGAGCGACACCACCGGCTCGGCCGCGCCCACGGCCCCCGCCGCATCCACCGGGTCCGCGTCGGCCTCCCCGGGCCTTCTCCGGGCGATGCAGCGGGAATTCGGGCTCACCCGCGCCGAGGCGGAGGCGCGCCTCACCGCGGAGCGCCGTGCCACCGAGCTGGCACAGGAGGCCCGTCGGACGGCGGGAGCCGCCTACGGCGGCGCCTGGTTCGAGGCGGAGAGCGGGAAACTCGTCGTCGCGGTCACCTCGGACGCCGACGCCTCGGCGGTCCGCGCCCTGCGCTCGGCCGGTGCGGGCGTACGCGTCGTGGAGCACAGCGCACGCCTGCTGGACACGGTGAAGTCGCGCATCGACCGCCTGAAGGCCCCCGCCGGAGTGAGCAGTTGGTCGGTCGATCCGGTCGCCAACACCGTGGCGGTGAACGTGGTCCACGGCCAGCGGTCCGCCCCCGACGTCCGCCGGTTCGTCGCCGAGGCCCGCGAGGCCGGACCGGTCACCGTGCGCACCGTACGAGCGGCCGCGCGGACCTTCGCGGCGGGCACCGTGGGCGGTGACCCCTACTACACCGGCAACGTCCGCTGCTCGATCGGCTTCTCGGTCCACGGCGGCTTCGTCACCGCCGGGCACTGCGGCGGCACCGGCTCGGCGGTCAGGGGCTGGGACGGCTCCCACATCGGCACCTTCCAGGGTTCCTCGTTCCCGGAGAACGACTACGCGTGGGTCAACGTGGGCAGCGGCTGGTGGACGGTGCCCGTCGTGCTCGGCTGGGGCACCATCCCGGACCGACTGGTGCGCGGCTCGGCCGAGGCGCCGATCGGCGCCTCCGTCTGCCGCTCGGGCTCGACGACCCACTGGCACTGCGGCACCGTCCTGGCCAAGAACGAAACCGTCAACTACAGCCAGGGCGCGGTGCGTCAGATGACGAAGACGAGCGTGTGCGCCGAGCCGGGCGATTCGGGCGGCTCCTTCATCAGCGGCGACCAGGCGCAGGGCGTCACCTCCGGCGGCTGGGGCAACTGCTCCGGCGGGGGCGAGACGTGGTTCCAGCCGGTCAACGAGATCCTCAGCCGTTACGGCCTCACGCTGCACACGGCCTGAGCGGACGGCGCGGAGCGAGCGGGCCCGCCGGGCGACCGGCGCGGCCCGCTCCTTCCGTGCGCCGCGACGGCGTGCCGCGCAGGCAATAGTTACCAGCCCGTAACTTGCTCAGGTGTTACCAGCAGTAACCAAGCAGTGCTAGTTTCCGGTTCACTTTCCTGCAGCAGAGCGAGGAGTGAACCGTGAGCCGTATCGGCACCGTGCTGACGACCGCCGTCGTCACCACCGCCTGTGTCTGCGCGTCCGCCCCGCCCGCCGCCGCGAGCGACCCCGTGGTGTCCCGGGGCGTGACCATCCCCGCCTTCTACACCCCGCCCGCCGGACTGCCCGCGGGAAACGGCACCTTGGTCCGGCACGAGCCTCTGCCTCTCGGCCTCGCACTGCCCGGTCTCGACGGCCGCCCGCTCCCCGGCACGGCCACCCGCCTGATGTACACGTCCACCGACTCGGGCGGCGAGCGGGTCGCGGTCACCGGCGCCTACATCGAGCCGTCCGCGGCATGGAAGGGCGACGGCCCCCGCCCCCTGGTCGTGGTGGGCTCGGGCACCATGGGCCAGGGCGACCAGTGCGCGCCGTCGTTCTCCCTCCAGCACCCGCTGCTCCTCAACGGCCAGACCCTGTCCGTCGGTTATGAGATCCTCGCGGTCTACCGCCTGCTGGCCACGGGCGCGGCCGTCGTCGTCACGGACTACGTCGGCCTCGGCGCCACCGACCGGCTGCACACCTACGTGAACCGCCTCGACCAGGGGCACGCCATGCTGGACGCGGCACGCGCCGCCCGCTCCGTGCCGGGCGCGTCCGTCACGGCCGGCTCCCGGGTCGGCCTGTACGGCTACAGCCAGGGCGGCGGCGCGAGTGCCGCCGCGGCCGAACTCCAGCGAACGTACGCGCCCGACGTGCCGCTCGCCGGCACCTACAGCGGCGCGCCGCCCGCCGACCTGACGGAGGTCATGAAGGGCATCGACGGCAGCGCGCTGGCGGGCGCCCTGGGCTGGTCGATCAACGGGTTCGCCCAGGCGGAGCCGGACCTGCGCGAGGTGGTGGAGGCCAACGTCAACGCGACGGGACGGGCCGCGCTGAAGGACATCGCGACCACCTGCGTGGGCGACGCGATCCTCCGCTACGGCTTCACCAAGAGCACGAAGTGGACGTCGAGCGGGAAGTCCCTCGCCGAGGTCCTCGCGGGTGAGCCCCGCGCCCAGGCGGTGCTCGACAAGCAGCGCCTCGGCGCCCTCACCCCCACGGGCCCGGTCCGGCTGGCCACCGGCGTCCAGGACGACATCGTCCCCCACGCCCAGTCCCGCCGGCTGGCGGTGGACTGGTGCCGCAGGGGCGGTGACGTCACCTACAAGCCCGTCCTCCTGCCCGATCTCGGCGACAAGATCCTCACCAACCACCTGGCGCCGCTCATCACCGACCAGGACGACGCGGTGTCCTGGCTGACCGACCGCCTCGCCGGGAAACCCGCCGGCTCCAACTGCCGCACGCTGCCCGTGCAGCCCTGACCCGCCGGTCAGGGCTGCCGGGGAGCCGGGTTGCCGCGCGGAGTGAGGGTGGCGTTGGGGAGGGCGGGCGCCGGGAGGCGGTCGCCCGGGTAGCCCTCGACCCGGCCGAAGCGGTCCGACGCGTCCTGCCACTCCTGGCGGGCGCGGACGATGTCGTCGTGCGAGCGGCCGATGAAGTTCCACCACATGACGATCTCCTCCCCGAAGGGCGGACCGCCGAGGAGCACCAGGCGCGCTGTGCCCGTCCCCTCGTTGGCGAGGGTGAGCACCGTGCGCCCGGGTGCGGTGTAGCCCAGCTCGGCCGGTTCCAGGGCGGTGCCGTCCAGGCGGACGTCGCCGGTGTCCACGAGCAGCCCGTGCTCGAAGTCCGGGTCGACGTCGAGGGTCAGCGTCGCACCGGGGTCGACGGACAGCTCGGCGCCGAGCAGCGGGGTGAAGGTGCGGACCGGCGAGGTGTCGCCGGCGAGCGTGCCCAGGAAGACGCGGGCGCTGCCGCCGTCCAGCGGCACCGGCGCGGGGGCGTAGTGCTGGAAGTCCCGGGCGGCATCGCGGTGTTCGCCGGGCAGGGCCACCCAGAGCTGGACCCCGTGCAGGACGGTCGTGCCGGGGGTCGACACCTCCGAGTGGCTGATGCCGTGGCCGCCGGTCATGAGGTTCAGTTCGCCGGGGCGGACGAAGGCGTGGCTGCCCAGGCTGTCGCGGTGCTCGATCTCCCCGCTGAAGAGCCAGCTGACCGTCTGCAGACCGGTGTGCGGATGGGGGGCGACGTCCATGCCACCGGTGGCGGAGACGTCGTCGGGGCCGTAGTGGTCGGCGAAGCACCACGCCCCGATGAGGGTGCGGGCCCGCTGGGGCAGGGTCCGTCGCACGGACATGGCGCGAGGGCCGCCCAGCGGGACCTGCCGTGCGGTGAGCACGTCGACGGCGGAGGAGGTGTCCCCGCCGGACGGACCCCCGCACTTCACCTCGGCGGGACGCACTTCGGTGTTACTCACTGTCCCGGCCTTCCCCGCGAGGGAACGTTCGACTTTCAACATCCACTCGTCGATCATAGGACCCTCAGCGAGTGATCGCCCGGCGAAGGAGCACATGTGACGGACACGGCAGCGGCGGGACCGGGCAACCGGGTCCACATCGACAAGCAGCACCCCGACGCGTACCGCGCGCTGACCGCCACGGCGCAGACCGTGAGGGAGGCGGCCGCCGCGGCCGGACTGGACCGGATCCTCGTCGAACTGGTCAACCTGCGCGTGTCCCAGATCAACACCTGCGCCTACTGCCTCGACCTGCACACCCGCGCCGCGCTGCGGGCGGGCGACACCACCCGGCGGCTGGGCGTGCTGGCCGCCTGGCGCGACACCGACCTGTTCACCCCCAGGGAGCGGGCCGCGCTCGCCCTGGCGGAGGCCACCACCCACCCCGCGGACGCGGGCGCCCAGAGCGCGGCGTACGACGAGGCCAGGTCCGCGCTGTCCGGCGAAGAGATCTCCGCGGTCGTCTGGGCCGCCGTCACCATGAACGCCTTCAACCGCGTCTCGATCATGAGCAAGCACCCCGTCCGGGACGGCGAGTCGCGCACGAGCCGGCAGCGATGAGTCCCACGCCCGCGGTCGTCCGCCGGCGGCCGGCGACCGTGGGCGTCAAGGCGCGCGGAGGCGTCAGTCACCGGTCGAGTGGTTTGGGATGCCCGTCTGCGTGAAGGCGCCTCCCGGGTGCGGTTCGTACGCCAAGAGTGGTGCGCCATGAGCACACACGACGTCACGAGCGGGGAGCGGCGCGCGGCCGGTACCTCGCCCGACAGCCCGCTCCCCGCACGCCGCACCCTGGTCACCGCCGCCGGAGCCTCCGTGCTGGCCGCCGGACTCACCGCCGCCGCCACCGCTCCCGCGACCGCGCTCAGCCCCGCCACCGCACCCTCCACCGCACCGGCCGCCACCCCGCCCGGAGTCGGCGACGACGCCTACATCACGGTCGCGCGCGCCATCGTCGTCCACGACGAGCACGACGAGCCCCTCGTCCCGCGCTACCTGGAGGTCGTCAAGCACGGACTGCCGCCCAGCCGCGGCAGGGCGACCAAGAGGGTGCTGGTCGTCGGGGCCGGGCCCGCGGGGCTGCTCGCCGCCGACCTGCTGAACCGGGCGGGCCACGACGTCGTCGTGATCGAGGCCAACGGCAACCGGGTCGGGGGGCGTATCAAGACGTTCCGCAAGGGCGGTCACGAGAACGGGGCCCAGCCCTTCGCCGATCCCAGGCAGTACGCGGAGGGCGGGGCGATGCGACTGCCCGAGAGCCATCCGCTGCTCATGGCACTGCTCGACAAGTTCGACCTGCCGCGCCAGGAGTTCCTCCTGGTGGACGTGGACGTCGACAACCCCGCCCAGCGCGCCAACCGCACCTGGATCCACGTCAACGGCGTCCATGTGCGCCGGGCCGACTACGAGAAGAACCCCGAGAGGGTCAACGACACCTTCGGCGTCACCGGGCCGAACCGCACGAAGACCGCCTCCGCCATCCTCGCGGAGGCCCTCGAACCCGCGCACCGGCTCATCCGCGGCAAGGAGGGGGCGGCCCTCGTCGAGGGGTGGGTGGACGTACTGAAGAGATACGGCCACTGGTCCATGTACCGGTACCTGACCGAGGTCGCCGGGCTGGACACGAGGACCGTCGACCTGGTCGGCACCATCCAGAACCTCACCTCCCGCATGCACCTGTCGTTCCTGCACAGCTTCCTGTCGAGCGCGCTGATCGACCCGAAGACCCGGTTCTGGGAGATCAAGGGCGGCACCGCGTCGCTCGTCGACGCGCTGTACGCGCCCGTGAAGGGCAGGGTGCGGCTCGACCGGCGGGCCGTGCGCGTCGAACGCGGCGGCGGCAAGGTGAGGGTGCACACGGTCTCCGAGGACTGCCAGACCGGCCACGGTGGGGTCACGGAGGTCTTCGAGGGCGACGAGGCGATCATCACCGTGCCCTTCTCCGGGCTGCGCCACGTGGCCTTCGACCCTCCGCTCGGCTACGGCAAGCGCCGGGCCGTCACGGAACTGCACTACGACGCGGCGACCAAGGTGCTGCTGGAGTTCTCGCAGCGCTGGTGGGAGTTCACCGAGGAGCAGTGGGAGCACGCGCTGGACTCCATCGAGGACGGCCTCTACGACAAGTACCGTGCGGGCCGGGTCTCCGACGGCAGGTACCTCGGCGCGCACCCGTCCGTCAAGGCCCTGGGGGTGACGGTCCCCGACGCGTACAAGAGCTGCTTCGCCGCCTTCCGCCCCGCCGCCGTCGACGATCCGGAGGCGGCCCGGGTCCGCGGCGGCGGCTCGGTCAGCGACAACGCCAACCGCTTCATGTACTTCGAGCACGCCCACCCGATGGAGGGCAGCGACGGAGGAGTGCTGCTCGCCTCCTACAGCTGGGCCGACGACGCCCTCAAGTGGGACGCGTACGCCGACGAGGAGCGGTACCTGCGGGCCCTCGCCGGAGTGCAGGCCGTCTTCGGCCGCCGCTGCGAGGTCTTCTTCACCACCAAGTGCAAGACCCAGTCGTGGATGCGCGACCACTACGCCTACGGTGAGGCGTCCGTGCTGTTCCCCGGCCAGCACACGGAGCTGTTCCCCGACATCCCGACCTCCGAGGGGCCGCTGCACTTCGCGGGTGATCACACCTCCGTCAAGCCGGCCTGGATCGAAGGCGCCCTGGAGTCCGCCGTCCGGACGGCCCTGAAGGTGCACACCGGCTGACGACCGCGGCGGGTCTCCCGGTGCTCCTCCCCCGCCTTCCGGGAGGCCCCACCGGGAGCCCCGCCCGTCCCGTCCGGCGCCGGCCCGCCTCGCGGGGCCGCCCCGCTCGGCTCCCCCGCGCGGGACGTCCGCGCGACAACGCCGTCGTTTGCCGTCCGCGCGGGTGGGGACCCGGCCGGGCATGAGCGCTACACCTCACCGCCGCCGTGTGCGGCAGAACCGGGCCCTGCGGATGCTCGACCGGCTGGAGGGTGATCCGCGGGCCGACCGCCTGATCGACACGATGAGGAGCGCGGTCCGGGCCCTGCCGCTGGGGCCCGGCCGGGACGCGCTGCACGGCCGGTGGCTGGGGCACCCGGTGCACCCGCTGCTGGTGCAGGTGCCGATCGGCACCTGGATGTCCGCGGCGGTCCTGGACCTGCGGCCGGGCCGGTCCCGCGAGGCGGGCCTGCTGATCGGTGTCGGGCTGGCCGCCGCCGTGCCCGCGGCGCTCGCGGGCGCGGTCGACTGGGCGGACCTGCACAGCCGGCAGGCGCGGGTCGGCCTGGTGCACGCGCTGAGCAACGCCGCCTCCCTGGGGCTGTACGCCGCCTCGCTCACCTGCCGGGCGAAGGGCCGCCACGCGGCGGGGCGGACGCTGGGCTTCCTGGGGCTGACGGCAGTGGGGTTCGGCGGGGCGCTGGGCGGGCATCTGGCCTACCGCCAGGCGGCCGGCGCCAATCACGCCGAGGAGGTGCCCCAGGTGGTCCGGGAGGGCTGGCACCGGATCGGGGCCGTGGACGAGTTCCCGCCCGGCGAGGCCGTGCGGCGCAGCGTGGACGACGTGCCGCTGCTGGTGGTCAACGAGGACGGCACGACGGTGCACGTCCTGGCCGAGCGGTGCAGTCACCTCGCCGGGCCGCTGGCCGAGGGCACCGTCGCCGACGGCTGTGTGGAGTGCCCGTGGCACGGCAGTGTCTTCCGGCTCTCGGACGGCCTCAACGTACGCGGCCCCGCGACCGCGCCGCAGCCCGCCTTCGACTCCCGGATCGTCGACGGCCACGTCGAGGTGCGCCTGCGCCGGGACGACCGGGAGGCCCTGGCCGCCCGGGACCGTGATGCGCGGGTGACGGGTTCCGCCGGGGAGTGATCGGGGCAGCGCAGGGTGGGTACCCGGGCAGCGCTCGGGGACTTGCGCCTCGGAGGTGAAAGGAATGACAACCCATCCCCACTCGTCCATGGAGACCCACCCGGACATCGTCGACATGCGCGCGCGCCATGAGATGGCCGAGCGTGCGACGGCCACGCCGCGAGCCCAGGCCGTCGAGACGATGGCGCTCCTGACCGGTCTCTACCTGGCGGCGTCGCCGTGGATCGCGGGATTCAACGGCCTGTCCAGGCTGGCTGTCACCAACCTGATCGTCGGCATCGCGTACGCGCTGCTGATGAGCGGTGGCTTCGGCCGTGCCTACGAGCGCACGCACAGCATGGCGTGGGCCGCCTGTGCCCTGGGCGCGTGGACCATCATCGCCCCCTGGGTCGTGGCCGGTGACGTCAGCACCACCAGGAGCGTCGTCAACAACATCATCACGGGTGCGCTCGCCCTGCTTCTGGCGCTCGCCGCCAGCGCCGCGGCTCGTCAGCCGCGTTCCACCGGGTCGGACCGCATGAGGTGACGGCCCCGCGGAGCGGTCGCGCCACGCGGCCGCTTCCCCTTGCCCGGACCGTGACCGCCCCGGCCTCCGCGCGTGCGCCGCACGGGGGACGGGGCTTCCTCATGGCCTCACCCGGCCGGCGCCACCGCCGGCCTCCTCCAGCAGTGCCCTGGTGAAGCGTGCCAGCTCCAGCGGTGCCCCGTGGTTCAGCGCGTGCCCGGCGCCGGGCACCGAGGCCGGGCGGCCGTCGGGGAGCAGGGAAGCGATCTCCTCGGCCCAGGCGCGCGGCACGATGGGGTCCCTGGTGCCGCGGGCCACGACGACCGGGGTGCGCAGGTGGTGGAGTTTGTGTTCGACGGGATCGTGCAGCGCATGGCGGTAGGTGCGCCAGGCACGGCGGATCCCGCACTGGGCGTAGCTGGTCAGCAGGGCCGGCGCGAGTGACGGGCGCTCCCGCAGGGCGTCCCGCAGCAGCCGTGCCACCTGGACCGGGGTGGAGCGGGCGGCGCGGTCGAACGTCGGGCCGATGAGGACGGCGGGGCCGACGAGTTCGGGTGCGTGCACGGCCAGGTCGACGACGACCTGGCAGCCGAGCGAGTTGGCGACGAGCAGCGCGGGGTGCCGTCCGGTGGCCCGCAGCCAGTCGGCCAGCGCCCGTGACAGCCCGCGGACGTCCAGGGCGCGCCGGGGACCGGGGGTGCGGCCGAAACCGGGCAGGTCCGGGGCGACGGTCCGGGCGTGCGGGGACAGGGCCCGGGCGAACGGCAGCCAGTAGCGGTGGGAGCAGCCGAGTCCGTGGATGCACACCACCTCGGGGGCGCCGGGCGGCCCCAGCACGGCGGCGTGGACCCGGGTGCCCGCGGCGGCCGTGAACTCGTGCGCGTCCCAGCCGCTCAAGGCGTGCGGACCCGCCGTGCCGCGCCGGCCGCCGCGGCCGCGAGCACGGTGGCGGCGGCGAGCCCGCGCACGGCGGTGCGACGGCGCCCGCCCCATCCGCCGTGCGTGGCGCCCTGGCCGGCGGCGGGAACGTGGAGGTTGCCGCGGCCGGGCGGAGCGGGTTCCTTCCGGGACAGGTGCGTACGGTCGACGTGCCGGGCCATCGTCCGTTCCACCAGTCCCGGCGAGATCCGGGACTGCAGGACCAGCGACCGGCCCATCGGTCCCACCACGACTTCGCGGCGGGGTGCGCGGACCAGGCGCACGATGGCCCGGGCCACCCGCTCGGGACTGTAGACCGGTGGCATGGCCACCGGTCTGCGTCCCGTGTAGTTGGCGGCGTGCTGGAACAGCGGCGTGTCGATGGTGGCCGGCAGCACCGTGCAGACGTGCAGGTGCGCGGCCTTGCCGAGCCGCAGCTCCTGGCGCAGGCTCGCGCTCAGCGCGCGGATCGCGTGCTTGGACATGCCGTAGGCGTGGGTGTACGGCTGGCTCACGACGCCCACGATGGAGGAGACGTTCACCAGCGTGCCCCGGTCCTGTTCGCGCATCACCCGCAGGGCGGCGCGGGCCCCGTGCACGTACCCCATGACGTTGACGTCCAGGACCCTGCGGAAGTCCTCCAGGGGCACTTCCCCGAACGGGCCGAAGACGTTCACGGCGGCCGCGTTGACCCAGACGTCGACGCGGCCGAAGCGCTGCACCGCGCGCCGGGCCAGCTCGTCGACGGCGGCGGCGTCCGTCACGTCGGTCGGGACGACGAGCGCCTCCGCCCGGCGGTGGCGCTCGCACGCGCGCCGCACCGTCTCCAGCGCCTCGGCCCGGCGTGCCGCCAGCACCACGGCGCAGCCCTTGCGGGCGAAGGCGAGGGCGGTGGCCCGCCCGATGCCGCTGGAGGCACCCGTGATCACGACCACGGAATCACGCACACGCATACCGGCCCTCTCCCCTGCGTCCTCGGCACCCGTCGGATGTGCCACTCAAGCACCGCACGGCGCTGGGCACCGCTCGGCGAGTGCCCCACGAGTGGTTCGCTACGCCGATGGTGTCGTCCCGACGGCCCGTGTCCGTGGGGCCGGCGGTCACCCGGCGGGAATCCCGGCCGGCTCCCGCGGCGTACGGGCTCGCGGGCGGGGCCCGCCGCCGGTGGGCTCACGGTGAGGTGACCGTCGGGGCCGCTCCGGGCACGGGGCTGATCCGCGCCTGCCCGCCGTGCCCGCAGTGGACGACGCGGTCGCCGAGTCCGACGGCGTCGATCTCGTCGAGGAACGCGGACAGCGGCGAGCGCATCACCGTGTAGTCGCCGTAGTGCACGGGGAGGATGCGGTGCGGGTCGAGGCGCCGGGCCAGCTCCGCGCCCTGGGCGCCGTCCATGGTCACCACGAAGCCGCCGGGCAGCCGGGTGCCGCCCAGGTGCAGTACGGCCAGGTCGGCGGCCGGGAAGCGGCGGGCGATCTCGTCGAGGCCGTCGTAGACCAGCGTGTCGCCGGAGAGGTACAGCCGCAGCCGGGCCGGCCCGCCGACGGGCCCGAACTCCAGCATGCTGCCCATCACCGGGGGCAGCAGGCCGCGCAGCAGCGGTTGCCCCGCGTGGCGGCCGGGCAGCGCGGTGACCCTGACCTGGGTGCCGCCGCGCTGGAGGGTGAGCCCCTGCCAGGTCCGCAGCCCGGCGGTGCGGGGGAAGCGGTGCACGACCCGGAGCCGGCGCGCGGCGTGCGGTGTGGTGAGCACCGGGACCGAGTGGTCCAGGTGCCTGCGGGCCCGGCGGTCCCAGTGGTCGCCGTGCAGGTGCGAGAGGACGATCCCGTCGAGGCGGGGCAGTTCCCCGACGTCCAGGGCCGGTTCGGTCAGGCGGCGGCTCACCAGCCCGTAACCGAGGTGGGCGAACTGTCCGCGGTGCAGGAAGTTGGGGTCGGTGAGGAGGGTGAGCCCGCCGTAGCGCAGCAGGACGGTCGCGTTGCCGATGAAGTGGACGTCGAGCGCGCCGTCGGTGGTGTCGTCCGTGATCCCGGTCATGACCGTCCCGTCCGACGGGGTGGCGGGCCGCCCCGTCCGCCGCTCGCGTGTTCCGTTGCCTCCGGGCGCACGGAGTACCCCCGACGCGGGTGATCACTCGCCGGTTCCGGCTCCGGGCGGGTTCGGCCGGCCGGGCGCGCGCCCGCCGCGTCCCGCGCGGGAGCCCCGGTAGGCGGCCTCGCGCAGCGCGCTCAGCCAGGCCGTGGGGCGCAGCTCGGGAAGGCAGTGCAGGTAGGGGTCGTACGACACCGTGCCGCTCTCCGGTACCGGGTGCGCCGCGGAGGTGAGGGTGAGCGCGGCGAAGGAGCGCCAGGGCTCGCCCGGGGCCGCCGCCCGCAGGTCGAAGCGGAGCGGCGCGCGGGCCAGCGCCTGCCGCAGGTCGGGCAGGGAGACCCCTGTCGGCCCGTGTTCACCGCGTTCCGGGAAGGCCGCGAGGACGCGGCTGCGGTGCCCCGCGCGGTAGGCGACGAGGGTGGAGTACGGGCCGGCGAGGGCGTCGCGCCGGAGCAACGGCAGGTGCCGTCCCAGGCGGCCCGCGCGGCTGGAGGTGAGCAGCAGGTCGAGCGGCGCACCGGCGCCGTCGGCGTCCTCGACCCGCAGGGCCAGGCCCAGGCCGTCCGGCAGCCGCCCGGGCAGGCCCAGGGCGCGCGACCAGCGCACCGTCACGGCGTAGGAGCCCGGCCGGTCCAGCCAGGGCACCCGCCACCGCCCGTCGCCGGTGCCGGGCACCTCCAGCGTTCCGTCGCACATCACGCCCGCGGGGTGCAGCGCCGGTGCGGCCCTGCGTTCGGCGATGCGCCGGGCGAGCGCGTAGGCCGCTTCGGTCCGGACGGTCCTGCGCGGGGCGCGGACGGGCTGCCCGGTCACGAGGCCGGGCGGATGACGGCCCGCACGCAGCCGTCGGTCTTGTGCTTGAACATGTCGTACGCCCGGGGCGCCTGCTCCAGCGGGACGGTGTGGGTGGCCAGGTGGGCGGTCTTCAGCTCGCCGGCCGCCATGCGCTCCAGGAGCATGGGGATGTACCGCTGGCCGTGCATCTGCGCGCCGCGCACCGTGAGCCCCTTGTTGATCACCGCGCCGAGCGGGAACTTGTCGACGGCGCCCGCGAAGACGCCGAGGATGAACACCGTGCCGCCCTTGCGGCAGGCGTGGATGGCCTGGCGCACGGCCGTGGGACGGTCGGTCTGCAGTCGCAGCTGCTGCTTGGCCTGGTCGTACAGGTGCGCGGGGCCGTCGCTGTGCGCCTCCATGCCGACGGCTTCGATGCACACGTCGGGGCCGCGCCCGCCGGTGCGTTCGCGCAGCTCGGCGGCCACGTCGACGGCCGTGTAGTCGATGGTCTCGGCGCCGGTGTACCGCTCGGTCATGGCCAGCCGCTCGGGGATGCGGTCGATGGAGATGACCCGTTCCGCACCGAGCAGCAGCGCCGCCCTGGCCGCCATCTGCCCCACGGCGCCGCAGCCCCACACCGCGACGACGTCGCCGGGCTTCACTCCGGCCAGGTCGGCGCCCATCCAGCCGGTGGGCACGGAGTCCGAGCAGAACAGGGCGCTGGTGTCGTCGATGCCCTCGGGGACGGGGAACGCCCCGTAGTCGGCGAACGGCACGCGGACGTACTCGGCGTGGCTGCCGCGCAGGCCGCCCATGGCGTGCGAGTAGCCGAAGATGCCGGCCGTCTCGTAGCCGAACAGGGCCTGGGCGATGCCCGGGTTGGTGTTGGTGTTGTCGCACAGGGACCACAGGTCGTTGGCGCAGTACCAGCAGCGCCCGCAGCCGATGAAGGAGCAGACCACCACCCGGTCGCCCACCGCGTGCTTGCGCACGCCGGGTCCGGTCTCGACGACCTCGCCGATGAACTCGTGCCCGATGATGTCACCGGCCCGCATGGCGGGGATGTAGCCGCCGATGAGGTGCAGGTCCGAACCGCAGGTGGTGCCCGCGACGAGCCGGACGATCATGTCCTGGTCGTTGTGCAGCTCCGGATCGGGGACGTTCTCGACGGACAGCTTGTTCACGCCTTCCCAGCACAGCGCCTTCACAGCACTCCCTCCCCGCCGGAGCGGCGGACGAGCAGCCCGACCAGCTTGCCGCCCGGCGTCTCACGGGTCGTCGACGGTGTGTCCGGGTGCAGCACCTCCCCGGCCTCCAGCAGGGCCTTGGCCTCGCGCAGGGCGAGCCGCAGCTCCTGGCGCGGGTCCTGGCCGGCGAGCCGGCCGGGGAGCGAGGTACGGGCGGCGCCCGGTGGCTGCTTCAGCCGGACGGCCAGCTCGGTGCCCCGGTCGCCGGGGGCCGGGCGGACGTCCACCTCGATCCGGTCGTCGAAGGGCCGCAGCGGCGGGGGCAGCTGTCCGCCGGGCCGCACCTCCTCGGCCGGACGGTTGACCGTCACCGTGAGCCACCGGTCGCGCGTCCGGTCGTCGCCGGACGTCCTCGACCTGGCCCGGTGCACGCCGACGGCCGCGGCACCGGCCACGGGCAGGATCCACCATGCGCGTTTCCTCACTGCGCCTCCACTCGGTCCGGGGCTGTCCGCTGTCGTCCCGGCGAGTTACCCGGGCCGCCGGCCCGAAACGGACGTCAGGTGGCCGTCCCGTCGTCGCCGGGCGCGCGCACCACGGTGAGCAGGTCGTCGCGTCCGGCCACGGCGTCCAGGGCCAGGGTGCGGTAGCCGGCCTGGTCGAACAGGACGGTGATGCGGTCGCCGTCCTGGCTGAGCACCGTGCCGTCGCCCCACCGGGCGTGCCGCACCTCGGCTCCGACGGGGTACGCGCCGACCGCGGGGTGGGCGGGCCGCTCCTCCTCGTGCCCGGAGCCGTCCTCGTCGCACAGGTCGCAGTTCCCGCACGGTCCGTCGTACTCCTCGCCGAAGTAGCCGAGCAGGAACTGGCGCCGGCAGCCGGTCGTCTCGGCGTACGCGCGGGCCATCTCGACCCGCGACCGGTCCGTCTCCCGGTGTGCCTGCGCGGTGCGCGCGGCCCGCTCCACCGCCTGCCCGGGCGGCACGCCGGGGGCGGGACGCACCTCGCCCTCCTCGCCCGTGGCGACGGCGTCGGCCTCCTCCAGGAGGTTGACCGCGGCGGTGACGCGGTTCCTCGACAGGCCCGTGTCCTCGCGCAGTTCGTCGAGGTCGGCCGGGTCCTCGCGGTGCTCGTGGACGGCGTCGGCCACGTCGGACAGGGTGTCGCGGCCGGGCGCGCGGCCGGCGAAGAAGGTCTGCATCCCGGTGTCCTGCGGCCGGTAGTGCAGGACGGTGAGGGACGGCTCCCCGTCCCTGCCGCAGCGGCCGATCTCCTGGTAGTAGGCGTCGAGCGAGCCCGGCAGCGCCGCGTGCAGGACGAACCGCACGTCCTCCTTGTCGATGCCCATCCCGAAGGCGGAGGTGGCCACCACGACGTCCGCGGCGCCGGAGAGGAAGGCGTCGTGGATGCGGGCGCGCTCGGCGGCCCGCAGCCCCGCGTGGTACGCCTCGGCGGCCAGGCCCAGGGCGGCCAGCTCCCCCGCGTAGTACTCGGTGTCCTTGCGGGTCGCGGCGTAGACGATGCCCGGCTTGGCCTCGGCGGCGGCCCGCTCGACGACGGCGCGGCGCCGGTCGTCGTCGTCCTGGAAGCGGCGGACTTCCAGTCTGATGTTCGGCCGGTCGAACCCCGTCACCATCACCCGAGGGTCGCGCATGCCCAGACGCTCCGCGATCTCCCTGCGCACCGGCGGTGCGGCGGTCGCGGTGAGCGCGAGGACCGGCGGCCCGCCGATCCGGCGTACGGCCTGCTCCAGGCGCAGGTAGTCGGGGCGGAAGTCATGACCCCAGGAGGACACGCACTGCGCCTCGTCCACCACGAACAGGGCGGGGGCCGCCTCGGCGAGCCGTTCCACCACCTCGTCCTTGGCCAGCTGCTCGGGTGCCAGGTAGAGGAGGCGGGTCTCGCCGCGGCGTACGGCCTCCCAGGCGGCCTTGGTGTCCGCCGCGCCCAGGTCGGAGTTGAGCGCGACCGCGCGCGGGGCGCGGTCCCCCTCGGGCAGGCCGGCGATCTGGTCCCGCTGGAGGGCCAGCAGGGGCGAGACGACCACCACCGGTCCGGGCAGCAGCGCGGCGGGGACCTGGTAGACGGCGGACTTGCCGGACCCGGTCGGCATGACGACGAGCGTGTCCTCGCCCTGGAGCACCCATTGCATGGCGGTGAGCTGCTCGGGCAGCAGGGTGTCCCAGCCGAAGACGTCGGCCGCGGTCGCCCGCAGGCGAGCCGCCCGGTCCTGTCGTGCCCCCTGGCTCCGCGCTGCCACGGCCCTCTCCCTTCGCTGCCGGACGCGGTCGCGCCCTGGCGCACCGGGTACCCGTGGCGGCCGGATTCACCTGCGGGAACACCGGGCGACCGGTGTGTCCCACAGGTGAGGTCCCGGGGATCGGCGGGCGGGCGTCTCAGTCCTTGCCCATGGCCTTGCGGACGGCGTCCTTGGTGCGGTCCATGAGGGCGGCGACGGGGCCGAGGGCCACGTTGGCCGCGCCCGACTGGACGCCGGGGTGCGGCCGGGTCGGGGCCATGGCCTCCGCGGCCTTCACGGCCTTGGCCATGGCGGCGAGGTTGGTGACGTCGGTGCTGCGGCGGATGTGGCTGAACTCGTAGCGCTCCTCCTTGCGGGCGTGCTCCTGCACGTCGGTGCGCAGCGCCCGCAGCTTCGGCAGGAAGCCGGGGTCGTCGGTGTCCATGTCGTCGAGGGCGGCCAGGGTCTCCTTGGCCGCCTTCTCCTCGGCGAGGCGGTCCTCCACGATCTGCTGGCCGCCCGGCATGGACCGGCGGGCGAAGGGGTGGACGACCTCCTCCTCCGCGGTCTCGTGGACGGCGAGCAGGCGCACCAGCCGCCGGAAGGCCTCACGGCGCTCGTCTCCGGTGGTGGCCTCGACCTCGTCGAAGAGGTTGCGGATGTCGCCGTGCTGGCGCATCAGCAGGGCGACGACGTCCAGGTCCTCGGACTGGTCGTCACCGGCCTGCGGGGTGTGGAGCTGGGACATGCGGGCCGCCTCACTTCTCGCGCATCGCGGGGTCGGGGTGCTCACCCTCGGACTGGACGCGGTACTCGCGCCCGAACATGTCCTGGTGCTCGGCCATGACCCGCTCGCTCGGCGGCTCCTCGCCGCCGTGGATCTGCTCCTGCATCTTCTCGAACCGCTCGTGCGCCTCGCGGACGTAGCCGGCGCCCAGGGTGGTCAGGTCCATCTGGGTGTCCAGCAGCTCGCGCAGGTACTGCTTGTTCGGCTCGAAGGTGAGCACGTTGGGCAGCTCGGGCGCCAGGACCTCCTGCGGTTCCCGTCCGTCGAAGCGGCGCATCAGGTCGCAGGCGGTGTGCAGGTGCTCCAGCTCCATGTTCAGGTGCAGTTCCCAGATCGCCTTCACCTTGGGGTCGCTCTCCTGCTCCATGAAGGAGTAGTACAGGTAGCACTCGTTGTACTCGTGGTTGACCAGTTGCTCCCACCAGGTCTCGCCCGGGTCGACGAGCGACTCGTAGTGGGTGACGTGCTCCTCCTCGATCAGGCCGATCTCCTGGTAGAGCTGACGGGCGATCGGCTCCATGTAGGTGGGGCCGGTGTTCATGTAGAAGTTCATCGTCTGCTGCTCCGCCGACATGATCGTCAGCGCGTGCAGCTTCGACAGCGGGTCGGTCTGGTCCTTGGCGTACGGGTCGCGGACGTTGTCCGCCGGGTTGCGGTGGTGGTACTTCGTCGGCCGGCCCGGCATCACCTCGGTGAGGTTGTCGACGATCGACTCCGCCTTGCGGTGCTCGATCATCTCGTAGAGGTTGGCGTACCGGTACAGGTGGTCGAAGTCCTCCAGCACGCCGAACTGGTAGGCCTGCTTCAGGTACGGGTCCGGCTCCATGCGGGCCACCCACGCCGTCAGGTCCACCGCGACCTGTTCGTAGGCGATCGTCGTCTCCAGCACCGAGGACACACCGGGCAGCAGCCAGTTCACGACCTTCTGCTGCTGGGCCTCGATGTAGCGGGTCTGCGCGAGCTGGCGCTTGACCTCCGGGTCGACGGTGTTGCGGGCGAGGTGATGGCTGAAGAGGATCGCCTCCACCTCGATGCCGTTCATCGTGATGATCCGGCACCGGGTGTACGGGTCGCAGCGGTCCGGGTCGATGGGCTGGACGTTCAGCTCGCGCCAGTTGCGCAGCTGGCGGTCCAGCGGGATGCCGCGTTGTTCGAGCGGGTTGAAGGTCATGGGTGCGCCTCCTGGGGCAGGGCAACTCGTGCGCCGGCGGGTACCCCGCCTCGGACGCCGAGCACAGGTCCGCCACGAGTCTCGCCGTGACCGACGCCTTTCGGTCACTTCTGCTGGCCCGGCAGGGTGTGGTTCCCCCGGCCGGGCCAGCAGGAGTCGCGGTCCGTGGACCGAAGCGGGGGAATACCGGTCGGGACGCGGGGCAGACGGGTCGCTGTACAACCCATGTGAGTGGCGGCGACCAGGGAGACACCCGATGCTGATGGCACACCCCGCGGTTCTCAAGAACCTCATCGAGCAGTACGACACGCTGCGCATCCTGCACGCCGAGGACGGCAGCCCCGAGGTGCAGCAGCGGATGGACGACGTCGCCTACACGCTGTGCGTGGCGACCGGCACCCGTGACGTCGACGCCGCGCTCATCGCCGCCCGTCACCAGCTGCCCGGTGCCCGTCCGGAGGACGACTCGCTGCTCACCACCACCTGACCGGCGGCCCGCCGCCGGCCTGCAGGCGGCCGCGGAACGAGGAAGGTCCGGCGCGCGTGCCGCCCGGGGCCGGACAGGGACGCGTCCGCAGCCGCTTGCGCGCGGTCTTCCGCGCGCAAGATCCCTCCGCCAGTCCGGCGCGCGGCTCCCCGGAGGCCGGGCCCGCCGCCAGACTGGACGGAGGCCCGGCCCACCGGTCCGCACGCCCGGGCAGGCGGCGGGCCCGCACCGACGCCAGACTGGACGGGTCCCGTCCACCGGCGCGCGAAGGGAACCCACCCTCTTATGCACATCGACCTGACAGGACGCACCGCACTGGTCACCGGCTCCACGCAGGGCATCGGCGCGGCCATCGCCGTCGCCCTCGCCCGGGCCGGGGCGCGGGTGGGCGTCAACGGCCGCGACGAGCGGCGGGTCGCCGACAGTGTCGAGTCGCTCGCCGCGCAGGCCCCCGGCGCCGACCTGGTGGCGGTCGCCGCCGACGTGTCCCGGGAGGAGGGGGCGGCCCGGGTCCGGGAGGTGCTGCCGCAGGTGGACATCCTCGTCAACAACCTCGGTGTCTTCGGCTCCGCCGACCCGCTGGAGATCACCGACGACGAGTGGCGGCGCTACTTCGAGGTGAACGTCCTCGCCGCCGTGCGGCTGACCCGGCAGTACCTGCCGGGCATGACCGAGCGCGGCTGGGGCCGCGTCCAGTACGTGGCCAGCGACTCCGCGGTCGTCATCCCGGCCGAGATGATCCACTACGGGATGTCGAAGACCGCGCTGCTGGCGGTGAGCCGGGGCTTCGCCAAGGCAGCCGCGGGCACGGGCGTGACGGTGAACTCGGTCATCGCGGGCCCCACGCACAGCGGTGGCGTCGAGGACTTCGTCTACGAGCTCGTCGACCGGGACCTCCCCTGGGAGGACGCGCAGCGCGCGTTCATGCGCGAGCACCGGCCGCAGTCCCTGCTGCAGCGGCTGATCGAGCCCGAGGAGATCGCCCACATGGTCGTCTACCTCAGCTCCGAGCAGGCGTCGGCCACGACGGGCGGAGCGCTCCGCGTCGACGGCGGGTACGTCGACTCGATCCTTCCCTGACGTGCGCGTCCCCGGGGACGTGACGCCCCCGGGGGTCAGAGACTGGTGAGCAGGCCGTCCAGCGGGCCGGGGGCGGGGCCGGGGCCGAGCGCCTCGACCAGGACCCGGCCGTAGTGGATCTTGCGCCCCTTCTTGGTCCCCAGGAAGCGCCGCAACTGCTGCTGGGTGGTGCGGCCCTGCTGGGCGGGCTGGTGCAGGAAGGTCCGCAGGGCGCGCAGATCGCCCTCCGCCCGGACCAGTTCCGTCACCCGTGCCGCGCCCAGCGCGCGGATGAGCTCGTCCTCCAGGTCGGCCGCGCAGACGAAGAAGTCCTGCGGCGCGGCGCCGGCCAGGTGGAAGCCGCGCGCGTAGTAACGGCGCTCCGCCTCGTCGCACAGACCCGTGAGACGCAGTCCCAGACCGGGCGGGCCGAGGAGCCGGGCGAACCGCCCCACGCTCATCGCGCCGCCCATCGGCAGCACGCACACCCCCTCGGCCGCGAGGTCCCGGCCGCGGCTCGTCGCGAGCGCGCCGACCGCGGCGGCGTCGCTCGGGCCTTCCAGCAGGACGACCGTCCGGACCGGCAGCCGCGAGGCCAGCTCGCGCGCGCGGTCCCCGGGCCCGCCGGCCGCCCACGCGGTGACCGCGTCCCGGAACGCCCCCATGTCCGCCATGGGACGAGTCTGTCCCGCTTCCCGGTGTCGCGCGAGGGGTTTTGCGCCCGTCGCCGTGTCGGCCTACCGGGTCCTCCTCGCCGCCGTGCGCGGTGCGCACACCGCCGACGGCGCGGAGGGCGTGGTACCCCACGGTGAACACGTCTGTCGTGCCGGCCGGGCCCGAGGCAGCCGGCCGGAGGCCGCCGGCCGAGGAGAAAGGACGAGCATGAGGATCACCGTCGACCAGGACAAGTGCTGCGGCTCGGGAGGGTGTGTCGTCGCCGCACCGGACGTCTTCGACCAGCGCGACGAGGACGGCGTCGTCGTCCTCCTCACTCCCGAGCCGCCCGAGGACCAGTTCAGGGCCGTACAAGGGGCGGCCACCGCGTGTCCTTCCGCCGCCATCACCCTCGACGGCGAGTGACACACTGAGCCCGCCCCGGCACGGCCGGGGCGGGCCCGGCGGTCCGGTCGTCCCGGAGCGTGGACGGCCGGGCCGTTCCCGTCCCGGCGCCGCTCCCCGCCGGTCCGCTCCTCCCCCGGTCCGCGGGCGGCCCGCGGACCCGACCGGACCGGGCACAGGATGTCGGGTCCGGCGACCCGCCCGGCGCCTAGCGTGGTGACCGCGAAAGAGGAAGGGGGCCGGGAGTGCTGGACCGTCTCAACCAGGCTCTGGAACACATCGAGCGCCATCTCGACCAGCGGGTCGACGTGGCCGAGCTGGCGCGCATCGCGGCCACGTCGGAGTACCACCTGCGGCGCATGTTCTCCGCGCTCGCGGGCCTGCCGCTGTCGGAGTACGTGCGCCGCCGCCGGCTCACCGTCGCCGGTGCCGCGGTGCTCGCCGGACGCGAGTCCCTGCTGGACGTCGCGGTGCGCTACGGCTACGGCTCCGGCGAGGCGTTCGGCAGGGCGTTCCGGGCCGTGCACGGCGTCGGCCCCGGCGAGGCCCGGCGCAGCGGTGCCGCGCTGGTCTCCCAGCCCCGGTTGTCCTTCCGTCTCACCGTCGAAGGGAGCAGCAGCATGCGCTACCGCGTAGTGGACAGGCCGGACTTCGACGTCGTCGGCCTCAAGGCCCGGGTGCCACTGGTGCACTCGGGTCCGAACCAGGCGATCGTCGACTTCGTCCGCGGGATCGATCCGCAGGTGCTGGAGCGCCTGGAAAGGCTGTCGGACGCGGACCCGCGCGGCGTCCTCTCGGTCTGCGACGGCCTCGACCCGAGCCGTGCCGAAGGCACCGGACTCGACTACTACCAAGGGGTGATCACCTCGGCGCCCGCCCCCGAGGGCACCACCGTGCTGTCGGTCCCGGCCGGCACCTGGGCGGTCTTCACCACCTCCGGACCGGCGCCGCAGGCCATCCAGGAGCTGTGGCGGGACGTGTTCACGCAGTGGTTCCCGGCCAACCCGTACCGCGGCCGGCCCGGCCCCGAGATCCTGCGCACCCGTCCGTCCCCGGACGGGACGGAGGCCGACGCCGAGCTGTGGCTGCCGGTGGAGCGGGAACAGGGCTGAACCCGCGCGTGCTGCGGCCGGCTTCACCGAGCGGCTGGAGCACGCGCTCCCCCGGTCATCCGGCCGGAGGTCGCCGCGGCGGATGGCCACCGCCCCGGTCATCGCCCTTCAGAAACGATTCTGCGCGAGGGCGCGGAACTCGGTCGGTGTCATGCCGGTCGCCGCGCGGAAGGCACGGGTGAACTCCGAGGCCCGGGGAAAGCCCCAGCGGGCGCCGATCGCCGCGACCGGCCGGGTGTCGTACGGGTCCGCGAGATCCCGGCGGCAGCGGGACATCCGCTCGCGCCGGATGACGTCGCCCACCGTCGTCCCGTGGGCCTGGAAGACACGGTGCACCGTGCGCGGGGACACGCAGTGCGCCTCGGCCAGGGAGGCAGGCCTGAGACCCGGGTCGGACAGGTTCCGGACGATGAACCCCAGCATCTCGTGGTAGAGCGACGACCTCCGGGACTGCGCCGGCAGCGCCGCCGCCTCCTCCACGTGCCCCGCGACGACCGCTGCCGCGAGGTCCACCAGGGTGGTGCCCAGTCTGATCCGGTCGCCGCCGGTCAGCTCGGCCCGTGACCCGGCCAGCGTGGTGAGCATCTGACGGAACATCAGCCCCATGCCCGGCGTGGGCCGCAGGACGGTTCCGCACACCTGCCGGACCACCCGGTCCGGGAGCGGCATCAGCCCTCGGGGGAACTGGAGCAGCACACAGCTCGACCAGGGCCCGGCCTCGGCCCAGCCCCGGAAGGGCCGGGAGCTGTCGTACAGCGCCATCTCGCCGGGGCGCAGGGCCGCTTGGTGGCCGGCCTGCTCCACGCCCTGCCGTCCGGAGGTGACCAGCGCGAGCTGGTGGAACTCGGGGTCCGACTGGCGGATGAGCCGCGCGGAACGGTAAGAGACCAGCGGGGCGTAGGAGATCGTGGACAGTTGCACCGCGCCCAGCTCCGTCGCCCGTATCCGGGCCCCGAAGCGTTCCGGGTCCTGGAACCGGAAGCGCTGTGTCACCAGGGCCAGTGCGGCGGTCTCCGCCCAGGCCGTCGTCCGGTCGGCCGTCGGCAGGCCGGTCGTGTCCAGCACCGTCTTCATCATGAGTGCCCCCGACGCTCATCAGTACAGAACGGTCGCAGGCAGTGTGGATCAGGAGATCGGCGGAGGACAGGGCCCTTTGCGTCAAGTGCCCCGCGGGGGCTGCCGGTCCGGTGCGCCGGTCCCGGAGTGGCGCTGAGTGCGCATCAGTCGGCGCCGGGAGCGCATGACGCGGCGCCGGGCGGCGGGCCAGGATGCCCATGACCAACGAACCGACATGCACACCTCATGGTCGGCATCTCCGTGTCGGGGGGAGGCGGGGGGACCGCGCGGGCCGCGACGGTGGCGGCCGTGCGTGCGAGGACCACCCGCGTCGCCGAGGTGACTTCATCTGATCGATCTCCAAGAGGCTGGCCCATGTCCCAGGCACGCACGTTCCGAATACGCGGCGGCGCCCGTCTGCGCGTCCTCACCAGAACCCTCACCGCGGCCGTGCTCATGGCGGGCGCACTGGTGCTCGGCGGCGCTCCCCAGGCCGCCGCCCTGACCAAGCCGGTGATCAACGGGCCGGTCTTCAACGACCCGCTGGGCACCGCGGAGCAGCAGAAGGCCGTCTTCACCCAGCTCGTCGCCCTGATCGACGCGACTGGGGCCGGTCAGACGATCCGCGGCTCGATGTTCGAGTTCGGCGACCAGCAGGTGGCCGACGCGCTGCTCGCCGCCCACCGGCGCGGCGTCGACGTCAAGCTCGTCGTGGACGACTCGACCTACGTCGACGGCGAAGGCCGGCAGTACGCCAACCCCGCCTACGAGTCGCTGAAGTCGGGGCTGGGCACCAGCGACACCGCCCGCTCCTGGGTCGTGGTCTGCGACGACCGGTTCGAGGACAACGACGGCGTGGACGACGTGCAGCGCGGCTGCCTCGCCGTGGCACCGCCCGGACCGGCGTACAACCACAACAAGTTCTTCGTCTTCTCGAAGATCGGTCCCTTCGACGACGGCACCTCGTACTCCAAGGTCGTCTTCCAGACGTCGTCGAACCTGTCGAACTGGTACAAGGTCGAGTCGTTCAACGACGCCGTCACCTTCTCCGACAGCGCGGTGTACGACGGTTACGCGAGCTACCACGAGAAGCTGCGGGCCGGCCGCCACCTGGCGAGCGGCAACAACAACGTGTACTTCTCCACGCCCACCGGCTCCACCTACCGCGGCTACTTCTTCCCGCGCGGCGACTCGTCGTACAACAACCCGGCCACGGACACGATCGTCAACGTGCTCGACGAGGTCTCCTGCGCCTACACCGGCACCGACGGCAAGCGGCACCAGACGGACATCCGGATCGTGATGCTGTACTTCAACGACTCACGCATCCAGGTGGCCGACAAGCTCGCCCAGCTGCGCGCCCAGGGCTGCTGGATCGACATCCTCTACGCGTCGGCCGAGTCGAAGGTGAAGTCCACGCTGACCGGCGCGAACATCCAGCACCGCGGCTGCATGATCCCCAACGGGCCGGGGATCGACGTACGCCCGCACAACAAGCAGATCCTGATCGACGGCGACTACAACGGTGACATCACGCCGCGGGTGTACACGGGCAGCGCCAACCTGATCGGCTCCTCGCTGCGCTCCGCGGACGAGTCGTTCGTCCGGATCACCAGCGCGGACTACCACACCAAGTACCTGTCGACCTTCTACCGGATCCGGTCCGCCTGCGGCGGCTGACCGGGCGGCGGGCGGCGGTTCGCGGAACGGGTGCCACCTCCCGTTCCGCGAACACCCGTCTCAGCCGATGCGGCCGGGCAGACGGACGACCTGGACGAAGAAGTCGTCGATCTGGCGGACCGCGGCGATGAACTGGTCCAGGTCCACCGGCTTGGTGACATAGGCGTTGGCGTGCAGCTTGTAGCTGCGCAGGATGTCCTCCTCGGCCGCGGAGGTGGTGAGGACGACCACGGGGATGTGCGCGAGGTCCGGGTCGGACTTGATCCGCTCCAGGACCTGACGGCCGTCGTACTTCGGCAGGTTCAGGTCGAGCAGGATGAGATCGGGCCTCGGTGCCTCGGTGTGGTCGCCGCGCCGGTAGAGGAAGTCCAGGGCCTCCTCGCCGTCCCTGACGACGTGCAGCGTGTTGCCGATCTTGTTGTCCTCGAACGCCTCACGGGTCATCAGCTCGTCGCCCGGGTCGTCCTCGACGAGGAGGACGTCGACGGGGGTGGCGGCGGGGGTGGTCATGTCAGGGCCTTTTCCTCGGTGTGCGTGCCGGCCCGTTCCGGGGTGTCGGCGATGACCGGCAGAGTGAAGCGGAAACGGGTGCCGTCGGTGTAGGCGGTGTCGATCCAGATTCTGCCACCATGGTGTTCGACGATCTTCTTGCACAGGGCCAGACCGATGCCCGTGCCACCGTAGGCGTCCCGGCTGTGCAGCCGCTGGAAGATGACGAAGACCTTCTCGGCGAACTCCGCGGGGATGCCGATGCCGTTGTCCGTGACGCTCAGGCCGATGTGGCCCGGCTCGTGCGGGTCGGGCTCGCAGGTGATGGTCACGTGCGGGGCGGCCTCCGGGCGGCGGAACTTCAGGGCGTTGCCCACCAGGTTCTGCCAGAGCATGGTCAGCAGGGTCGGGTCGCCGACCACCTCGGGCATGCTCTGCGGACGGTCGACCCGGGCACCGGACTCCTCGACGGCGGTTCCCAGGTTGGCGAGGGCCTTGTCCAGCGCCCCGTCCAGACCGACCTCGATCCGTGCGTCGTTGAGACGTCCCACGCGGGAGAAGGTCAGCAGGTCGTTGATGAGCACCTGCATCCGCTTGGCACCGTCGACGGCGAAGTCGATGTACTGACGGCCGCGTTCGTCGAGCTCGTCCCCGTAGCGCTTCTCCAGCAGCTGGCAGAAGGACGCCACCTTGCGCAGCGGCTCCTGGAGGTCGTGGGAGGCGACGTAGGCGAACTGCTCCAGTTCGACGTTGGACCGGCGCAGCTCCACGGCCTGGGCGTTCAGGTCGGCGGCCTGCCGGGACAATGTCTCCTGCTGGTCCTGTGAGGCGTCGAGCTCGGCCACAATCCGCCGGCGCATGCCCTCCACGTCGCGTGCCAGCGCGGTCACGTCGACCGGGCCCTCCCCGGTGATGACGTACGAGAACTCCCCGCCCGCCACGCGCTTCGACGCCCCGCGCAGCGCCTCCAGGGGGCGGGTCACCAGCAGCCGCACCAGGACGGCGAGGGCCACACCGGTCAGCAGGAAGACCAGCACCATGCCGGCCAGCACCGAATCGCGCACCATCCGCTCGTGGGCCACGCGGTCGCGGCCGTCCCGGGCCGCCTGGTCCAGGCGGGCGCTCTGCTCGGCCAGCCGGTCGCGCACCAGGTCGAACGCCTTCTTGCCCCGTTCGGCGGTCCGCCGGTCGACCGCCGCCGGCTCGCCGGTGCCGGCCGAGGCGGCGGCGGGTTCGGCGTAGACGCGCCGCCAGTCGGCCGCCTGCTTCTCGACCGCGCGCAGGTCGGCGAGCAGGCCGGGCCGGTCACCGATCAGGTCGCGCAGCCGGGCGGCGGCGTTCCTCTCGTCCCTCCGGCCCTCGGTGTAGGGGGTGAGGAACCGGGGGTCGGCGGTGATCGTGTAGCCGCGGATGCCGCTCTCCTGGTCGACGAGTGCGGCCTGGAGCCGGTACGCCTCGGTCTGGGCCGGCTGGATCCGCTGGAGCAGGCGGTCCGTCATGTTCACGGTCTGCCGCTGCAGGTTGATGCCGATCACGGTGCCGATCACGACGAGCAACGTCATGAGCGTCAGCACCAGGTAGAACCAGCCCTGTACCGTCAGCCGGCGCCCGCTCCACACGCCGACCGTGTTCACCGCTCTCTCAGACACCACTCGTCCCACTCGTTCAGTTCCAGCTCAGATGGACAACGGCCACGTCGTCGGCCAGACCGCCCCGCTCCTCGGCGAGTTCCTCGGCCCGGGCGATCAGCCGGTCCACGAAGTCCTCCGGCGGCAGGCCGGCCGCCTTGCGCGCGAGTTCCAGCAGGCCCTCCTCGCCGAGGCGCTGCGGTCCCCTGCCGACGTGCCCCTCGAAGAGCCCGTCGGTGAAGAGGACCACCGAGTCCCCCGACGGCACCGGCAGTTCGGCGGTCGGCCAGCGGGCGCCGCCGGGGAGCATCCCCAGCGCCGGTCCGCCGGGCACCTCGATCCACTCCACGTCTCCGCGGGTGCGCCGGAGGAGACCGTGGTGACCCGCCCGTACCACGCGGGCGCGCTGTTCCCCGGGGACGGCGGCCAGGCTGACGAGGGTGGCGAAGACCTCGTCGCGGGCCCGCTCGGCCACCAGCAGCTCCTCCAGCCGGCTCATCTGCTCCGGGCCGGTGATCCCGCTCAGCACCAGGGTCCGCCAGGCGATGCGCAGGGCCACGCCCAGGGCCGCCTCGTCCGGCCCGTGCCCGGAGACGTCACCGACCAGGGCGTGGACCGTGCCGTCGGCGCTCTGCACGATGTCGTAGAAGTCACCGCCCAGCAGTGCCTGCGCCCGTCCGGGCCGGTAGCGGGCCACGACCCGGACGCCGTCCTCGGTGTGCAGCAGCGGACGCGGCAGCAGCCCGCGTTCCAGTCGGGCGTTCTCCCGGGCCTGCATCTGGCTGGCCTGGAGGGCCACCGCCGCCTGCTCGGCCTGCTTGCGCTGGATCGCGTACCGCACGGCCCGTCCGAACAGCTCGGGTTCGACCCGGCCCTTGACGAGGTAGTCCTGTGCGCCGGCCGCGACCGCGGCGAGTCCGGTGTCCTCCTCGGCGAGCCCGGTGAGGACCACGACCGCCACGTGCTCGGCGTGCGCCTGGAGCAGGGAGACCGCCTCCAGGCCCCGGGCGTCCGACAGGTGCAGGTCGAGGAGGACGCAGTCGGGCACCTCGGTGGCGAGCACCTCGGCGGCCTCGGTCAGCGAGCGGACCCAGCGCAGGCGCATCTTGAGGGCGCTGTCGGCGACCAGTTCCTCGACGAGCAGCGCGTCGCCGGGGTCGTCCTCCACGAGGAGGACCGACGGCTCCGGCCGTTCCCATCCTGCCTCGGCATCCGCCTGGGCCGCTCGCACCAAGTCGGCAGCCCCAGCCTGTGACGTCACCATCGTCCCGACCTTCCCCGCCCCGTACCCGCCGCCTGCCGCAGGGCTGTTCCCACCCGACGGCGGTCGAGCATACGCGGAGCGGCGATTCGATCTTCACCAGTCCCCCACATTCTGGCCGGGGCGCCCGCGGCGCGATCACCGGCCCCCGGCCCGGGCCAGGGGGCCGCGGTTCCGGGGCGGGTGCGGCGGCGGGAGGTCAGCGGGCCCGTCCTGCCCGGCCGCGACGTCCCGCGCCCGGGGCACGGCCCGGCCCGGCGGAGTGCCGGCCGACGGGCTCGGCCCCGCCGGGCGAGCGGACCGCCCTCCCGCGTGGGGGCGTTCACCGTGCGTACGGGTCCCGCCTCCGGTTCCCGCTCTGCCCTATGGGCGCCTCCGGCGAGGAGGGGAAGCGGCCGGTACGGGGCGGCCCGGCGTCGACGGCCGGGGCGCCGTGCGGAACCGCCGGGACGAGGCCCCGCGCGTCCGGCAGCGTCATGGCTGGCCTGTCAGTCGTCACCGACGTCGTCATCGTCCGCCCATCCCGTGAGTCCGGCAATTCTGTCGGCGCCTACCCGGAACTCTCGGCCCCATGCCACCCGGATCGTCATCGAACTCTCGTTCGTCAACATGTTCGCCGGCCGGGCGTCGGGCACCTCCCCCGGGCGGGGCGCCGTCCACGAACGCCCGACAACCGGAGGGAGGCGTTTCCAGGGTCGCACCCCTGGGTCGCGGCACTCGGGGTATGCGGAAAGGACGGCACAGCCACCCGCGCACGACAGAGAACCACCACCCGCACACGAGGAACTCTGCATGGAGAACTCGCTCAAGCAGCAGGCGAGGAACGTCCGGACACCGGGCGCCCGCCGGCCCCTGGCCCTGACCTGTACCTGGGAGCGCACCGTCCCGGACATCGCCGAGGCGCGCCGCGCCGTCACCGACCTGCTGCGGCAGGCCGGCCGGCCTCCGCGACGGCGGGTCACCGAGGACGCCTGCCTCATCGTCAGCGAACTCGTCACGAACGCCGTGCGTCACGCCCCGGGCCCCTGCTCCCTCACGCTGAACGTCAGCCCGGACGGCCGGTCGCTGCGGATAACCGTGCGGGACTCGTCCCCCCGCCTGCCCGAGGTGCAGCCCCGCGACCCCGGCCGGATCGGCGGCCACGGGCTGCACCTGGTGCGCTCACTGAGCGTCCGCTTCCACGCGACCCCGCGAGCCACCGGGAAGGACGTCAGCGCCACGGTGTCCCTGGACGACGCCGGCCACGGCTGACCACCGCGAAGCGGTCGACGGGCCTCCGTTTCGTTTTCCGGACTGCCACGCCACGAAGTCTTCGCTCCGGCGGCTGCTGTCGCTCCCTGACCGGGGCACGAGCGCGGTGAACGACAGGCCGACTCGCGAGGAGCGGGCCCACCATGCGCCAGCAAGAGGACTCCGTGCACAGGATCATCGCTCTCCAGCAGGAAGTGGAGCAGCTCAAGCACGCTGTCGTCTCCCATGCCGTGGTGGACCAGGCCATCGGTGTGGTGATCGCCTACGCCGGTGTGCTCCCCGGAACGGCCTGGGACGTGCTCAAGGAGGTGTCCCAGCACACGAACACGAAGTTGCGGGAAGTGGCGGAACACATCGTCCAGTGGCCCCGGTGCGAGTGGCTGCCGCCGGAGATCCGGCAGGCCCTGGACTCCTCGGTGGAGCGGCACCGGCACTCGCCCGTGCCGTCCGGGTCCGTGGACGCGCGCTGAACTCCGCGGCACGGGCCCCCTCCGGTGCGGGTCGGAGGGAAGGGCTCAGCCGCGAAGGGTGTCGGACGGGCTGGTGCCGTAGGCCTCCCGGTAGAGGGCGGCGAAACGGCCGGCGTGCGGGAAGCCCCAGCGCGCGGCGACGTCCGCGACGGTGAGCCCGCCCATCGGAGGTGCCTCGCGCAGCTCCCGGTGGGCGTGCGCCAGACGTACGCGGCGCAGGTAGGCGAGCGGTGTGGTGTCGAGGTGCCGGCGGAAGGCGTACTGCAGGGCGCGGACGGTGACGTGCGCGGCGGCCGCGATGTCGGCCACGGTGAGCGGCTGGTCGGCGTGGTCCTCGATGTGGGCGACGGCCCGCCTGAGGGTCGCCGGGTGGGCGTCGGTGCGGTCCTGCGCGGTCGGCTCGGTCTGCGCCGTGTTCGGGAAGGCGGCCAGGACGCTCGCGGCGAGCAGCTGGCCGCCGGCCGCGGCGATCAGCGGCTGACCGGCGGTGGCGGGATCGCCGAGGACGTGGTCGCGCAGGTAGGTGATGGTGTTCGCCAGCCGGCGGCCCGCGGCCTGCGAGTGCGGCCGGTGCCCGGTGAGCCGCACGGGCCCCCGGGCCGGCTCGGGCCCGGAGGCGGCGACCTGGTCCAGCAGCGCGGGATCCAGCATGGTGATGTTGTAACGGGCGGTGCGCACCCGCCCCGCGTACGGCAGGTCGGGCGGGGCGAGCAGCACCATGTCCCCGGGACCGAAGTCGTCCCGCACCCCCTGGTACGTGTGGTCCTCGAGCGTTCCCTCGTGGACCAGGCACAGGCATATCCGCCCCAGCGGCTCCACGGCGTAGCTCATGTCGAAGCCGAGTTCCAGCTCGTCGATGCTGACCGACGGGATGGTGTCCCGCCGGATGCGGGCCGGACTGCTGTCGGGGGTGCCGCTGCTGATCGTCATGCGGGCGTACGCCTCGCAGAGGAACGCCTCCGTCGCTCGCAGGTCGTCGCTGTCGAACACCAGCGAGCCCATCACGTCATCACCCCGGCAAGCATCGGAAAAGTGCCACTGGCGTACGACGTTACCCCCACCTCCGCACCCGGCTGCCCCGAGCCGATCGCGACGGCGGGGGCCGGCACCCCGGCCCGGACGGGGGCGGCCGGCCGTCGGCGCGCGCATGTCCCCCTCATGGCGGGGCACTTGGGGCATCGGACACGAACCGATGCAAGCTGGAAGGAGCCTCTCGATGGCCAGGTCAGTCAGCGGCGGCAGGATCGGGGCCTTATCCGTCGCCGGGATCCTCGCCGGCACAGTGCTCGTCGGCTGCGGCAGCGACGGCGGCGACACGGCCGGACCCGCGAAGGGGTCCTCCACCCCCGGGAGTCCCGGCGCGCGGGAACCGGGCACCCAGGCGGTGCGCTCCGCCTACGACAGGACCGCCGAGGAGGACACCGCGCGAGTGGCGCTGAAGGTGCGGACCTCCGGCGGGGGCGCCGCCGTGACCGCGAACGGCGAGGGCGTCGTCGACCTGGACGACGGGGACAGTGTCATGACGGTCACCGCGCAGGGGCAGCGGATGGAGCAGCGCCTCATCGACCAGGTGCTGTACCAGAAGCCCCCGGCCGGCCAGGCGCCCGGCGGCAAGCCGTGGATCAAGATCGACCTGGAGAAGGTCGCCGCCCGGCAGGGGGCCGGCGGCCAGTCCGTGAACGACCCGGCCCGCTCCGCGGCGCTCGCCAAGGCGATCGACGACAAGGACGTCACGAACAAGGGACCGGCCGAGGTCGGCGGCGTCAGCACCACCCGCTACCGCGTGACGGTCGACGTGGCCGAGCTGCCCGACGGCGCGCGGCTGAGCAAGCAGCTCGGCCCGGCCCTCCCCATGGACATCTGGCTCGACGACGAGGGCCGCATCCGCCGCCAGCAGGTGGACATGACCGTGCAGGCCCCGGCCGCCACGGGGACCGGCACCGGCGCGAAGACCGCGAGCGAGCCGCGGAAGGTGACGGTGCGCACCGTGCTGGAGTTCAGCGACTTCGGCACCGAGCTGGAGGCGGACGCCCCGCCGGCCGGCCAGGTGACGGACATGACCGCCCGCGCCGCCGAGCGGGGTGGCACCCGGACCTGAGCGGGACCCGCGTGACCCGGCCCGCCGCCGGGCCGCGCGGAGCACGGTGAGCGGCGCGCGGGACGCCGTCCGTCCGGGGGCGGGCCGCGCTCGCTCCCGGCCGCCCGCCGCCGCCCGCGGGCCGGCCCGGCGGTAGATTCGCGGCCGTGGACACGTCGCCGACACCCCAGGGCCGCCCGCCGGAGCTCCCGACCCGGGTCACGGGCCTGGTGCTGCGCGCCCTGACCGCGGAGGACGCCGACGCGTACTACGCGCTGCTCGACCGCAACCGCCTGCACCTGAGCCGGCTGGGTGACTTCCGGGCGGAACGCGAGGCCACCCCGGCGTGGGTGCGCGCACACCTCGCCGAGGACCCGGGGCCGGGGCTGCGCTGCGGGATCCTGCTGAACGGCGCGCTGATCGGCCGGATCGATCTGGTCGCCGTCGATCCGCCGCGCTACGGCACGGGCTACTGGCTGGACGAGTCCCACGTCGGCTCGGGGTACGCCTCCGCCGCGTGCTCGGCCCTCTACGGTCACGCGGCACGCGCCCTGGGGGCCACCGAGGTCTTCGCCGGCGTCACACACGGCAACGACAGGAGCGTGGCGCTGCTCCGGCGCCTGGGCTTCGAACCGGTCGCCGACTTCGAGGACTACACCCGCTTCCGGCTCGTGCTCGTGCCGTAGCGGCGGGTTCCCCGGCCGGGTGCGCGGGGCCCTTCGCGCGGGACGGCCGGGAATCTGCGTCCGCCGGAGCACATATCCGGTTCAGGGAGCGCTAGGGTTGCGGTGTACCAGGCGGATGGCGTTCAGCCATCGGAGCACGGCGCCCGAGCGCCCGGGCTCCCCGCCGCGTCCGCGAAACAAAGGTGCCATGCCCGCCGAGAACTCCCCTTTTTCCGGCAACCTCGACGATGACGACTACCCGGCCTACACCATGGGGCGAGCCGCCGACATCCTCGGCACGACCCCCGCCTTCCTGCGCGCCGTCGGCGAGTCCGGGCTGATCAGGCCGGTGCGGTCGGAGGGCGGCCACCGCCGCTACTCCCGCCGCCAGCTGCGCATCGCGGCACGCGCCCGTGAACTCGTCGACCAGGGGACCCCGATCGAGGCCGCCTGCCGGATCATCACGCTCGAGGACCGGCTCGAGGACACCCTCCTCGAGAACGAGCACATGCGACGGAAACTGGCGGACGGCGGCACGGATATCTGATGCCGCCGTTGCAGGCTTTGTTCGCCGGGCGCCCCAGGACAATTTCCGCATGTGATTTCCCGGCGAGCTGTGTTAGCGTGATGGCAGTTGCAGTTTTGGTTACCAGAGACTTGTTTTCTGTACGGAGCTTTTCCGGATCCTTCCAATCTTTCCGGAGGGGTGATCATCGCGGCGACTCGGAATGCGCAAAGGGCGGATTCCGGCACTGCCCCCTAGGGAGATTCAATATGGCATCTGGCACCGTGAAGTGGTTCAACGCGGAAAAGGGCTTCGGCTTCATCGAGCAGGACGGCGGCGGCGCTGACGTGTTCGCCCACTACTCGAACATCGCCACCTCCGGCTTCCGCGAGCTTCAGGAGGGCCAGAAGGTGACCTTCGACGTCACGCAGGGCCAGAAGGGCCCGCAGGCCGAGAACATCGTTCCCGCCTGACGCTGACGCGAGCCGAACGTGGGCCGGGGCCCGCACCCTTGGGGTGCGGGCCCCGGCTTTTCGCGTGCCCGCGCCAGCGGTCGGCGGACGCCCTCCCCGCCCCGTCGCCGCCCGCGAGTCCATGGAAGTCCAAGACGTCGGCGGTCCGCGGGAGTCATGGCGGGCCTCGCTCCGCTAGGCTCCACAGGCATGGCGCACCCTGACGATCTGCTTCTCGGCATCGCCGAGGCGGTGGAGTCTCAGCACAGCAGTCGGATGTCCCTCACCGTCGTGGTCCACGGAGCCGTCATCACCGGACGGCTGGCCCCCGAAGCGCTGTGGAAGCAGCGCGTGGCCGAGGTGCTGCGGGACTCGGCGGACCTGCACCCCTTCGCGGAGGTGTTCTCCGCATCCGACGGCGGCGAGTCACCGCCCCGCTCCGGCCGGCCCACCCACCTCCACTTCCACCTCGCCCGGATCCTCCAGGGCAGCGTCGGCATCCCGGACACCGGTGGCATGTACCGCGTGGCGCTGCAGGACGTGAGCGCCTGGACCATCGGCGACATCCGCTACTCCGACCAGTGAGCACACGCCCCGGACCGCCGACGGGTCCGGCCGGGCACCGCCACCGGGGCCCGGGGTGGTGCGGGCCGTCAGGCAGTGCCCCGGCCGGTCGCGGCACGCGGTGACACGGCCGGGCTTCGGCGTCACCGCCTCCGTTCCCGAGGCGCCGGGGGCGCCGGCGGTCGCGGCGGTGACGATTCGGCAGCCCGGCGGTCGCGGCGGTGGAAAGCCGGCGGCCGCCGCGTCGGCGGCCGGACAGGATGAGGGTTCATGAACGCTGCCCACGTGCTGTGCGGACTCGCCGTCAACCCCGCCCTGCCCGCCGAGCTGGTCGACCGGCTGATCACCCTCGCGGACCGCGACCTGGCGGACGACCTCGCCGACCGTACGGACCTGAGCCGGGAACAGGTGCATGCGCTCGCCGCGCGCGGCGAGGAGGCCGCGGTGAAGCTGGCCCGCTCGGGCCTGCTGCGGGCCTGCGACGTGGACCCCCGCAAGCAGCCGCGGGCCGCGCTGGCCCTTCTCGACGAGGGCGCCGGCCGGGCCGAGTGGGCGCGGCTGTTCGCGTCGCATCCCGACGTCGCGTACCGGGAGGAGCTGGCCGCCTGCCCCGGTCTCCCGGCCGACGTGGCGGGGACCCTCGCCGCCGACCCGGACCTGCGCGTCGTCACCGAACTGGCGCTGTGGACGACGGCGGACCTCACCGGCCGGCTCGCCCGGCACCCCCACGCGGAGGTCCGGTGCGCGGTGGCGGCCAACGAGGCGACCCCGCCGGCCGTACTGGCCTCCCTGATCACCGGGGAGGGGCTCGACCCCGCCCGGCGGTGCCTGCTGTGCGACGGTGCGGAGCAGCCGTCCGGCCACGGTCCTCGCCGCCCGCGGCCGGTCCAGGACCTCCACCCGGGCGCCTCCTGTGACGGCTCGCACCAGTCGGTCCTGTACGAGACGCAGCGCAGGGCGGTGCGGAACCCCGCCACGCCGGCCCACGCGGTCATGGGCTTCGCCGGCCACCCCGCCGCCCCGCTGCGCGCCGGCCTCGCGGCCCGGTCCGACCTGTCGCCGCGGGCCGCCCGGCGGCTGGCCGGCGATCCCGCTCCGGGAGTGCGCGCCGCCCTCGCCGGGAATCCCGCGCTCGGCGACACCCTGATGCGCGTCCTGGCCGCCGACCGCGACGCCGACGTGCGGCGGGCGCTCGCCCACCACCCGCGGGTGCCGCTCGACGTCCTCGTCCGCCTGGCCGGCACCGTCCGGACCGGTCCGGCGCCGCTGCCGCGCGTCGCCACCGCCTCCCCGGCGGAGGTCGTGGAGCTGGCCGCCTCACCGGACGCGGAGGTACGCATGCTGCCGGCGGCCCGCCGGGACCTCCCCGCCGCGATCCGTGACGCGCTGGCCGCCGATCCCGACGCGAAGGTCGTCACGTCCGTCGCGTCGCACCCGGGCCTGTCCGAGGCGCGGCTGCGCAGGATGGTGGACCGGTACGGCATCCAGGTCGTCGCCGGGGTGGCCGCCAATCCGGATGCCTCCCCCGGGCTGCTGGACGACCTGGCACGCCGCCGGCCGCCGGTGAGGAAGGCGCTGAAGGAGATCGCCGGGCACCGGCATGCGACGGCGGCGGCCCTCTCGGCCTGTCTGGCGGACGCCCGGGCCAGGCCCCTGGCCGCCCGCCACCCGGCCCTGCCGGCGCGCCTCCTCGTGGATCTGCTCGGCGACGACGAGTGGCGGGTGGCCGAGGCCGCGGCCGCCAACCCGTCCCTGCCGCCGGCCGTGATGGAGAGGCTGGTGGCCCGCCGCGGGATCTCATGACGGCAGCCGCGGCGGGGAGAATGCGCACATGACCGCGCAGCCGATCAACGAGCAGAGCTGGATCCGCTACGGCCGGCGCCAGTTGGACCACGGGTACTCTCCCCCGGTGCCCGACCGCCTCGACTGGACGTTCTGGCCCGGTGTCGGCCCCGGTGCCGAGCTCCTCGGCGACCTCCGGGGCAAGCGTGTGCTGGACGTCGGGTCGGGACCCGGCCACCACGCCGTGCACCTGGCCCGGGCCCACGGCGCCCTCGTGGACGCGGTCGAGCTGTCCCCCACGCAGCACCGGCGCGCCACGACCGGTCACGGCTCCGAGCCCGGTGTGCGGTTCGTCCACGCCGACGTCGCCGACCACCTGCGCCGCGCGGAGCCGTACGAGGCCGCCTACGGGGTACGGTCCTTCGCCTGCATCGACCCGCACCACCTGCTGCCCGCGCTGCGGGACGGCCTGGCCGACGGCGCGCCCCTCGTCTTCTCGGCGCTGCACACCGACAGCGAGGGCCGCGGCCCGTCCGGCACCCTGGCGCCACGCCGGCAGGTCATCCGGCTGCGGGACGAGGAACCGATCCCGGTCGACATGTGGGTGCTCACCCCGCGGCTGTGGGAGGACCTGCTCGTCGAGCACCGCTTCGCCGTCGAGTCGGTGGACCTGCTGCGCGCGCCGCAGCCCGACGACCCCGTGGTGGTCCAGGTCGTGACGGCGAGGCGTCTGCCGCGCCCGGGATCGCCCCGGGTGTCCAGCCGGCCGCGTACGCTCCGGCCGCCGGTCCCGCACGCCGCCGTGGGGGTCGGGGCCGTCGTCTTCGGCGAGCGGGGTCTGCTGCTGGGCCGCCACCGCCGCGGGACCTGGGAACTGCCCGGGGGAAGCGTGGAGCCCGGCGAGAGCTTCGAGGAGACGGCCGTGCGCGAGCTCGCGGAGGAGACGGGACTGCGGGCGAGCCGCCACGACGTGTCGCTCCTCGGGACACTCGTCGACCGGGTGGGTGAGGTGCCGCGCGTCACCGTCGGGGCCGTCGTCAACGCCTGGCGGGGCGAGCCCGCCGACCAGCCGGACGAGAGCGTCGGGGAGTGGACCTGGTTCCGCCTGGACGAGCTTCCCCAGGGGCTGTTCGTGTGCTCCGCGCAGATCCTCACCGTCTGGCGTCCGGAGCTGCCCGTCGACCGGGCCCCGGCGCACTTCACGCCGTTCGGTACGGGCCACGGCGCCCCGGGGCGCTGAGCGCGGCGCCCGGCGCGGGCTCCCGGACGACGGGCGGTGCGTCAGACGCCCGGGATCCCCCCGCCCTGGAGCCGCTCCAGGTCGGAGGGGCGCACCTGGATGACGAGGAGGGCGATCACCGCGGCGGCCGCGGTGAAGATCGCGGCGGTGATGAAGGCCGCCGAGACGCCCGAGGTCAGGATCTCGTCGGCCCACGGCGGCGGGAGCTGCCCGGTGCGTTCGAAGCGCAGTCGCTCCACGGGGGTCGCCTGGGCCAGGAAGGCGGGGATCTGCCGCTCCGCCTCGTTGTTGCTGGCCGTACCGAACATCGTGACCAGGATGGACAGTCCGAGGGAGCCGCCCACCTGCTGGGTGGCGTTGAGGAGGCCGGACGCGGCGCCCGTCTCATGGGCGGCCACGTCGGACAGGGCCATCAGCGTCAGGGACACGAACTCCATGCCCATGCCGAGGCTGAAGACGAGCATCGGGCCGAGGATGCTGCCCGCGTAGGTCGAGTGGATGTCGGTCAGGGTCAGCCAGGCGAGCCCCACCGCGGCCAGCAGCGCGCCCAGGACCATGAACGGCTTGGGCCCGTATCTCGGCAGGAGCTGGGACGCGAGGCCCGCGCCGACCGCGATGACGGCACTCACCGGGAGGAAGGCCAGCCCGGCCTGCAGGGGGCTGAAGTCCAGCACGTTCTGCACGAACAGCGTGAGGAAGAAGAACATGCCGAAGATCGCGGCGGCGAGGCTCAGCATCATGCCGTACGTGCCCGCCCGGTTGCGGTCCGCGAACATGTGCAGGGGGGTGATCGGCTGCGGGGAGCGCCGCTCGATCAGGACGAACGTCACCAGGATGACGACGGCCGCGCCGAACGCGCCGAGGGTGAGCGCGTCCCGCCAGCCGTCCTGCGCGGCCCGGATGAAGCCGTACACCAGCAGCACCATGCCGGCCGTGGAAGTGAGCGCGCCGAGCAGGTCGAAGTGCCCGGCGTGACGCTCGGACTCGCGGATCCAGCGCGGCGTGGCGAGCGCGATGAGCAGGCCGATGGGAACGTTGACGAACAGCACCCAGCGCCAGTCCAGCCACTCGACGAGCATCCCGCCCGCCAGCAGCCCGATCGCGCCGCCACCCGCCGAGACCGCGGCGAACACCCCGAACGCCCGGTTGCGCGCGGGCCCTTCGGCGAAGGTCGTGCTGATCAGGGCGAGGGAGGTGGGGGAGGCGATGGCGCCGCCGACGCCCTGCAGGGCGCGGGCCGCGAGGAGTTGCCAGTCGTTCTGGGAGAGGCCGCCGAGCAACGAGGCGAGGGCGAAGAGGAGAACGCCGAAGACGAAGACGCGCCGTCTGCCGAGGATGTCGCCCACCCGGCCGCCGAGCAGCAGCAGTCCGCCGAACGTCAGGGTGTACGCGTTGACCACCCAGGACAGGCTGGTGGTGGAGAAGCCGAGCGAGCGCTGGATGTCCGGCAGGGCGATGTTCACGATGGTGATGTCGAGCACCACCATCAGCTGGCAGGACGCGATGACCAGCAGTGCCATGCCGTTGCCGCGGCCCGCGCTCCGCTCCTCGTGTCGCGGAGCGGCCCGTTCCTGGCGAGGGGGCTCGGGGGTGGTCATGGAGTCGCGCCGTGCGGCGGGGATCGTGGCTGGTTTCCCGCCAGACCCGACCCTACGCCCCGGCAGAGGGGCCCACCAGTCGATCACGGGACCGGTCCCGCACGCCGAGTCGACGGTGCGTCACTGCGCGTAGCGACGCCGACTGGGCCGTCCCGGAACGGAGTTGATCTCCCGGCTCCGGGCGTCCATCGTTCGGCACACAGACGTTCCGCCCTTCTGTCCACGAGGAGACACACCGCGCATGGCCGTCATCCACGACACCGTCCTCAAGCCCGGCAAGCTGGAACTGCTCACCTCCTGGCTGTCCTCCCGGCCGTGGTACCAGGGCGGCGCCGGCGCCCCGCAGCTGGGCAAGGCGGGGGGTTTCCGGCTGGACGATCCGCAGGGTGAGGTAGGCATCGAGTTCATGGTGGTCACCGACACCTCCGGGGCCCGCCCGGTCCGCTACCTCGTGCCGCTGACCTACCGGGGGGCGCCGCTCGACGGGGCGGACCACGCCCTGGTCGGCACCATGGAGCACGGGGTGCTGGGGCGGCGCTGGGCCTACGACGGCTGCCACGACCCGGTGCTGGTGGCCCAGTTGCTCGCGCTGATCGACGGCCGGGCGCAGGCCCAGGACCAGAACGCCAGCGACACCCCCGACCGGGAGGTCACCCGCTCCCGCACCGGTGAGGGGCCGCTCCCCACGGGCACCTCAGCGGCCGGAACCGCCGCCGTCACCGACGACCGGGACGGCACCGAACTGCTGATCGCGCCCGGTACGGTCCTGCGGGTCCAGCGGGTCCTGCGGCCCGCCCCGGACGGCCGTCCCGTCCCGCCCGAGGGGGCGCTGGGCCATGTCGCCGGGGCGTGGCACGCGCCGGACGGCTCACGTGCCCGGGGACTGTTCGCCGTCCTGACTTCTGGATGACCATCAGATGACCACTCCGTATACTCCGCCGGAGCACGACCGTCCGAACACCCGGCCAGAGAGTCCGCATGCCGTCATGAAGCATTCCCTGCCTCCGCTGTCACCCAACTACGCGACACAGAAGAACCGGGCCTACCAGGAAAGCGTGGAGGTGCACGGAAAGTGGCCGGTGGAGTTTCAGTTCCGCCCGGCCCAGGGCGACCGCCGGCATCTGCTGGTGGTCTTTTCCTCCGTGGGCAGCAAGTACGGATTCGGCAACGCGCTGGAGAGCGTCAAGTGCAACATTCTCAGGATCCGTGACCACTTCGACGGCGGAGCCTCCTACTATGTGGCCCGGAACATGGACTTCAGCGTCACGGACTCCATACAGGCGCTGATCGAGGAGTACATGCGGCGGCTGCGGGTCACCCGGGACGAGGTGACGCTGCTGGGCGCTTCCAAGGGTGGCAGTGCCGCGCTCTACTACGGCCTGAAGTACGACTACAAGAACATCGTGGCGTCGACCCCCCAGTACTTCCTGGGAAGTTATTCGAAAGGTCACGGCCAGCTCGGGGACGCCGTTCTCGGCGAGGGGCAGCCCGACGAGAACGTGGCCGTCCTGGATTCCGTCATGAAGGATCTCCTCGACAAGGACACGGATCTCAAGCGGAACATCTATGTGGTGTCCTCGCCCGGCGACTACCAGTACGAGCAGGAAGTCAAGCACTATCTCCCGGCGCTCCGGGAATACGAGAACTTCAATTTCCTCTTCGTGGAGTCGCCCACCGTGCGCCGGCACGACGAGGTGGTCCGGCAGGCACTGCCGTCGATCCTGAGCATCGTGTACTCCCTCACGGAGGGCGTCGCGCCGCGGTGGGGCGACGTCCGGATCGGGAACTACTCCGCGGACCCGGAGGAGGCCGCCGAGTACCTCGCCGGGCTGCGCCAGCGCGACACCGCCCTGGCCACGCTCGGCCGCGCCGTTTTCACGGACGGCGTGCTGGAGCTGAAGGGGCACGCCTTCCTGCCGGGCGAGTCGCCCGACGGGCCGGCGGAGGAGAGCAAGCGGCTCGTCCTGGAGAAGGGCGGCGAGACCTGGGTGTACCCGCTGGAGAGCACCAAGGAGATCAGGCTCTACCGGGACTACTTCGACGAGTACTTCTGCGAGTACGAGATGGGCGGATTCGCCTCCCGGGGAGACCTGACCTTCACCGAGCTGCCCCAGGGCACCTACGACGTGTCCGTCTGCATCACGAGCGAGAGCGAGGGAATCGAGCGGCGGACCCGGCTCGTCTCGCAGAACGCGGTGGACCGCCGTCAGGCCTGCGGCGACTCCGAGCTGCTTTTCCGGGGCGGCAAGGGCGGCCTCAAGCTGGTCAAGCGGAGCATCGTCGGATTCGATTCGGAGGGCGTGGCCTTCTCCGCCGAGAAAATCGAGGAGCGGGACCGGAAGGTCCACGCGGAAGGCGTCTTCTTCGTGCCCGGAAGGAATGCCGACCGGGACGCGCACGCCTTCTACTACCTGGTACTGCAGGGGAAGAACGGGTGTCACTCCTTCCCCCTGGGCGTGCGGAGGAATCCGGATGCCGTACGGCCGCACAAGCACCCCGGCGACCTCGGCAACTACGACTCCGGGTACTTCACCACGGGGGCCGGCGGAGTGGATGTGTCCGGTCTCCCGGCGGGCCGGTACACCGTACTGGTCTCGATGAGCGCCGGCGGTGCCCTGTTCACCAAGAAGGCCGGGAAGATCACCCTGAAGAAGACCGGCTGACCCGAGGAAGGGTGCGAGTTCCTCCAGGGAGACGGATTGCCGGGGATCGGCGGCCGGGTGCGCCGCCGCCGGCGACCCGGCCGGAGGGGGTCAGCGCCCCATCGGCGCGCGGAAGCGGGCCGCCCAGTACGCGGTGCGGTCGAGGTAGGCCGTCTCCCCCCCCGGTTGCCGTGGGCGGCCGAGCGGTAGAAGGCCGGATGAGAGCCGTAGGCGCTGTCGAGGTACCGGATGTCGGCGACGGTGGACGCGGCCGTGCGGCCCGTGTAGGGCTCAGGTGCCAGGCGACCTTCACGCCCTCCTGCTGTGCGGCGTCCAGGATGCCCCGCGCGAGCCGGTCCTCGTGACTGCCCCTCCCCCACCAGCTGGTGACGACGACGCCGGCGCCGGACCGGGCGACCCATTTCATGTGCTGGGCGACGGTCGTGGTGAAGTCCCCTGAGCCGTACGGGCCGAGGGCGGGGTGTGGCCGCCCTGTTGCCAGTGCCGCCAGCCGCCGTTGACCGCCGGGCTGCCCTACCACGGGTAGTAGAACAGGTGGACGTCCGGGTTCAGGGGGGCGGTCGCGGGCGGCTGGGTGGTCAGGGTGAAGGTGTCGATGTCGAAGAGGGCGCCGCTGCCGCCGGTGAACCGCAGGACCAGGGGGCCCGAGGCCGTACCGGTGAGGGTGGCCGAGACCGTGGTGAAGGACTCCCAGCCTCCGGTCACCGGCACGCGCACCGTGCCGAGGAGGGTTCCGCCGGCCGAGCCGGAGCGGATCTCGACGGTGCCGCCCGCGCCGGCCGAGGACACCCGGGCGGTGAAGGACCGGGCGCCGGTGGTGGACACGGAGGAGTAGGCGGCCCAGTCGCCGTTGTCGATGTAGCCGAGGGTCCGGCCGCCGCTGGCCGGGGCGTGCGCGGCGATCTGGACGCCGGAGCCGGAGCTGAACGACTCGGCCTCCACGGGGGCGGGGCCGGACGGGGCGGAGCAGTCGGCCGGTGCCTGCCCGGCCGCGTAGCGCACGGCGCCGAGCAGCAGGGTGCGGAAGGCCGGGTCGCCGTAGGACTCGGCGGTGTGGCCGAGACCGGTGTAGAAGGCGCGACCCCTGCCCTGGGTGTGGCACCAGGTGATGGGGTGGTCGGCGCCCATCTGGCCGCCGGCGTAGGTGCTTTCGTCGAGCGTCTGGAGCACCCGGACGCCGGGGCGCGGGTTGGTGCGGTAGTCGTACCACTCGTCGGTGCGCGTCCAGGTGGCGCCGAGGTGCGCGGTGGCCGGGTGGGTGCGGTCCTCGGTGCGGACGGTGGCCTGCTGGACGGCGGGGTGGCTCTTAAACCAGGCGCCGACGAGGCGGCCGTAGTACGGCCAGTCGTACTCGGTGTCGGCGGCCGCGTGCACGCCGACGAAGCCGCCACCGCCGTCCACCCAGGACTCAAGGGCGCTCTGCTGGGTGTCGTCGAGGACGTCGCCGGTGGTGTTGAGGAAGACCACCGCTTCGTACGGGGCGAGGTTCCCGGGGGTGAAGACGGCCGGGTTCTCGGTGGCCGTCACGGTGAAGTCGCCCTGGGTGCCGAGGGCGCGCAGGGCGTCGAGGCCGGCGGGGATGGAGTCGTGGCGGAATCCGGCCGTGCGGGAGTACACGAGGACGTCGAAGGCGGCCTGTGCGGCGTCCTGGCCGGCTCGTGCCGTGGCGGCGGGTGCGGCCAGGGCGCAGCCCAGGGTGAGGGCGAGGGCGGTCAGGCCGCGGCGGGCGGCCCGTCGGATCGGGCTGGTCATGGTCATCGCCCCTTTCGCGCAGCGGCGGTGAGGGTGAAGGTGTCGACGTCGAAGAGGGCGCCGCTGCCGCCGGTGAAGGTGAGGAACAGGGGTCCGGACCCGGTGCCGGAGAGGGTGGTGCCGACGGTGGTGAACGTCTCCCAGCCGCCGGTCACGGGAACGGTGACCGCACCGAGGAGCGGTCCGGTCGCCGAGCCGGAGCGGATCTGGAGGGTGCCGCCCGCGCCGGCCGAGGACACCTTGGCGGAGAAGGCGGAGGCGCCCGCGGTGGAGACACCGGCGTATCCGGCCCAGTCGCCGTTGTCGATGTAGCCGAGGGTCCGGCCGCCGCTGGCCGGGGCGTGCGCGGCGATCTGGACGCCGGAGCCGGAGCTGAACGACTCCGCCTCGTGGGTGGTGCCCCCGCTGCCGCCGGTGGCGAAGGTGAAGGAGTCGACGTCGTAGAGGTTGCCCTGGCCGGTCGGTCCCCGGAAGACGAGGTACAGCTCGGTGGTGCCGGCGGGGGCGGCGGTGAGGCCGGAGGAGACGTCGGTGAAGGTGTCCCAGCCGCCGGTGACGGGAACGGTGGCGGTGCCGAGGAGGGTGCCGGCCGGGGAGCCGACGCGGACCTCCAGGGTGCCGCCGGCCCCGGCGGAGGAGACGCGGGCGGTGAACCGGGTGGCGTCCGCGAGCGCGTAGGGCTTGAAGGAGATCCAGTCGCCGTTGTCGGTGAAGCCGACCGTCCGGCCGCCCTCCGCGCCGGCGTGCGCGGCGGTCTGGATGCCGGACTGGCCGGTGAAGTGCTCGGCCTGGCGGTGGCGGGGCTGGAGGGTGCGCACCGAGTGGCCGGTCAGCCCGCCCGCGTCGGTGTACTCGGCGTCGAGGACGCCGTACAGGTTGGCGGCGCTGTCGTGTTCGCCGTCCTGCGGGACGGTGATGGTGCCGGTGCAGCCGTTCGCCGACGTGATGGCGTGGGTGTGGCTGTCGTGGCCGAGGAGGTAGGTGACCTTCACCTTGGCGCAGTCGACGGTGCCGTCCTCGGGGTCGGTGACCTGGACCCGGAAGGGCACGGTGTCGCCGAAGGAGAACAGCCGGCCATCGGCGGGCGTCAGGAGGGTGACGGCCGGGGCGGTGTTCCCGGCCGTGATCACCAGGCTGGCCGTACCGGTCAGTCCTTCGGGGTCCCGGACGGTGAGGGTGGGGCGGTAGGTGCCCTTCGCGGTGTACGTGTGGCTGGGGGCGGCCTCGGCGGAGGTCGTGCCGTCGCCGAAGTCCCAGTGGTACGTCAGGGCCTTGCCCTCGGGGTCGGCGCTGCCCTGGGCGGAGAACCGCACGGTCAGCGGCAGCGCCCCGGAGGTCCTGTCGGCGGCGGCCCGGGCGACCGGGCTGCGGTTGCCGCCCGCGATGTACTCGATGCGGTAGAGCGCCTGGTTGTTGGTACCGGTGCCGTAGTCGAGGACGTACAGGGCGCCGTCCGGGCCGAAGTCGGTGTCCATCACCTGGGTGCCGTTCCAGGGGAAGTCCTCGATCGTGCTGTAGGAGCCGTCGGCCCTCACCTCGACCGCCTTGATCCACTGGCGTCCGTACTCGGCCGCGAGGAACCGGCCGTCCAGCGACTGGGGGAACTTCACCGGTGAGTCGAGATCCGGGTCGTAGCGGTAGACCTCGCCGCCCATCGGGGATTCGGAGCCGCCGCCGAACTCCGGGGGCGATCCGTCGAGGCCGTACTTGATCCAGCTGGGCTTGGCCGGGGGCAGCTTCGGCCGGCCGGTGTTGCGGAAGGAGTTGTTCGCCGGGCCGCCGGCGCAGTCGTACTTCGCGCCGGGGGGACCGCTCGGGAAGGTGTACTCGTTGTACGTCTCGGCGGTCGTGTTGGTGCCGGTGCAGTAGGGCCAGCCGTAGTTGCCGGGGCCGGTGATCCGGTCGAACTCGACCTGGCCGCCGGGGCCGCGGTTCGCGTCGGTGCCGCCCGCGTCCGGGCCGTAGTCCCCGAGGTAGACGATTCCGGTGGCGCGGTCGACGGACATGCGGAACGGGTTGCGGAAGCCCATCGCGTAGATCTCGGGCCGGGTGTTCGGCGTGCCGGGGGCGAAGAGGTTGCCGGCCGGGACGGTGTAGCCGCCGGTGGCGGTGGGTTTGACGCGCAGCAGCTTGCCGCGCAGGTCGTTGGTGTTGCCGGAGCTGCGCTGGGCGTCGAACTGCGGGTTGCGCTCGGCGCGTTCGTCGATCGGGGCGTATCCGGCGGAGTCGAACGGGTTGGTGTCGTCGCCGGTGGTCAGGTAGAGGTTGCCGGCCGCGTCGAAGTCGATGTCCCCGCCGACGTGGCAGCACTGGCCGCGGTCGTTGGGCACTTCGAGGACGACCTTCTCACTGGCCGGGTCCAGGGTGTTGTCGGCCCTGAGCGTGAACCGCGACAGGTTGAGGTGCCCCTTCCACGGGGCGAAGTCGGCGGCGGTCCCGGTGACCGGGGCGTCGCCCGCCGGGGTGCCGAGTCTCGGCGAGTAGTACAGGTAGACGTACCGGTTCGTGCTGAAGGCGGGGTCGGCGGCGATGCCCTGGAGGCCTTCCTCGTCGTGGGTGTAGACGTCGAGTCTGCCGGCCACCTTGGTGTTGCCCGCGGCGTCGGTGTGGCGGACCGTTCCGTCGCGTGCGGTGTGCAGGACGGAACGGTCGGGGAGTACCGCGAGCGACATGGGTTCACCCAACTCGGCCGCTCCGGTGGCGAGTTGCACCTGCTGGTAGTCGGCGGGCGGGATGTCCCGCGGGGCGGCGGCCGCGGGCGGCGGCAGGGCCACGGCGGATCCGGACAGGGCCAGGGCGAGGGCGGTGAGCCATCGGAGCCCTGCGCGAGGGCGCTGAGACATGACGGAGCTTTCCTTCCTGACGTGGGGGGATGTCAGGCAAGGCGCGCGCCGGCCGCGCTTGCCGCGTGCGTCAGCGGTGCTCTTTCACGGTGAATTACATGAGTCGCACACGAGAATTGCGTGCGGGTGAGAGTCACTTGCACTGTGACGAGGCGTCTTGCTTTTGTCAATGCCCTGGCAAAATCCTGGGCGGGCCGCGCCCCCGCACGGCCCGCCCCGCCCGCTCCGCCGCTCCGTCAGGAGGGGTTGTCGCCGTGCGTGAGCGTCTCCCAGGCGACGAAGAGGTTGTTCGTCCCCATCGGTCGCCGGGCCAGGGTGTACGTCCGGGTGTTGGTCATGGCGTTGCCGAGGCGGTTGTGCAGGGCGTTGTAGCCGATCTCCGTGACGGGGCCGAGACCGCGCTCGACGGTGCCGCCACACAGCCAGGACGGCGGGTCGTTCCGTTCGTACGTGGCGTGGAAGCCGAGGGCGTGCCGGATCCGCTCGCCGAACTCCGGGTAGAGGTCCTGGCCTTGGATCCGGGAGGTCTCGGCGACCTGGGCCATGGCCGCGATGCCGTAACCGGTGTGCGTGAAGTCGCGGCAGGTCTCCTGGGACAGCCCGTTCACGAACGTGGTCTGGCGGTGCCAGTAGGCGATGATCTCGTCCCGGGTGTCACGTCCGTCGCCCGGCTTGGTGCGGGGCAGGGCGCCGTCGGAGGTCAGGTAGACGTAAGCGGGCACGCGGTTGCGGAAGAGGGCCACGGCGTGGTCGTAGACGTCCTTGTCGTCGAGGAAGACGCCGATGCCGATCATCGCCTGGGTCATGCTCAGCTCCCAGTTGCCGTTGGAGTTCGAGCCGTTCCGTATCTCCGGGTGGTACACGGTGCGGAGCATGGTGGCGAAGCGGCCGGCGTTCGGCCAGGCGCCGTAGGCGTGCTTGATGATCTCGGCGGCCTTGGGCCAGGAGGAGGCGGCCCAGGCGGTCTGCAGCGGCGCGTTGCTGTTGGTGTGGTCACGGATGGTGGCCGACCAGGCGTCCATGATCTGGATCGCCTTGGCGGCGTGGGCGGTGTCGCGGGTGACGTACCAGGCCAGCGCGTGGGTGTACGCGGCGATGGCGTCCTGGCGTTCGTCCGTGCAGCCGTTGTCGGGGTTGGAGTACGAGCCGCATTCGACGACCGCGCGCGGGTGCGGCGTGTACGCGAGGGAGGCGTACCGCGAGTTCATCATCTGCCCGAAGGCGGCGGCCTGCGGGGCGGTGCCCGCGCCGACACGGGTGCGCAGGGTGTCGAGCTGGGCACGGCTGACCCCCACGCCCGGGTGGGTGAAGGCGGCGGGGGCGGCCTGCGAGGCGGGGATGACGGGCTCGGCCGTGTCGCGGGCGGGCGCGGCCGTCCCGAGGGCCGCCGGCGCGGTCCGGGCGGCGGGAGCCGGGGCGGGCCGGCCGGCCGCGGCCGGTGCCGCGAGGACACCCGCCAGGAGGGCGCCGGCCGCGGCGAGGAGGGTGGGTTTGAGGACTCCGGCGCGCATGGGGGGCCTTTCCGTCGGCATCGCGTTCACATACGTGATCGATGCTTGAGTGCGTGAATGGCGGCTGATTCCGGAAGCTAGCCGCGCGCCATGGGCACGTCAAGGTCTGGACCTGCATGCGCGCCGGGCGGAAGGCGGCCTCGCGCGCCGCGCGGCAGCCCCGCCACCGTCGGCCGCGCCACCGGCGCCACCGCCCCTCCGGGCGCGAGATGACTCACACGGAGATCGGGAAACAGCCGTCGCGGGCGGGGCGGTCATGCCTGGTGACACGCCCTTTCGGGACACCGCGTCGCGCGAGTCTCACGCTGCGTCACGGGGTGAACGGCACCTATCGTCGCTTTTCGGCCCGCCGACAGCGTCGCCGCGCGGACCCGTCCCTGTTCCCGACGAAAGGCAGGCGAGCGAACTCTTGTCGACCGCGACAGTCGCCGCTCCCCCGTCCGCACCGCAGACCCGCCACGCGCACACCCCCGACGCCACGGTCACCGACCCCGCGCTGGTCAAGCGCGCCGCCAAGGCGGCAGCGCTGGGCAACGCCATGGAATGGTTCGACTTCGGTGTCTACAGCTACATCGCGGTCACGCTCGGCAAGGTCTTCTTCCCCTCGGGCAATCCCACCGCACAGCTGCTGTCCACGTTCGGCGCCTTCGCCGCGGCCTTCCTGGTCCGTCCGCTCGGCGGCATGGTCTTCGGACCGCTCGGCGACCGCGTCGGCCGGCAGAAGGTCCTCGCCCTGACCATGATCATGATGGCGGCGGGCACCTTCGCCATCGGCCTGATCCCGTCGTACGCGGCGATCGGCGTGGGCGCGCCCGTCCTGCTGCTGGCGGCCCGGCTGGTCCAGGGCTTCTCCACCGGCGGCGAGTACGCGGGCGCGTCCACGTTCATCGCCGAGTACGCCCCCGACAAGCGGCGCGGCTTCCTCGGCAGCTGGCTGGAGTTCGGGACGCTCGCCGGGTACATCGGCGGCGCCGGACTGGTGACACTGCTGACGGCCGTGCTGTCGGCCGACGACCTGCTGTCGTGGGGCTGGCGGCTGCCGTTCCTGATCGCGGGCCCCATGGGCCTCATCGGCCTGTACCTGCGGATGCGCCTGGAGGAGACCCCGGCCTTCGCGGCCGAGGTGGAGAAGGCCGAGGCCGCCCGGCCCAAGGTGCCGCTGCGGGAGATGGTCGCCGGCCAGTGGCGGGCGCTGCTGCTCTGCGTCGGCCTGGTGCTGGTCTTCAACGTGACCGACTACATGCTGCTGTCGTACATGCCCAGCTATCTGACCAGTGAGCTGCACTACGACGCGACGCACGGCCTGCTGGTGGTCCTGGCCGTCATGGCGCTGATGATGATCGCGCAGCCGTTCGTGGGCGCGCTGACCGACCGGGTCGGCCGCCGTCCGGTGATCGCGGTGGGCTGCGCGGGCTTCCTGTTCCTGTCCGTCCCCGCGCTGCTGCTGATCCGGGACGGCAGTCTGGCCGCCGTCGGCCTGGGCATGGGCGCACTGGGCCTGCTGCTGGTCTGCTTCACCGCGGCCATGCCGGCGGCGCTTCCCGCGCTGTTCCCGACCCGGGTCCGCTACGGTTCCCTGTCGATCGGCTTCAACGTGTCCGTGTCCCTGTTCGGCGGCACGACCCCGCTGGTGGTCACGGCCCTGATCGGTGCGACCGGCGACATGATGATGCCCGCCTACTACATGATGGCCGCCGCCGTCATCGGCGGTTTCGCGGTGTGGCGCATGGCCGAGTCGGCCGGTCGCCCGCTGCCGGGTTCGGCGCCCTCGGTCGAGGCCCCGAGGAGCTGAGCGACCGGTCCTCGGAGCCGGCCGCCGCAGCCGCCACCGCGAACGGCCCGCCCGCCGCCCCTCGGCAGTGACCGAGGGGCGGCGGGCGGTTCCGCGTTCGCCCTACGGGGCGCAGGCCTCGGCGATCGACCGGCTGTTCTCGTAGAGGTGGTGCCGGGTGATGCGGCCGTTCTCGACGGTCAGGTGCAGCGCGAACGGCCCCTCGAAGGACTTCCCCGTCGCCCGTACGGTGCCCGACAGGTGTCCCGCCAGCACGGCGTCGGTCCCGTCGACGAGGAACGTGTGGACGGAGGCACGCGCGTCCTCGGGCACGGTGTACGCCGTCAGCTCCTCGGCCTGCGCGGCGCACTCGGCGGCGGTGGACCGCGGGCGGATCCACGGCACGCCGGGGTTCTCGGCGAGCTGCCAGTCGACTTCGTCGGCGAAGAGCCGGACGAGTTTCGCGGTGTCCCCGGCCAGCCGGGCCGCGAGGAACTCTTCCACGACGGCCCGGGTGGCCTCCGCGACCGTCTGCTGGGGGGCCGACGACGCCTCGGTAACGGTGCTCTTCACGGACATGGCGCTCTCCTCGCTGCTGCGGCCGGTCGGGGTTGCTGTGACGATCCTGCGCGACGCGGGGCGAACGGTCGATTACCCCTCGGGTAATGAGCGCGGAGCGCCTTCGGCCGACGGGGCACGGCGCCTCGGCACGAGGGCAAAAAAGAAGGCAAGGAGTCGTCCGCACTCCTCGCCACTCTCAACTTATAGCGCACCGGGGGGCTTGCGGCAAGGCCCCCGTGATGCCGCAGAATCGCCGGCCTGAAGCCAGGGACCTGCAGAAATGGGATTCTCGTGATCGACGTGATCATTGTCGGTGCCGGACCGACCGGCCTCATGCTGGCCTGCGAACTCCGGCTGCACGGCGTGCGCGCGCTCATGCTGGAGAAGCTGACGGAGCCGACCCGGCAGTCCCGGGGGCGGGGCCTGCACACGCGCAGCGTCGAGGTGATGGACCAGCGGGGGCTGCTCGACCGGTTCCTCGCGGTCAGCGAACAGTTCAAGGTGGGCGGTCTCTTCGCCGGCATGGCCAAACCGTGGCCCGACCGGCTGGACACCGCGCACCCCTACGGCCTCGCGACCGCGCAGACCGACACCGAGCGGCTGCTCACCGAGCGCGCCGTCGAACTCGGCGCCGAGATCCGGCGCGGCTGCGAACTGGCCGTGCTGAGCCAGGACGAGCACGGTGTGACGGCCGAACTGACCGACGGCACACGGCTGCGCTCGCGCTACCTCGTCGGCTGCGACGGCGGCCGCAGCACGGTGCGCAAGCAGCTGGGAGTCGGTTTCCCCGGCGAACCCGCGGAGGTCGAGACGCTCCTGGGGGACATGGAGGTGACCGAGGACGCGGCGACGATCGCCGCCGCCGTCGAGGAGGTCCGCAAGACCCAGCTGCGGTTCGGTGCCATCCCCGACGTGGACGGGAACAAGGGGGTGTACCGCATCGTCGTACCCGCCGAAGGGGTGTCCGGGGACCGGACGGCGCCGCCGACGCTCGACGACTTCAGGCGGCAGCTGCGGGCGTACGCCGGCACCGACTTCGGAGTGCACTCACCGCGCTGGCTGTCCCGGTTCGGTGACGCCACCCGGCAGGCCGAGCGCTACCGGGTCGGCCGGGTGCTGCTGGCCGGCGACGCGGCGCACGTCCACCCGCCGGCCGGTGGGCAGGGGCTCAACCTGGGCGTCCAGGACGCGTTCAACCTCGGCTGGAAGCTGGCCGCCGAGGTGAACGGCTGGGCGCCGGAGGGGCTGCTGGACACCTACCACTCGGAACGTCACCCGGTCGGTGCGCAGGTGCTGTCCAACACGCGTGCGCAGATGGCGCTGATGGGGGACGATCCCAGGTCGACGGCGTTGCGGGGACTGTTCTCGAAGCTGCTGGACTTCGAGGAGGTGAACCGCTACGTGACCGAGATGATCACCGCTGTCGGAGTGCGCTACGACTTCGGTGAGGGCCATGAACTGCTGGGCCGGCGCCTGCGGGACGTGGCCCTTGAGCGGGGGCGCCTGTACGAGCTGACGCACCGGGGCCGCGGGCTGTTGCTCGACCGGACCGGCCGCCTCTCGGTGGCGGGCTGGGCGGACCGGGTCGACCATGTCGTCGACGCCTGCGAGGAACTCGACGTGCCCGCGGTGCTGTTGCGTCCGGACGGTCATGTGGCGTGGGTCGGCGCGGACCAGCGGGACCTGGAGGACCGGCTGGCCCGGTGGTTCGGTACCGCCGGCTGAGCCGCACCGGGCGACGGGCGCCCCACGCCCGGCCGGCAGCGCAGCCTCAGCGACTCAACTGGGCTGCAATGCAGGCGAGTTGGCACCGGCGCCTCTTCGTGTACGGCACTGCCGCACCTGGTTCGCGAGGTGGAGCGGACCGTGTTCGCACAGAAGTCCCCTTATCGGCGCGACCGGCGGCCCGTCCCCGGCGGCAGGCCGCTGCGAACCGCCGCGCGGACACTGAAGGGTTGTCTCGGCTCGGCGCTCCCCGCGACAACCAGGTCCTGGCCGTACTATCGCTATCCCACGCTGCATGGCAGCATGTGCGGCCAACTGACCAGCAGCGCGTCGAGAGACGCTCTCGGCGCTACCCGCCTGCGCGCGCAGGCCGTGCCGCAGCCGAGGAAAGGTTCAACCGTCATGCCCGAGAACACCACGGCCCCCAGCGACCTGGCGTCGCAGTACGCCGCCCAGGTGACGACCGACCTCGAACGCAACACCGAGGAACAGAAGCGCATCAGCTCGGAGATCGACGCCCTCCAGGAACAGCTTGCGGTACTGCAGCGCGACCACGCCGTGCTCGTCACCATGCAGCAGGCGCTCGGTCTCGCGCCGGCCGCCCCCGCCACCCCGGAACCGGCGGCCGACCCGGTCGCCGTGCCCGCTCCCCGCAAGAAGTCCTCCGCGTCCGCGGGAACGAAGCGGGCACGGGGCAAGAAGGCGCAGGCCGCGCCCGCTGACGCGAAGGCGGCCAAGCCGGCCGCCCGCAAGGCACCGGCCGCCGCCCGCAAGCCGGACCAGCCGACACTCGTCGACCTCGTCCGGGGCCACCTCGGCGAACTCAGGGAGCCCCGCTCGGCCGCGGAGGTCGCCTCCGCCCTCGGCGAGTCCCACCCCGGGCGGAACATCAAGACGGCCGTCGTGCGCACCACGCTCGAAGCACTCGTGGCGAAGGGCCAGGCCCAGCGCACCAAGCAGGGCACCTCGGTCTACTACACGGCGGCCGACGCCTCCGCCGCCCCGTCCGCACCGCAGTCCGCGCAGCCCGAGGCCGGCGAGCGGCCCGAACAGACCGCGTGACACCTGCCGCGCCGCCCGTGCCCGGCAGGGCGGCGCGCAGGACGGATCGCCCCCTTCCCCGACTCCTCTCCCCGGCTCCCTTCCCCGCGGCGGGCGTACCGGCCTTGACCCTCACACCGTGTCAGGCGGTCAGCTCGGAGACATCATGTTCACCATCGGAGACTTCGCCCGCCACGGTCGCGTCTCGGTCCGGATGCTGCGTCACTACGACGCCACCGGGCTGCTGCGTCCCGCCCATGTCGATCCCGTCAGCGGCTACCGGTACTACACGGCCGCCCAACTGGCCCGCCTCAACCGCGTCATCGCGCTCAAGGACCTCGGCTTCACCCTCCAGCAGGTCGGGGACATCCTGGACGAGAAGGTCGGCGCCGGGGAACTGCGGGGCATGCTGCGCCTGCGCCGGGCCGAACTGGAGACGGACATGGCGGCGGCACGGGCGCGGCTGGTCCAGGTCGAGGCGAGGCTCCGAGCGATCGAGAGCGAGGGGCACATGCCCACGAACGACGTCGTCGTCAAGAGCGTTCCCGCCGTACGGGTGGCCGAGCTGACCGCGACCGCCGAGAGCTACGAACCGGAGCACATCGGCCCCGTCATCGGCCCCCTCTACGACGAGCTGTTCCGGCTCCTGGACGCGGCCGGCGTCACCCCCACCGGGCCCGGTATCGCCTCCTACGAGGACGCGCCGGAGGGCGGCGGCAGGATCAGGGTCCACGCCGCCGTCCAGGTCTCCGCGCCGCTGGGCGACGGCGACTTCCGGGTCCTCGACCTGCCCGCGCTCGACCGGGCGGCGACCATCGTGCACCGCGGCTCGATGGACGCCGTACTGCCGACGGCCCAGACGCTCGCCCACTGGATCGACACCCACGGCTACCGGACCACGGGATACCCCCGTGAGGTCACCCTGGAGTGCCCCGAGAACCGTGCCGACTGGGTGACGGAACTCCAGGCGCCGGTCGCCCAGGACTGACCGGCGCATCGGGCCGCCCCGCCCCGGCGGGCGTGGTGAGGACGCCGGGCCGCCGTGCCGACGGCCCCGGCGTCGTCGGGACGCGGGCGCTCCGGGAGGGCCTCCGGCTCTCCCGGGGCCCCCTCCCGAGCGTCCGGCCGGATCAGGCGCCGGGGAGGACGCCGGTGCGCGCGACCTGGGCGTACCAGCGTGCGCTGGCCTTGGGGATGCGCGTACCGGTCGGGTAGTCCACGTACACGGCGCCGAAGCGCTTGCTGTATCCGTGGGCCCATTCGAAGTTGTCCAGCAGCGACCAGAGGAAGTAGCCGCGCACGTCGGCGCCGTCCCTGATCGCGTCGTGCACGGCGGCCAGGTGGCCGCGGAGGTAGTCGATCCGCTCCGGGTCGTTGACGTTGCCCTCGGGGTCGGCGTAGTCGTGGAAGGCCGCGCCGTTCTCGGTGATGACCAGCGGCAGGTGCGGGAAGTCGGACGACAGCCGCCGCAGCAGCTCGTACAGTCCGCTCGGGTCGATGGCCCAGCCCATGGCGGTGGTGTCGCCCGGCGGCTGGTGGAAGGCGACGTCGTCGGCGCCCGGCCACGGGCTGTACGCGCTCCTGCCGTGCCCGTCGGCGGAGTGGGTGCCGCTGCCGTCGGCCCGGGAGACGAGGGTGGGCGAGTAGTAGTTGACGCCGAGGAAGTCCAGCGGCTGGTGGGCCGCCGCCAGGTCGCCGTCGCGGACGAACGACCAGTCGGTCAGCGCGGCGGTGTCCTTGAACAGGTCCTCCGGGTAGGCGCCGCGCAGCATCGGGCTGGTGAAGACCCGGTTGGCCAGGGCGTCGATCCGGCGGGCGGCGTCGGCGTCCTCGTCGCTGCCCGTGCGGGGGCGGACGTGGTGGATGTTGAGGGTGACCGAGCAGCGGGCGTCCGCGCGGAGCCGGTCGCGCAGGGCCTGTACGGCCAGACCGTGGCCGAGGTTGAGGTGGTGGGCGGCGCGCAGCGCGGCCACCGGGTCGGTGCGGCCGGGCGCGTGCACGCCGGAGGCGTAGCCGAGGAAGGCGCTGCACCAGGGCTCGTTGAGGGTGGTCCAGGTCCGTACCCGGTCGCCGAGGGCGTCGGCGGCGAGGGCGGCGTACTCGGCGAACCGTTCGGCGGTGACCCGTTCCGGCCAGCCGCCCGCGTCCTCCAGGTCCTGCGGCAGGTCCCAGTGGTAGAGGGTGGCGACGGGCTGGATGCCCTTGTCCAGCAGGTCGTCGACGAGACGCCGGTAGAAGTCCAGTCCCTTCTGCACGGCGGGGCCGCGGCCGGTGGGCTGGATGCGCGGCCAGGCGAGGGAGAAGCGGTAGGCGCCGACGCCGAGTTCGGCCATGAGGGCGACGTCCTCGCGCCACCGGTGGTAGTGGTCGGTGGCGATGTCACCGGTGTCGCCGTTGCGCACCCGGCCCGGGGTGCGGGCGTAGGTGTCCCAGATGGACGGGGTGCGGCCGTCCTCGGCGGCGGCGCCCTCGATCTGGTACGCGGCGGTCGCGGTGCCCCAGAGGAAGCCTCTCGGGAAGGTGCGGGAGGCGTCCGGGGCGGACGCGGTCTGCTGCTGTGCTGCGGTGACCACGGAGGTCCTTTCGGGTGAGGAGGGGTGGGGGGACGGGACTCAGCCCTTGACGGCGCCCTGCATGATGCCGCTGACGATCTGCCGGCCGAAGACGATGAACATCACCAGCAGGGGCAGGGTGCCGAGCAGCGCGCCCGCCATGATCAGGGACTGGTCGCGGATGTAGCCGGCGCTGAGCTGGGTGAGGGCGACGGGCACGGTCGGGTTGGTCATGTCGAGCACCACGAACGGCCAGAAGAAGTCGTTCCAGGCGTGCACGAACGTGATCATGAACAGCACGGCCATCGCGGGGCGGGCGACCGGCAGCACGATGCTCCAGAAGATCCGCAGCGAGTGCGCGCCGTCGACGCGGCCGGCCTCGACCAGTTCGTCCGGCAGCGCCTCGGACAGGTACTGGCGCATGAAGAAGACGCCGACCGCGCTCACCAGGGTCGGGAAGATGACCGCGGGGAGCTGCTGAGACCAGCCCAGCTCCGACATCATCATGAACAGCGGGACGACACCGAGCTGCGGCGGCACCATCATGGTACCGATCACCAGCATGAGCAGGACGTTGCGGCCCTTGAAGCGGAGCTTGGCGAAGGCGAACCCGGCGAGCGTCGCGAACATCACCGTGGACAGGGCGATGACCCCGGCCACGATGGTGCTGTTGATCATGGCCTTGCCCATCGCCGCCTCGTCCCAGGCGCGGGCGAGGTTGCTGAACAGGTTCGGGCCGGGCAGGAAGGGCGGCGGGGTCTGGCTGACGCGGGTGTTGTCGGTGGAGGCCGCCACCATCGTCCAGTACAGCGGGAAGATCGACAGGATCGCGGTGATCGCGAGGAGGACGTAGGAGAGCGGTCCGGCGTGGTGCTGGCGTCCGGCGCCCTGGCGCAGCAGCCGGCGGCCACCGCGGGTGGTGGTCTTCCTGGCGGGGGTCCGGACCGGGGCGTCCGCCCGGACCGGGAGGCTTTCGGTGGTCATTGCGGGCTCCTGGTCAGGACGTTCGGGCCGAGCGCAGACGCCGGATCAGGCGCTGTGCCACGAAGACGAGGACGAGCAGCAGGAACATCGCCCAGGCGACGGTCGCCGAGCGGCCCATCTGGTAGTTCTTCCAGCCCTCCTCGTACAGCAGCAGCCCGAGCGTCTGGTACTGGTTGTCGGCGCCGCCGGACACCCCGTTGGGCCCCTGGCCGAAGATCAGCGGCTCACCGAAGAGCTGGGTGGCGCCGATCGTGGAGAGCACGATGGTGAAGACGATGGTGGAGCGGATCCCCGGCACGGTGACGTGGGTGAACTGCTTCCAGCGGGAGGCGCCGTCGATGGCGGCGGCCTCGTAGCGGTCGGCGGGGATGGCCTGCATGGCGGCCAGGTAGAGCAGTGCGTTGTAACCGGTCCAGCGCCAGATCACGATGGTGGAGATCGCGATCTGGGCGGGCCACTTGTCGGCCTCCCAGTCCACCGGGTCGAGACCGACCGCGCCGAGCGCCCAGTTGATCATCCCGAAGTCGCGCTCGAAGAGCATGGTGAAGACCAGGGCGGCGGCACCGACCGAGGTGGCGTACGGCACGAGCGAGGCGACGCGGAAGAACAGCGAGCCGCGCATCCGGTAGTTGAGCAGGTGGGCCAGGCCGAGCGCCATCAGCAGCTGCGGCACCGTGGAGATGACGCCGATGGTGATGGTGTTCCCCAGCGCGTTCCAGAACCGGCTGTCGTTCCACAGCTCGACGTAGTTGTCGAACGCCACCCACTCCATGACGTCCAGGGTGGCCAGTTCGACCCGGTGCAGGGAGATCCACGACGTGTAGACGAGGGGGTAGAAGCTGAAGGCGGCGAAGACGACGAAGAACGGCGCGACGAACGCGTACGGGGCGCCCTTGACGTCGATGCGGTGCAGCAGCGCGCCGCGGCGTCGGGCGTGGGTGGTGGAGGTGGCCACCGCAGGGATTCCTTCCTGGAGCGTACGGAGTGAGCCGGGGCCCGGGCCCGCCGGCGGACGCGGACCCGGGTGGCGGTGCGGGCGCGACGGTCAGCCGACCGCCTTCTCGATGCGCTCCGCGGTGGTCTCCCACGCCTCGTCGCGTGCGGTGCCCTGCTGCTCGATCAGCGTCAGGCCCTGCGAGAAGGTGTCCTTGATGGTGCCGTCCTTACGGCCGAGGACCTGCTTGTCGGGGATCTCCTGGGCCGCGGCGCCGAAGATCTCGCCGATCGGGGCGTTGTCGAAGTACTCCGAGGTGACCTGCTTGACCTCGGGGCTCTCCAGGGCCTGCTGCGAGGAGGGGACGCTGCCCTGCTTCTTGAAGATGTGGGCCTGCTGCTCCGGCGCGGTCAGCCAGGCGACGAGCTTCTTGGCCTCCTCCTTGACCGGGCTCTGCTCGACCACGCCGAGGAAGGAACCGCCCCAGTTGGCGCCCTTCGGTGCCTTGGCGACGTCCCACTTGCCCTTGTTGGCCTCGCCCGCCTTCTCGCCGATGTGGCCCAGCATCCAGGCCGGGCAGACGGCGGTGGCGAACGTGCCGTTGGCCAGGCCCGGGTCCCAGCCGGGCTGGAACTGGCGGAGCTTGGCGGTCAGACCGGCCTCGGCCGCGTCGGCGGCGAGGTTCCAGGCCTCCTTGACGGCCGGGTTCTTGTCGTAGATCAGGTCGCCCTCGGCGTTGTAGTACTGCTCGGGGTAGCCGTAGACCATGGCGTTGAACAGGCCGCTGGCCGCGTCCATGTACGCCACGTCACCGCCCTTGAAGTCCTTCTTGAAGGTGCGGCCGACCTCGACGTACTTCTTCCAGTCGCCCTCCCACAGCTTGGCGACCTCCTCGCGGTCGGTGGGCAGTCCCGCCTGCTCGAAGTAGTCCTTGCGGTAACAGACGGCCATCGGGCCGATGTCGGTGCCGAGGCCCAGCACCTTGCCGTCCTCGGTGGTGATCTGGGACTGCTTCCACGGCAGGAAGTGGTCGGTGCCCGGCACGTCGGCGAAGTCCGCGAACTTGTCGGCCTGGGTGTCGACGATCTCCTTGGCGCGGCCGATCTCGATGCCTTGGATGTCCTTCAGGCCCTTGCCGCCGGCGAGCCGGGTCTGGAGCGCCGTGTAGTACGTCTGCTCGTCGCCGGCTATCTCGGCCTTGATGTCGACGTTCGGGTTCTCCTTCTCGTACTGCTCCAGCAGGCCGGTCTCCTTGAAGCCCATCACCCCGTACATGCCCATGGTGATGACGACCTTGCCGTCCTTCTTGCCTCCGCCGGTCGCGGACTCGTCGCTGCCGCTGCAGCCGACGGCCAGCGAGAGCGCCCCGGCGGTGGCGAGGGCCGCGACGGTTCTTCTGCGCGAGGAGCTGTGCAGGGTTGCCATGGTGTGTTCCTCCAAGGGGCGGCACGAGACGCACCGGAGCGAGGGGTGCGGCGAGTGCGCCGATGACTACGGCGGGTGACTTTTGTAGGTGGGCACGTTCCCACTTGAGGGTGGGAACGTGCCCACCAGTGGAGTGAAGACTCGTGGCAGCGCCCGGCTATGTCAATGACTTGAAAACAATTCGCGCCCCCGCCGGGGTCGGCCGTTCGCCTCGCGACTGCCGGACCGGTGCTGTCCCCGCCCCGGGGTCTGCCACAATTGCCGCTGGTCACGTCCGCGGCAGGTGCCGTCGCGGCCGCCGCCGGGAGGAGCACATGCCAGGGAACCGCCGCCCCACGATCAAGACGGTCGCCGCCCACGCCGGGGTGGGAAGGACCACGGTCTCCCGCGTCATCAACGGCTCCGAACTCGTCAGCGCCGACGCGCGCGCCCGGGTCCTGGCGGCGATCAAGGAGCTGAACTACGTTCCCAACTCGGTGGCCCGCGGGCTCGTCACCAACCGCACCAACGCGGTCGCCCTGGTCATCCCGGAGTCGGAGAGCCGGCTCGGCTCGGAACCCTTCTTCGCCGCGCTCATCCGCGGCGTGAGCGGCGCGCTCTTCGAGACCCGGACCCAGCTCCAGCTGATGCTGGTGCGCGACCGGGCCGAACGGGACCAGCTCACCGCGTCCGTCGCGACCCGCCGGGTCGACGGCGTCCTGCTGGTCTCGGTCCACGCCCACGACCAACTCCCCGGTCTGCTGGAGGAGTTGGGTCTGCCCACGGTCCTGGCCGGGCGGCGGGACGAGCGGGAGCGGCTGAGTCACGTCACCTCCGACAACGCCGGGGGCGCCGCCGCCGCGGTCCGGCATCTGCTGGAGCGCGGCCGGCGGCGGATCGCCACCGTCGCCGGGCCGCTCGACATGGACGTCGGCCGCAGCCGGCTCGCCGGCTGGCACGACGCCCACCGCGAGGCCGGGGTCCCCGCCGACGAATCCCTCGTCGAGGTGGGCGACTTCACCGAGGAGGGCGGACGCCGCGCGATGCGTTCGCTTCTTGAACGTGCGCCGGATCTCGACGCCGTGTTCGCCGCGTCCGACCTCATGGCCGTCAGCGCCCTGGCCGAACTGCGCCGCCAGGGACGGCGGGTGCCGGACGACGTCGCCGTCGTCGGTTTCGAGGACTCCGTGCTCGCCCGCCACACGAACCCGCCGCTGACCACGGTCCGCCAGCCCGTGGAGGAACTCGGCCGGACGATGGCGCGGATCCTCCTCGACGAGATCACCGGAGCCGGCCGCTCCGCCCAGCGACTGACGCTTCCCACCGAGCTGGTGGTGCGCGAGTCGTCCTAGGGGCGTCGCTCACTGCCGCCCGGGGCATCCAGGTCTTCGCGGGGTGGGGAGCCTCCGGGGGCTGCGCCGGGGCGGGCGGGAACGGCGGCCGGGCCGTCACCCGAGGACGAGCGGGAGTCTCCCGGCTGTCTCGCCCAGTTCGGCCCGCTCCGTCTCGGTCGCCGCGCGGCGCCCGGTGCCGACCAGCAGTGCCGTCGTGTCGGAGAAGGCCGCGGGGAAGCCGGTTCCGGCGATCCTCTCCAGCATCTCCCGGGACCGGGCGAGCCCTTCCGCGGGCGGCCCCGCGACGTGCGGGAGGTGTGCGGTCAGGTCGAGGTGGTGCAGTGTCCACTCCAGGACGTACGCGCCGAGGTAGTCGCCCGCGGTGAGGGCCTGGCCGCGGGTCTCCACCCGGAGGGCCGGATCGGCGAGTTCGGCGGCGCGGCCGGCGGCGGAACCGACGTCGTCGAGGTGGAAGGTGAGCAGGCCCGGATCCTGGTAGGCGGCGGCCAGCCGGACCGTCAGCGCGTCGAGCGGGTCCGCACCGGAGGGCGGTGTGCGGGTGACCTCCCAGTAGGTCACGGCGTCGCGGGTCGGCTCCCTCGTGGTGGGGGTGACGAGGGTGATCAGGACGTCCTGCGCGTCGATGACCAGATGGCACACCAGGTCCCGGACCAGCCACCCGGCGCAGCCCGACGGCTGTGCGAAGTCCTCGTCCGCGAGTTCCGCGACGGCCCCGCGCAGCGCCGCCCATGAGTGTGAGAAGAGGTCCACGTCGGCACGCTAGTGCGGTGCCCGGAGACGGACAAGCGTGTCGCCGGGCGGTCGCCTCGGTCCGTTCCGGGGGCCCGTCGGTCGTGACCCGTCCCTGTCGGCCGGTCGGGGCCGGTCGGTGGCCGGTCGGTGGCTGGTCAGTGCCCGGTCAGCGGCCGGTCGAAGGCCGGTGGCGTCCAGGCCGCGTGTCGCAGGATGGTCCGCAGCGTCGCCCCGGAGGGGGCCAGCCGCATGGCCGTGTTGCGCAGCGCGACGGCCGCCGGGTGGGCGAGCTGCTGGCCCAGGCGGCCCGCCCGGCGGGCGGCGCGTGCCACGGACTGGCTGCGGGGGCGGCGTTCGGCGTCGTAGCGGGCCAGTGCCGCGTCGACGGCGGGTTCGGTGGCGAGCGCGGCGGTCAGGGTGACGGCGTCCTCCAGGGCCTGGCAGGCGCCCTGGCCCAGGTTCGGGGTCATCGCGTGGGCCGCGTCGCCGAGGAGGGCGATCCGGCCGGAGACGAACGCGGGCAGGGGGGTGGCCAGTTCGTACATGTCGTGGTGGAGGACGGCCTCGGGCCGGGTCGCGCCGAGCAGGGCGGGGATCGGATCGTGCCAGTCGTGGAAGCGGCGGCGCAGCGCGCGCAGGGGGTCGGCGTGCCGTATGCCGGGCGGTGAGGTGAGGACCGCGTGCCATTCGGCGCGGCCGTCGGTGAAGGCGATGTGGCCGAACTCCGCGCCACGGCCCCAGGTCAGCGCGAAGTCGTCCGCCAGGTCGACGGGGTGCTCGGTGATGGCGCGCAGCACGGTCGAGCCGCTGTAGGCGGGGCCGGGGTGGCGGGGGAAGAGCCCGGCGCGCAGCCGGCTGTTGACCCCGTCGGCCGCCACGACCAGGTCCGCGTCCAGCGCCTTGTCGCCGGTGGTGACGGTGACTCGGTCGCGGGCGGCGTGGTTCGCGGCGGTGGCCTCGGCGCCGACCAGCAGGCACCGGGCGGGCAGTGCCTCGCGCAGCAGCCGGTGGAGGACGGCGCGGGGGATGCCGACGATGGGCGTGCCCAGCTCGCGCTCCAGGGCCGCTCCGTCCATCCGGGCCAGCCGGCGGCCGGTGGGGGTGCGGGTGCCTCCCGTGTACTGCGGGCGGGCCGCCGCGCGTACGGCCGCGCCGACGCCGAGGGCGTCCAGGGCACGCAGCCCGTTCGCGTGCAGGGAGATGCCCGCGCCGGCGTCGGCGAGGGTGGCGGCGCGTTCCAGGACCGTGACGTCCCAGCCGATGAGCCGCAGGCCGATGGCGGTGGCCAGCCCTCCGATGCCGCCCCCGACCACCACCGCAGTGGCGTCGCCCATGCCAGGCCCCCTTTCCGTCCGCCCCACCGGGCTTCTACAGATGTAGAAGGAGCGTACTGCACACCGGCGCGGGCCCTCTACAGGTGTAGAAATAGGGTGTGGCCACCGATCGACGCACCCTCCTCGCCGACGCCGCCATCGGCGTGCTCGCCGACATGGGGACACGAGGACTGACCCACCGCGCAGTGGACCGGGCCGCCGGTCTGCCGTCCGGCACCACCTCCGCCTACTACCGCACCCGGCAGGCGCTGCTGACCGCGCTGGTCCGGCGGCTGGTCGACCTCGACCAGGCCGAACTGGAGTCGGCGGGCGCGGCCGCTCCGGTGCCGCGCGACGCCGGCGAACTGGCGGCCCGTATCGCCGCCCTCGCCGAACGGCGCCTCACCGGGGACGGCCGGCGGCGGACCCTCGCCCGCTACGCGTGCGCCATCGAGAGCGTCCGCCATCCCGAGCTGCGGGACATCCTCGTACCGCGCGAGAACGCGGCGCGCGCGGCCGTGCACGACTTCCTCGCCGCGCGGGGCGTCGCGCACCCGGAGGAACGCACCGTCACGCTGCTGACGTGCGTGGACGGACTCGTCTTCGACCGCCTCGTCAACGGCGGGGAGGTCGGTGAGCGGGAGGTGCTCGGGCTCGTGGCGGCGGCCCTGCGCTGAGCCGCCCGGTTCAGCGCAGGTGGGCGAAGACCACGAGGTTGTCGGTGTAGTCCTTCACCGTACGGTCGTAGTCGCCGGCGCAGGTGATGAGCCGGACCTGGGCGTCGGGGGTGTCGGCGTACACCCGGTCGTCGGGGAAGTGGTCCTTGTCGAACGTCTCGACGCTGTCGACCACGAAGGACGCCCTGCGCCGGTCGGCTCGCTCGACGTGGAAGACGTCGCCCTTCCTCAGCTCCCCGAGGTTCACGAACACGGCCGGGGACGTCACCGTGTCGACGTGCCCGGCGATCACCGACGTACCGGCCTCCCCCGGCGACGGTCCGTCGGCGTGCCAGCCCACGAGGTTGACGTCGTGGGCGGGCGGGGCTTCGAGCTGCCCCTTGGGGCCGATGCCCAGCTCGGTGAAGGGGGCGTCGACCGAAATCTTCGGGATGAGCAGCCGAACGGGCTTCGAACGCGGCAGGTACTTCCCGGTCCCCCGCGACCGCGGCGGCCCGGCCTCCCGGTCCGTCTCGTGAGCACCGGCCGGCTGTCCGGCGGGCGGAGCCGACTCGGCGGACGCCACGACGTCCCGGGGCGCGGGGAGGGCGCCGGGCGGCGTCTGGTGCCGGCCGATCAGACTCGTGGCGAGGATCAGGACGGCCGCGGCGCTCATCAGCAGCACGCCGCCACGCGATCTCTGCCCGTCCGGGGCGGGGTCGTGATCGGCGTGACGGGGTGAATCAGCCGGCATGGGGGAAACCACCTCGCTAGGGCACGGCAGCGCATCGGACAGGGTGACGGGGGGAGCCACCGGCCGGGCCGCCACGCGGCACGCGCGTGGCGGCCGCAGCGGCTATCGCAGCGGGCACGGGGTCAGGCCGCGCCGCCGGCCGCCTTCCTGCGGCGGATGGCGTACAGGCCGGTGCCGGCGACGGCGAGGACGGCCATGCCGCCCGCGCTCACCGACGGCCCGGCGAGGGCGCCGCCTCCGGTGTGCACACCACCGCGGGGCTTCTCGTGGTCACCGCCCCAGTCGTCCTTCTCCTTCCAGGAGCCCTTGTCGTGCTCGTCCTTGTAGGAGCCGGAGTCGTGGCCGCCGTCCTCGTACGAGCCCGAGTCCTCGCCACCGTCCTTGTACGAGCCGGAGTCGTGGCCACCGTCCTTGTAGGAGCCGGAGTCGTGGCCGCCGTCCTTCTCGTGCTCCTTGCTGTACGAGGAGTCTCCGTGGTCCGAGCCGTTGCCGACGGCCGCGTAGGCGCCGGGCGCGCCGAGGGCGAGGGCCGCCGAGGCCCCCGCGACGGCCACGAGCATGCGAGCAGAACGCATCTGATGATTCCTTCCGCCGACGGCCGGGCAGCTGGCACTCGGTCAGCTGACCAACCCGGCCCTCGACGTGCTCAACCGTCGGCCAGTCGGCTGCCCGCCGCTACTCGGGGCGATCAGTCGGGTGAGCCCGGACACCACCGGGCGGATGACGTCGCCGGGGGCGTGAAGCGGGCGGAACGCCGCACCCGGGCGCCGCTCCGTCCCCCCGCACTCCCTCCCCCACCAGGTGTCCCGCGGGTCCCGAACCGCCGATCGCCGCGGGTCGGCCACTACGCTGGATGCCGGATGCCCGGCGCGGCGCACCCGCGGACCTGTCCGCCCGGGCACCGGGACGCTCGGACGACCGGGCGCTCGGGCCCCCGGGCACTCGGGCGACCGGGCAGCCCGGGCGCGGCCGTACGGTTCGGGAGGCACCCCTTGGAGTACTACGATCTCGGCACTCACACCCGTCCGGTGACGACCACGTCGGCGGAGGCCCAGCTCTGGTTCGACCGCGGTCTGGTCTGGACGTACGCCTTCCACCACGAAGAGGCCGTCCGCTGTTTCGAGGCGGCCGTCGTGGCCGATGCCGACTGCGCCATGGCGCACTGGGGCATCGCCTACGCGCTCGGCCCCAACTACAACAAGCCGTGGGAATTCTTCGACGACGGGGAACTGGCCCGGACCGTCGAACGCACCCACGCCGCCGCCGAACGGGCGAACCGGAAGGCCGCCGGTGCCGCACCCGTCGAGCGGGCGCTGATCGGCGCGCTGCGCGCCCGCTACCCGCGGTCCCGGCCCGCCGAGGACTGCTCGGTGTGGAACACGGCCTACGCCGACAGCATGCGCGCCGCCTACGAGCTGGCCCCCGACGACCCGGACGTCGCCACCCTGTACGCCGACGCGCTGATGAACCTCACGCCGTGGCGGCTGTGGGACCTGCGCACCGGTGAGCCCGCCGAGGGTGCCCGCACACGCGACGCCCGGACCGTCCTCGAACGCGCGCTCGGCACCCCGGGCGGGCGCGATCACCCGGGCGTGCTGCATCTCTACATCCATCTGATGGAGATGTCCCCGGCCCCCGAGACGGCCCTTCCGGTCGCCGACCGGCTGCGCGGCCTGGTGCCGGACGCCGGCCACCTCCAGCACATGCCCTCGCACATCGAGGTGCTGTGCGGCGACTACCGGCGGGTCGTGTCCGACAACAGCGCGGCGATCGCCGCCGACGAGAAGTTCCACGCGCGCGCCGGGGCGATGAACTTCTACACGCTGTACCGGTCGCACAACTACCACTTCAAGATCTACGGCGCGATGTTCCTCGGCCGGTCCGAGGTCGCCCTGGAGACGGCCGCCCGGCTCGAGGTGTCCATCCCGGAGGAACTGCTGCGGGTGCAGAGCCCGCCCATGGCCGACTGGCTGGAGGGCTTCCTCGCCATGCGGGTGCACGTGCTGATCCGGTTCGGCCGCTGGGCCGACATCCTCGGTCTGCCGCTGCCCGAGGACCGGGAGCTGTACAGCGTGACCACCGCGATGCTGCACTACGCGCGCGGCGTCGCCCTCGCGGCCACCGGCCGGGTCCCCGAGGCCGAGACCGAGCGGGAGCTGTTCCGCGCGGCCCTGCGCCGGGTCCCCGGCACCCGGACGCTGTTCAACAACGCCTGCACCGACATCCTCGCCATCGCCTCCGCCATGCTCGACGGCGAACTCGCCTACCGCAAAGGCGACTTCGACGGGGCGTTCGCCGCACTGGAGCGATCCGTCGACCTCGACGACAACCTGCCGTACGACGAGCCGTGGGGCTGGATGCAGCCCACCCGGCACGCCCTGGGTGCCCTGCTGCTGGAGCAGGGACGGGTCGCCGAGGCCGAGGCCGTCTACCGGGCCGACCTCGGCCTGGACGACACCCTGCCGCGCGCCTGCCGGCACCCCGGCAACGTCTGGTCGCTGCACGGTTTCCACGAATGCCTGCTCCGGCAGGGCAGGACGGCCGAGGCGGGCATCATCGCCCAGCAGCTGAAGGTCGCCACCGCCCTGGCGGACGTTCCCGTGGCGGCGTCCTGTTTCTGCCGCACCGGCACCACGGCGGCGGCCGCACCACCCGCGCACTGCTGCGGGGCAGAAGGTGCGGAGGGTGCGGGGAAGGCAGCTGGGTGAGGCCGCGGCCGCCGCGTACGGGCCCGTAGCGCGGCACTGGGGGCGGACGGCACCCGTACCGGCCGCGACGGGCGGGAGCGGTCCGGGCCGTCCACCGGCACGTGGTGCGCCCCTCACCGGCACCGCCCGGGTGCGCGGACGCCGCAACCCGGGGACGACATGGAGGTGGTGACCGGGCGGGCGACGGGTCAGGGCCGGCGGCCCACGGGTGACGGCCGGACAGGGGCGGGCGCCGGGCAGGGAGCGGTTCCGGTACCCGTGGCCGCGTCGGACCCGTGGTGTACGCCCGTCAGGCGGGCCCGGTCACGCTGCGTGGCCGGGCGGCGGCCCGTAGGGGTCCGCAGGTGTGGAGGCGCGCCGGAGGCGAAACGCCGGTGCCCCGGTCGCCGGCCGGCGCCGGTGGTTCCGTCTCACCCTCCGGCCCCGGCGGCGCGGCTGCCCCCGCGTCACCGGTGCGACGGGGTGAAGGATCCGCGGCCCGCGCCCCCGCACGGCGGTGATGCCGGCGCCGAGCGGGCGGAGTTCACCCGGTATTTCCGTCCAGGGCCCTCCTCGGCCACTCGCGCGGACGCGACGTCGGTTCCGCTTCCCTGCTGAAATCGCTTTCTGATCCTGCGCGAAACCTTGTCATGCCCCTGAGGCCACCCTATTCTCACCGCACGGAAAGCGCTTTCCCAAGCGCGTGCCTGACGCTGACCGACCGGCCGGAGCCGCACTTCCGGTACGTCACCCGCCGGTCGCAGCGGTCACCGCACACGCAGAGCCGCCGCGCCCTCGGCGGCCTGCCGAACCGACGCACGTCTGCACACTCCGGCACCACCCAGCGTTCCGAGGACGACTGACGAATGGGGAGACGAGGATGAGACGACCTGCCGCGCTGCGGCTCCACGCGGCACTGGCCACGCTGGCACTCGCGGCCGCGACCGGTGCGGTCCTGTCGGCGCCCGAGGCGTCGGCGGCCACCGCCGGCCCCACGGGGTACGCGACCCAGAACGGCGGCACCACCGGCGGCGCCGGCGGGCAGACCGTCCGGGCCACCACGGGCACCGCGATCCACCAGGCCCTGTGCAGCCGGGCCAGCCGCAGCACCCCGATCACCATCCAGGTCGAGGGGACCATCAACCACGGCAACACCAGCAAGGTGTCGGGCACCGGTTGCAGCACCGCCGACGGCGTGATCGAGCTGAAGCAGATCAGCAACGTCACGATCGTCGGGGTCGGCAGCGGCGCCGTCTTCGACCAACTGGGCATCCACATCCGGGAGTCCAGGAACATCATCATCCAGAACGTGACCGTACGGAACGTCAAGAAGTCCGGTTCGCCCACGTCCAACGGCGGTGACGCCATCGGCATGGAGAGCGGTGTCCGCAACGTCTGGGTCGACCACGTCACGCTGGAGGCGTCGGGCGGGGAGTCGGAGGGCTTCGACGGCCTCTTCGACATGAAGGACGACACCCAGTACGTGACGCTGTCCTACAGCGTCCTGCGCAACTCCGGCCGCGGCGGCCTCATCGGCTCCAGCGAGAGCGACACCTCGAACGGTTACGTCACCTTCCACCACAACCTGTACGAGAACATCGACTCCCGCACGCCCCTGCTGCGCGGCGGCATCGCCCACATTTACAACAACCACTACGTGCGCCTGAACGAGTCGGGCATCAACTCCCGGGCGGGCGCCCGCGCCAAGGTGGACAACAACTACTTCGAGGACTCCAAGGACGTCCTGGGCACCTTCTACACGGACGCGGCGGGTTACTGGCAGGTCGCGGGCAACATCTTCGACAACGTGACCTGGTCCAGCCGCAGCGGCGACCACAACCCGGCCGGGCCGAACCCGCAGTCCAACACGACCGTCGGCATTCCGTACTCGTACAGCCTGGACGCCGCCAGTTGCGTGCCGAGCGTCGTGAGCCAGACGGCGGGCGCCGGCAAGGGCCTGCGGGTGTCGGACGGCAACTGCTCGCCGCAGACGCCCGGCCCCACCCCGACCACGCCCACCCCGACCCCGACGACGCCCACGCCCACGCCCACCCAGCCCACCGGGACCAACCTGAGCCTCGGAGCGGGCGCCGACGGCTCCAGCAAGGCCGACGGGACGAGCTACGGCAACGTGCGCGACGGCAGCATGAGCACCTACTGGTCGCCGGCCGGCGCGACCGGATCCGTCTCCGTCAAGTGGGGCTCCCCCACCACGGTCTCCTCGATCAACATCCGGGAGACCGCGGCCGCCGCGGGCCGGATCGGTTCGTGGCGGGTCATCAACGCCGACACCGGGGCCGTGCTGGCCACCGGCAGCAAGGCGGGGGTGATCGCCGTCCCCCGGACCACGCTCAGCAAGATCACCTTCGAGATCACCAGCTCCGCCGGCACCCCGCAGGTCGCCGAGTACGAGACCTACGCCGGATGACGGCGCGGTACCGCCGCCTCCCCCTGGGCGGCGGTACACGCGTTGCCGGGCCGGCCCGTCAGGCGGCGGGCCGGTCCCACAGGTCGCACTCGTGGTCCCGGGGGAACGTGAGCGTCGGGGCGATCCCCTCCGGGGCGAGCGTCTGGACCTTCGGGTACGGGCTCCAGCGCGGGGCGTTCGCCGCATACGGCAGTCCGGTCCTGGCGAAGCCGGTCCAGTAGCCGAGCATCGTGTCCGCGAGGGCGCGCTGGGCGGGGGTGCCCGTGACGCCGCCGAAGACGTACCGGATCTCCGAGCCGTGCGGTGCCCCGATCGGGAAGCTGAGCGGCAGGTCCAGGTAGTCCATGGAGTGCCGGTCGGCGAACTCGTACTGGTAGGAACGGGTGTGCCCGGCCATGAGGGCGGCGGTGCGGGACTGGGGGCAGGCGAACCGGGAGTCGGTGAGGACCGCGCCCAGCGCCTCCGCGGGACTGCCGTGACCGGACAGCGGGTAACGGGCCAGGACCTCATCGGCCCGTGCGCCGTACAGCGCGCGGACCGCCGCCGGGTAGTCCTCGGCGGTGAGCCGCCGGCCGGCCAGGTCGTAGGTGGTCGCCACGGTGAGCCGGCCCTCGTCGGCGGTGGTGCCCTGCAGGACGGGGACCCGGTGGAAGCGTCCGCTCGCCAGCGCGTCCGTCACCTGCTCGGGGAGCACGGCACCGTCGACGTTGGGAACCCAGCGGGCGGTGGGGCGGGCCGAGGCGGCGAGCAGGTCGCCGGCGGGCCTGGCGCGCAGGCAGGCCACGTCGGCGCAGCCGAGGGAGTCGGCCCAGGCCCTGCCGTCGTTCTGCTGCGACTCCCGGGTGGGCAGCGGGAAGCCGCAGCCGGACTGGGCGATGGCCCGGTCGAAGAGCCCGGCCGCGGACGGGGAGACGAGGTGCTGGCAGACGCTGCCGCCGCCCGCCGACTCGCCGAAGACGGTCACGTTGCCCGGGTCGCCGCCGAACGCGGCGATGTTGTCCCGCACCCAGCGCAGGGCGGCCTGCTGGTCGAGCAGACCGTAGTTGCCGGACACGCCGTGCGGCGACTCCTCGGCGAGTCCCGGGTGGGCGAAGTAGCCGAACGCCCCGAGGCGGTAGTTGAGGTGGACGGTGACGACGTCGCCCTCGGCGGCCAGGGTGCCGCCGTCGTAGAAGCTGCCGGAGCCGACGGTGAAGCCGCCCCCGTGGATCCACACCATCACCGGCCGCTTCAGCGGTGAGCGCTGGGCGGGGGTGTGGACGTTGAGGTACAGGCAGTCCTCACTGGGCGTGCCGGGGCCCGCGAGGTTGCCCCACGGGGTGGACGACGGCAGCTGCATGCAGGGGTTGCCCGGGGTGGTGGCGTCGCGGACCCCGGTCCAGCGCGCGGGCCGCACCGGCGGCTTCCACCGCAGGGAGCCGACCGGTGGCGCGGCGTACGGGATGCCCAGGTAGGCGTGGGCGGTGGTGCCCGCCTTGCCCCGCAGCTGCCCGTACCGGGTGGTGACCGTGGGCCCCTCGGAGGACCCGGCGGGCGTGGCGGCCTCGGCGGGCGTGACGGCCGTGCCGACGGCCGACAGCAGCAGGGCGGCCGACAGGACACCCACGCGGCACAGGCGCGGTAAGCGCGGACGGTACCTGGTCGGAAGCGTTCTCGGAGCGGACATCGACACCTCGCAGACGGCTGGACGGCACGGTGCGTGCAGTGTCGGCGGCCGGGGGGCGCCCGGGACCGCGTAAATCACCAGTGCCCGCGGACGGGAGCCGTCCCCGAGCGGCCCGCGGGGGGGGCTTCGGCTGCCGTCCGGGCAGCCTCCGCCCCCTCCGGGGAAGGCGCGGCCGGCCTCAGCCCGCCTGGCCCGCGGCCTCGCGCGGGCTCGCGGCGGTGGCGGACTCCTCGACGAGGCGTTCCATGCCGCTGGTGGTCTTCAGCGGCTTCTCCTTGACGAAGAGGACGGCGAGGAGGGCGAGCAGCGCGAACGGCGTGGCCACGAGGAAGAGGTCGGCGGTGGCGACACCGTAGGCGTGTTCCACGACGGCCCGCATCGGCGCCGGCAGGGTGGCCATGTCCGGGACACCGTGTCCGGCGGCCTGTCCGCCGGCGGGGGCGCCGGCCTCCGCAACGCTCTTGGAGATCTCGTCCGTGACCCGGTTGGCGAGGATCGCGCCGAGCACGCTGGTGCCGATGGTGCCGCCCATGCTGCGGAAGAAGGACAGCACGGAGGTGGCGGCGCCCAGTTCGGCGGCGGGGACGTCGTTCTGGGCGGCCAGGACCAGGTTCTGCATCAGCATGCCGACGCCGATGCCGAGGACCGCCATGTACAGGCTCAGCAGGGCGAAGTGCGTGCCGGTGCCGATCGTCGAGAGCAGGGCGAGGCCCACGGCCATGACGGCGGCGCCCGCGACGAGGTAGGCCTTCCACCGGCCGGTCGCGCTGATGATCTGTCCGGCGACCGTGGAGGACACCAGCAGGCCCAGGACCATGGGCAGGCTCATCAGACCCGCGACGGTCGCGGACTTGCCGAGGGAGACCTGGAAGTACTGCGAGAGGAAGACGGTGCCGCCGAACATGGCCACGCCGACGAAGAGGCTGGCGACGGTGGTCAGCGTGACGGTGCGGTTGCGGAAGATGTCCAGCGGGACGACCGGCTCGGCGGCCCGCGACTCGACGAGGACCGCGACGGCGAGGAGGACGACGCCCGTTCCCGTGAGGGCGGCGGTCTGCCAGGACGCCCAGTCGAACCGGTTGCCCGCCAGTGAGACCCAGATGAGCAGCGCGCAGACACCGGCGACGATCAGGAAGGCGCCCAGGAAGTCGATCCTCACTTCGCGGCGGGCCACGGCCGGCAGCTTCAGGGTGCGCTGGAGCAGCACGATGGCCAGCAGCGCGAACGGGACGCCGATGAAGAAGCACCAGCGCCAGCCGAGCCACGAGGTGTCCACCAGCACGCCGCCGATGAGCGGGCCGGCCACGGTGCCGACGGCGAAGACGGCGCCGAAGATGCCCGAGTACTTACCCAGCCTGCGCGGCGGGATGATGGCGGCCATCACGACCTGCGCCAGGGCGGTGAGACCGCCCGCGCCGATGCCCTGGGCGACCCGGCTGAAGATGAGCAGGCCCACCTCGTGGGAGAACCCGGCCAGCAGCGAGCCGACCACGAACATGCCCAGGGAGAGCTGGAGCAGCAGCTTCTGGTCGTAGAGGTCCGACAGCTTGCCCCACAGCGGCACGGTCGCCGTCATGGCCAGCAGCTCGGCGGTGACGACCCAGGTGTAGGAGGACTGGCTGGCCCCCAGGTCGGCGATGATCCGGGGCAGGGCGTTGGACACCACGGTGCCTGCCAGGATGGCGACGAACATGCCGGCCATCAGCCCGGACATCGCCTGGAGTATCTGCCGGTCGGACATGGCGGTGGGCGGCGCCTGCTCCGGCGCCGGTGTTGCGTTCACGGGGTCTCTCTCGGTTCGGGTGGCGGCTCGCGCGTCGGGGCAGGGGCCGTTCGCGCGCGGCGCACCGGGACGGGGACAGGGGTCGTCCGGGGCCGGCCGGCGCGGTTGCGCCGGTCCGGGCGGGGGGCGGGTCAGGAGCGTCCGGCGGTCCCGGACGGTGCCGGCAGCCCGGCGGCGAGGTGGTCGAACGTCTCGTGGAAGACGTCCGTGAAGGCCCGTTCCTCCTGGCGCACGCACCAGTGCTCGAAGGCGACGCGGACGGCGGTCACGCAGACGGCGGCCAGCAGGTGCGGGTACAGGCCGAGGGTGCTCCTGCGGCTCTCCTCGTCGGCGGGGGGTGCGGCGGGGCCGCCCGCGCCCATGCGTTCGGCGAGCGTTTCGGCCAGGCCGAGTTCGTCGGCCGCGTGCACGCCGAGGCTGCGCACGAGCAGCCGGGGGGACCGGCGCAGCACCTCGGCGTGCAGCCGCCACAGTTCGTGCTGCTGCTCGACCTCCGCCAGCTCCGCCGCCAGGGCGTGCCGCAGCGCCTGGAGCGGTGGCAGCTCCACGGGGGCGTCGAGGACGGCGCGGCGGAGCCGTGCACTGGTCTCCGCGCCGATCATGACGAAGACGTCGTCACGGGAGTCGAAGTAGTTGAAGAACGTGCGCGGTGACACCCCGGCCGACTCGCTGATCGCTTCGACGGTGACGTTCTCCGCCCCGTGCTCCGCCGCGAGCCGGACCGCCGCTTCCACGAGGGCGGCTCGTGTCGCCCTCTTCTTGCGCTCGCGCAGCCCGCCCCGCGGTGCACTCTCCTCTGCCACGTTTTGCATGGTACGCAAATCTGCAGGGACTGCAAAAAGCGGCTCGCTGTGCGCGCCGGCACGGATGCGGGGGCGGGCCTCGGCTCCGGGCGCCGCGCCGCGATGGCTCAGCCGGGCCGGAGGCGGTCGATCTCGGCGAGCACCGCGTCCGCGTACGGGCGGACCCGGGCCGTCAGTTCGGCGCTCCAGGTCTCCTCGGAGTAGTGGCGGGTGAGATACAGCTCCCTCGCGTGCTCCAGGACCGGGCGCAGGCCGGGAGGCAGCCGGGGCAGCGCCCAGTCGGCGGCCGCGTCCTTCGGCCTGATCTCGCCGGTGGCGAGTTTCGTCCAGACACGGGCGAGGGTCAGGACGGCGTTGCGGGTGTCGTCGTGGAGTTCGGCGAGCAGCTCGGGAAGGGCCGCCACGCAGGCCCGGGCCAGGTCGGCGGGCGGGACGGGGTCCAGGACCCGGGCCGGCGGCGGGCCGCTGAGCGGGTGAGCGCCCGCCCGGGCGGTGGTGACCAGCAGGGCGAGGTCCGGCATCGGCCGGGGTGCCGGCGGTCCGCCGGCCGTGAACTCCTCGCGCAGCCACTCGCCGTACAGGAAGTCGGCGGTCGGCGGGAACCGCCAGGGGCGCACCTCGGAGTGGACGACGACGGTGAGTTCGACCGCGCGGGGCCCGCCGGGCGCTCCGGGCCCGGAGACGGCCAGCAGCCCGTCGAGCAGTGCCCGCCGCTCCGGGCCGTTCATCCGCCGCCGGGTCACGGCGAGCACGTCCAGGTCACTGGCCGGCCGGAGACCGCCGAGCACCCCGGACCCGTGCGCACAGACTCCGACGACCTCGGGACCCAGCACCCGTTCGACCAGCCGGACGACTTCGCGGACCTGCGCCAAGTCCCGCATGTGCCACGCGTGTTCCACCGCATCAGTATGACCCCGCGGGCAACCTTCGCCATCGGCGCACGGGGTCCTCACATTTCCCTCACTTTCGGTAGGCTCCTCGCGCACTGTTCGCACCACCGAGGGGGGAACCACCTCATGCGCAAGCGCCACGCGATATCCACCGCGGCCGTCGCCGCCGGCCTGCTGGCGGCCGTCGCCGCCGCTCCGGCCCAGGCCGCCGAGTACTCCTCCGCCCTGAAGATCAAGGGCATCCAGTACGACGCCCCGGGCCGGGACGACAACCGGTGCACCGGCGGCAACACCAAGGCCGAGTACCTGACCATCAAGAACTACTCGCGCACCACGACCGTCAACCTCAAGGGGTACGTCGTGAAGGACGCCGCGGGCAACAGGTACACGTTCACCCTCAGCCACAAGCTGGAGCCCGGCGACTACGTGTCGCTGCGCGGCGGCAAGGGCACCGAGTCCGACCGGTACAACGTCGCCTACCGCCAGAACTGCAACTTCATGTGGAACAACGACAAGGACACCGTCTACCTGTACAAGCCCTCCGGCGCCCGCGCCGACGTCCACGCGTACACCAAGGCCGCCAACGACCGGGACGGAAACGGCTACATCACGTTCCACAAGTGACGCGGCCCGGGACACCGCCGGCCGCGCGCACGCGGCGGGCGGTGTCCCGCAGCCACAGGGCGCTGCGTTTGGGGACGCGGGCCTGGGTGGCGTAGTCGACGCGGACCAGGCCGAAGCGGGCGCGGTAGCCCTCGGACCATTCGAAGTTGTCGAACAACGACCAGGCGAAGTAGCCGCGCACGTCGGCCCCCTGAGCGCGGGCCCCGGCGACGGCCGCCAGGTGGGCGGCGAGGTAGGCGGTGCGGTCGGTGTCGTCGACGAAGCCGTGGGCGTCGGGACGGTCCGCGTAGGCGGCGCCGTTCTCGGTGACGACCATCGGGATGCCCGGGTAGTCGCGGGAGACGCGCAGCAGCAGGTCGGTGAGGTCGTGCGGCATCACCTCCCAGCCGAGGCCGGTGACCGGGAGGCCGCCGTGCGGGAGGCCGCGGGTCACGGGCAGGCCGTCGGCGCCGGTGGTGGCACCGTGCTCGTCGGTGCCGGAGGTCCGCATGGAGCGGTAGTAGTTGACGCCGAGGGTGTCGATGGGGGCGGCGATGGTCTCCAGGTCGCCGTCGCGGACGGGGATCTCCACGCCGTGCGCGGCCAGGTCGTCGACGAGGTCCCGGGGGTAGCTCCCGCGCAGGACCGGGTCGAGGTAGAACCGGAAGCCGAACGCGTCGGCCCGGCGGGCGGCCTCCCGGTCGGCCGCGCTGCCGGTGGCCGGGCCGCTGGTGCCCAGCAGGTGGCTCACGGCCAGGTCCAGCGGACGCCGGGCGGCCGAGCGCAGCCGCCGGACGGCGAGACCGTGGGCCAGGTGCAGATGGTGGACGGCCCTGACGCCGTCGGCGAGGGAGCGGCCGCCGGGGGCGTGGACGCCCTCGACGTACCCGAGGACCGCCGCGCAGAACGGTTCGTTCAGGGTGGTCCAGTGGGTGACCCGGTCGCCGAGCCGGTCGTGCACCAGCTCGGCGTAGTCGGCGAAGCGGTGGGCGGTGTCCCGGGCGGGCCAGCCTCCCGCGTCCTGCAGTTCCTGGGGCAGGTCCCAGTGGTAGAGGGTCAGCCACGGGGTGACGTCCCGGGCCAGCAGCTCGTCCACGAGACGGTCGTAGAAGTCGAGGCCCGCGGGGTTGGCCGGACCGCGCCCGCCCGGCTGGACGCGCGGCCAGGCGACGGAGAAGCGGTAGGTGTCCAGGCCCAGGGCGGCCAGCAGGGCGACGTCCTCGGGCATCCGGTGGTAGTGGTCGCAGGCGGTGTCGCCGGTGTCCCCGCGGGCGACGGCGCCCGGGACGCGGCAGAAGGTGTCCCAGATGGACGCCGTACGGCCGTCCTCGTCGGTGGCGCCCTCGATCTGGAAGGCCGAGGTGGCGGCGCCGAACCGGAAGTCGGGGGGCAGCCGGTCGATGAGTGCGGCGTGGTCGGCGGCGGCCTGCGGGGCGGTCGTGGTCATGGCGGGTTGCGGTCCTCCGGTGGGAAGGGGGTGCGCGGGGGCGGGACGGAACCGGCCCGGACGCCGGGGGGAGCCGTGCGTCCGGGCCGGACGGTCGGAATGGTCAGGGCAGCCGGTGGTCGGCGTTCAGCACGGCGCCGCGCTCCGGGTGGTTCTGGTCGTAACCGCGCGTGTCGCACTGGAGGCCGCCCACGATGCAGTGGTCGACCAGCGCTTTGAGGGTCCGCTCCTCCCAGGCGTTGAAGAAGTCGTAGTGGAAGGAGTAGCCGCGTCCACTGGCGAGGCGGACGTCGCGCATGTCGCCGTTGACCGGCCACGCCATCTTGAACTCGATCATCGGCAGGGCGACCGGGTGGGAGGCCGGGCACATGTTGTCGTTGGTGCCGGGTCTGACGACCGGGTAGGCCATGTGGCTCTGGTGGTCGGGGGTGTCGAGGTACTTGCCGTCCCAGCAACTGGGCGCCTGCATGCGGATGTTGAGCTGGACGTCCGGCCGGCTCGGGCAGCTCGCCGGGAAGTCGACGTTGAAGAAGCTGTCACCGCATTCCCAGCCCTCGACGAAGCCCTTGTGGCCGCGGAACTGCTGGGCGCTCTGCATCGGGTCGCCGACGACGAACCGCAGCCCCTTGGGGAAGGGCCGCACGCTGGTGTAGTCGGTGACACCGGACTTGTAGTAGATGACCTGCGGCCCGACGGGCAGGACCTTCCTGTCCCCCTTGTACAGGGACGGCATCCAGTAGGCGGAGGCGTCGGCGGGTGCCAGGCAGGTGGTCCTCCCTCCGGACAGACTCGCCGTGGTGCTGACGGCGTTCGTCGTCGTGTTGCCCATGAAGGTGTGGTCGTGGGACCTGCCCGGCTGCCCCGGGTACACGATCGGGTCGTCCGGCGCGGTGTGCGTGACGGCGCAGTTGGCCTGGAACTCCTTGTGGTAGCGCGGCGGCGGGGTCGCGGTGGACGGGGTCACGCCCGTGACCTGGGGCACTGCCGGTATGTACCCGTCACCGTCGGGGTCGTCGGCGGACACCTGGGCCGACACCGCGGTCATGTGCCCGGTGTGCCCGGTGTGTGCGTGGGCCGGGGCAGCCGAGGCGGCCGGGGCGTCCTGGGGGCCGGCCGCCGTGGCGACGGTGCCGATGCCGAGCACGCTTGCGATCAGCGCGCTGCCGAGCAGCAGCACGGGGAGCTTCGAACGTGGTCTCATGGGGCCTCCTTGCCCGCCGAGGTGCCAGATGGGTGCGGAGGGCGCCGCCGGGCGCCCTCCGGGCGTCGTCAGCTGTAGATGCCGAACTCGTGCAGCGAGTAGCCCCAGCCGGTGCCACGCGCCGTCAGGTGCAGTCGTACGTGCCGTGCGGTCGCCGCCACGTCGATGGTGTCGACGTCCCCGTTGCCGTCGGCCGTGGTGTGGACCGTGCGCCAGGTGGTGCCGTCGTCCGAGACCTGGACCTCGTAGGACCTGGCGTAGGCGGGGTCCCAGACGAGCTGGATCCGGCGGACGGGCGTGGCGGAGCCGAGGTCGACCCGGATCCACTGCGGGTCGCTCCAGTCGCTGGCCCAGCGGGTGTCGGTCCGGCCGTCCGTCGCCTTGGCGGGCTCGCAGGGGCAGTCGCCGTACGAGGGCTGGAAGGAGGACGCGGTGGTCGGCTTGTTCAGCGCCACGTTCGTGCCGGTGACCGGCGGGGCGACGACCTTGACCGACTCCGTCTCGATGCCGACGTTGCCGCGGCCGTCCTCGGCCTGGAGGTACACCTTCCACACGCCGAGCCTCTCGGGAGCCGTCACGGCGAAGGTCCCGTTGCCGGTGGACCGCCACCTGGCCTCGACCAGGCGCTTGTCGCCGCTCGCGTAGTTGCCGCTGAGGAAGACCTTGTAGGCGATCGGGTCGCCGTCGGGGTCGCGCACGTCCGCACGGACGGTGAACTCGCCGCCCGCCGGTGCCGACGAGGCGGGGCTGACGGTCATGTCCGAGATGACGGGCGGGGTGTTGTCGTGGCCGGCCGTCCCGGTGTAGGCCCGTTTGACGGCGTAGTAGGACAGCCTCTTCAGCCCGTCGGGCACGAGGTTGAACCAGACACCGCCGAAGTCGTGCTCGACGCCGTAGTGGAACAGGGTCGCGCCCAGGGCGACACCGTCGTGCCGGGTGACGCAGTTCCACGCCTTGGTGTACCCCTCGGCCTTCTGCACGTCGGTCGGTTCGTCCGGGACGCCGTTGGCGTCGTCCGGCACCTCCCACTCGCCGGCCGGTCCGGCCTCGGTGATGAGGTACGGCTTGGTGTAGCCGCCCTCCTCCCAGTCCTCCTGGACACCGCAGATGTCGCCGTAGGAGTTCATCGAGTACAGGTCGAGGTCGGGCGCGTTGCGCTTGTAGTAGGGCCAGGCACCCGTCCACGCGTCGGTGGAGGTGACGGGGTGGTCGGGGTCGATGCCGTGGATCCTCCTGGCGACGTCGTTGACGAAGCTCGTGTACGCGTTGCGCTGGGCCTCCAGCTCCGCGCCGCTGTAGCAGTTCTGCAGACCGAGGACCGATTCGTTGCCGACGTTCCACATCAGCGTCGCGGGGTGGGACTTGTACGTCTCGACCCACCTGGCGAACTCGTTCAGCGCGGTGTTCTTGTACGTGGTGTCGGTGACGTAGTTCACGCATCCGCCGGAGCCCGGTCCGCCGCCCGGCTGCAGCCAGAAGCCGTTGATCACCCGGATTCCCTGCGCGGCCGCGGCGTCCAGCAGCGGCTCGGTGCCGCCGTCGGTGCCCCAGGTGCGGATGGTGTTCACGCCCATCGACTTCACATCGGGCAGGTACCGGCCCGCGTCCGCGACGGCTGGCCCCCAGGTGAGGCCCTTGACCGTGTACGGCTGCCCGCCGACGGTCAGCTGCCAGTCGCCCTGGCTCCCGCTCACCCGGACGGCGCCGCCCGGAGCGGGCTGCCCGGACTCGGCGCCGTAGACCTGGAACTCCCACAGCGAGTAGCCGTAGCCGGTGGCGCGGGTGACGCCCTGGAGGCGGACGTAGCGGCCGGTGCCGGTGACGGTCAGGTCGTCGGTGCCGCCGTCGCCGTCGGTGACGGTCCTGGCGGTGCGCCAGGTGGTGCCGTTGTCGGAGAGCTGGATGTGGTAGGCCTTGCCGTAGGCCGCTTCCCAGGTGAGGACGACGCGGCTGATGTCGGCGCTCCTGCCGAGGTCGACCTGGAGCCATTGGCTGTCGGTCCACTGGCTGGCCCAGCGGGTGCCGGTGAGGTCGCCGTCGACGGCGGCGGAGGCGGTGAAGGCGGCGCCCTCGGTGGACGAGGCGGTCGCCGTCTTCCCTTGCGAGAGCAGGGTGTCCGCGGCCGTGGCGGGGCCGGCCGTGACCACGGTGACCGATCCGGCCAGCAGCGCGCCCAGCGTCACGAGCGAGGCTGCGTCGCGTCTTCTCCTTGCGGTGCGGGGCGAGTCCATTGCGGCTCCTGTGCGGGCGTGGAGAGAGGGAGGGGTGGCCTCCTTCCGGGCGGCGCGGCGGGGAGTGGAAGGGCGCCGCCCGGAAGGGAGTTCACGGGACCGTCAGGGAAAGGAGACGACGGTCGAGGGGACGGTCTCGGTGCCCTGGGTGGGGGCACCCGTGTCGTTGATGACGTGCTCGAAGTGACCGTTGCCGCCGAGCGAGACGGTGAGCAGGCTGTGGAACCTCACGCCGGGCTTGACCGGGGCCTTGAAGCCGTGGTCCTGGCGGATCGTCGGGTCGACGTTGTAGTAGCAGTAGCTGCCCATGCCCCAGCCCTCGTGGGTGTTCACGGAGTCGTCGACGCGGTAGGCGGCGTAGCCCTTGGTGGCGCCGTTCTGGATGGCGGCCTGGTTGGGGGCGTCGTACGCCTTCTCGTTCTGGAAGAAGATCGTCCGGCCGCGCTCGCCGTACCACTCGACGTCGTACTTGTTGAAGTGCTCCACGAACAGCCCGGTGGCCAGTACGTCGTCACCGTTGACCCGCACGCCGTAGTCGGCGCGGTTGGTCTCCCAGCCGACGCCCTCGCCGTGGTCGGCCCGCCACACCCAGGTGTGGTCGATGATCGTGTCGTCGTTGTTGACGACCATGCTGGTGGTGGCCTTGCCCGCGCCCGCGCCGCCGATGCGGATGTACACGTCCTGGACGGTGGTGGGGTTCGCGGAGTGGTCGGCGGAGGCGTTCTGCGGGCCGACTTCCAGCAGCGTGGGCGAGTTGACCGGCCCGGCGTCGATCAGGAAGCCGGCGAGCCGCACGCCGTCGACGTCGGCGACCCGCATCGCGGTCACACCGTTGTCCGGGATGATCGTGGCGAGGCCGAGGCCCAGCACGATGGTGCCCGCCCGGTTGACGTCGATGGTCCGGTCGACGTGGTAGACGCCCGGGGTGAACAGCAGGTGCAGGCCCTGGGCGAGCGCCTGGTTGATGGTCGCGGCGGTGGTGCCGGGCTTGACGACGTAGAAGCGGCTGAGCGGGATGGACTCGCCCTGGGGGGTGCCGCTCGCCCAAGTGGTGCCGCGCGCGTTGGTGCGCTTGGCGGGGGCGAACACCTTGTACTCGTTGCCGTCGAGGTAGAGGAACGGCTTCTCGCGCGAGACCGGGGTGCTGGCCAGGGTGGTGTAGCGGGGCTCGGGGAAGCTGTTCGCCGGGGCGCCCTCGACACCCGAGAAGACCTGGTTCCACACGGAGTTGGACCAGCCGCCGATGCTGCTGTCCCGCGTGTACCACTGCTGCTGGGAGTAGTTGCCGATCTGGCCGTCGATCTTCGAGTCGGCGATGTAGCCGCCGCTCGCCCAGCCGTAGCCGTTCGGGGCGAGATTCAGGCCGCCCTTGACGTGCATGCGGCGGAAGGACGACGCCTGCGAGACGGCCCACCGGTTGGTGCCGTTGACCGGATTGACCGCGAGGTTCTCCGCGCCGCGCCAGAAGTTCTGGGTGGCGTTGCCGTTGAACCAGCCCGCGTCGACGGTGATGTCACCGTTGATCAGCGTGTCGTCGGGCTTGAGGCCGAGGCCCGCGATCTGGGTGTAGAAGCCGATCTGGGCGTTGAGGTTGTTGTAGGTGCCGGGCTTGAACAGGAAGGCGTGCCGGCCGGTGCCGAACTGCGCGGACTCCTGCTGTTTGAACACCGCGTCCAGCTTGCCCTGGATGTCGGGGGTGGAGGGGTCGATGACGTGCACGTTGGGGCCGAGGTCGCCGCCGCCGGGGAGCTGGGGGGTGTCGCCGGTGCCGCCGTAGACCTGGAACTCCCACAGCGAGTAGCCGTAGCCGGTGCCGCGGGTGACGCCCTGGAGGCGGACGTAGCGGCCGGTGCCGGAGACGGTGAGGTCGTCGGTGCCGCCGTCCCCGGCGGTGACGGACCTGACGGTGCGCCAGTCGCTGCCGTTGTCGGACAGCTGGATGTCGTAGGCCTTGCCGTACGCCGCCTCCCAGGTCAGGACCACCCGGCTGATCGCGGTGCGCTGGCCGAGGTCGACCTGGAACCACTGGTTGTCGCTCCACTGGCTGGCCCAGCGGGTGCCGGTGAGGTTGCCGTCGACGGCGGCCGGGGCGGCGAACGCCGCACCCTCCGTGGAGGAGGCGGTGGCCGGCCTGCCCTGCGACAGCAGGGTCTCGGCGGCGGTCGCCGGGGCGGCCGGGACGAGTGCGAGCAGCGTGCCGACCAGGGACGAGACCAGCGCGCCGGCGGTGGCGCGTCTGGTGGCCGGGCCGGATCGCCGCAGAGCCGGCGGTATCCCGACTGAAGGCATGGGGTCTCCTCGTGTGGGGAGTGGGGAAGGAAGCTTGGGAGAGCGCTCTCCCGGGAGCTTGCCGCCCAGTCGGTGAACGGTCAAGGATCGCGGCACACTTTTCTTTCGTCTTGCCTTAAGCCTTCGGCCGCAGCGATCGAGACGTTTCCCGGGCATGATCGACACCTGCGCGTACCCGCCCGGCGACAGCGCGTTAGGGTGCCGGAGTGACCAAGAGGGGACCGACTCTGGAAGACGTCGCACGTGAGGCCGGAGTCTCGCGTGCGACGGTGTCGCGCGTGGTCAACGGCGTGCGCAACGTGGACCCGCGGATCCAGGAGGCGGTGCGCCGGGCGATCACCCGCACCGGCTACACCCCCAACCAGGCGGCCCGCTCACTCGTGACCCGCCGCACGGGTGCGGTGGCGCTGGTCTTCTCCGCGGCGGGCGAGGCCTTCGCCGCGCGCGTCTTCGCCGACCCGTTCTTCGGGCGCGTGGTCGACGGAGCGCTGGGCTTCCTGCGCGAGCGGGCCGTCCAGCCGGTGCTCCTGGTCGCCGAGTCGGAGCAGGCCCGGACGCAGGTCGTGCAGTACCTGCGGCAGGGCGCCGCCGACGGCGCCCTGGTGGTCTCCCTGGACGCCGACGACCCGCTGCCGGGGATGCTGGTGGCAGCGGGTGTTCCCACCGTCCTCTTCGGGCGCCCTCCCGGCCCGCTGCGGGCGGGATACGTCGACCTCGACAACGCCGCGGGCGCCCGGCTCGCGGCCGGTCATCTCCTCGCCCGCGGCCGGCGGCGCCTGGCCACCATCGGCGCACCCCGCTCCGCCCCGGCCGCCCGGGAACGCCTCGACGGCTTCCGCGCGGCGCTGGCCGAGGCGGGGATCACCGGCGTCCCCGTGGTCAGGGGCCGGTTCACGGCCGCGAGCGGACGGGAGGCGATGGCCCGCCTGCTGCGCGAACACCCCGGGCTCGACGGGGTGTTCGCCGCCAACGACCTGATGGCGCTGGGCGCGTGCCAGTACCTGCGGGAGCGGGGTGTCGCCGTGCCCGGTGACATCGCCGTGGTGGGCTTCGACGACTCGCGGGCCGCGACCGAGTGCCGGCCCGGACTCACGACGGTGCGGCAGCCGGTGGAGGAGATGGCCGCGGCGATGGCGCGGCTGCTGGTCGACCGGCTCCGGGGCGCCGCGGAGGAGGGCTCCCGGGTGCTCTTCGATCCGGTGCTGGTGGTGCGCGAGTCGTCCTGACCGCCCGGCGGCGCTCGGCCGGCCCGCGGCCGCCCGAGCGCGAAGGCGGTCGCGGTGTCTCGTCCGGCCGCGGGCGGTGTGACCGGCCGCGGCCGCGCCCGCGCGCCCGACCCGGCCGCGGGCGGCGTGCCGGGGGCGGGCCGCCGGCCCGCCCTCGCGACGTCAGGCGCCGGGGCGGGCGGCTCCGACGGCGGCGGACACGGCGTTGCGGTGGGCGCGGATGATCTCCGCGTAGCGGCGGCCGCTGCTCTTCATGGTGCGCTTCTGGGTCGCGTAGTCCACGTGGACCAGCCCGAAGCGCTTGTCGTAGCCGTACGCCCACTCGAAGTTGTCCAGCAGGGACCAGGCGTAGTAGCCGGCCAGCGGGGCGCCCTTGCGCAGGGCACGGGCGCAGGCGGCCAGGTGGTCCTCCAGGTAGCGGGTGCGCTCGGGGTCGTGGACGCTGCCGTCGGGGGCGACGGTGTCCGGGTAGGCGGAGCCGTTCTCGGTGACGTAGATGCGGCGCACCCCGTAGTCGTCGGTGAGCCGCATCAGCATGCCCTCCAGGCCCGCCGCGTCGACCGGCCAGTCCATGCCGGAGCGCGGCACGCCGGGCACCTTGACCTCCCGGGCGTACGGCACCGGTCCGTCGGGGTCGTCGACGACGACGGACGGGAAGTAGTAGTTGAGGCCGTGCCAGTCGGTCGGGCTCGCCATCACCTCCAGGTCGCCGGGACGTTCGGGCAGTTCGACGCCGTACAGCTCGCGCATGTCGGCGGGGAAGCCACGGCCGTACACCGGGTCGAGCCACCAGCGGTTGGTGTGGCCGTCCAGCCGGACGGCCGCCGCCGCGTCCTCGGGGCGGGCGGTGGCGGGCTCGACGGTGGAGTGGTTGGTGACCAGGCCGATCCGCGCGCCGGGCGCGGCGGCGCGGACCGCCTGCACGGCCAGGCCGTGGGCGAGGAGCAGGTGGTAGGAGGCGCGCACGGCGGCGGTGAGGTCGGTCAGGCCGGGGGCCATCCGGCCCTCCAGGTGGCCGATCCAGCCGGAGCACAGCGGCTCGTTGAGGGTGGCCCAGCGGGTGACCCGGTCGCCGAGCCGTTCGGCGACGACGGAGGCGTACGCGGCGAGGTGCTCGGCGGTGTCGCGCCGGGTCCAGCCGCCGCGGTCCTGGAGGGCCTGGGGCAGGTCCCAGTGGTAGAGGGTGACGGACGGGGTGATGCCGGCGGCGAGCAGTCCGTCGACGAGCCGGTCGTAGAAGTCGAGGCCGGCCGGGTTGACGGGGCCGTCGCCGCCGGGCAGGACGCGGGGCCAGGCCACGGACATGCGGTAGCCGTCGGTGCCGAGTTCCTTCATCAGGACGATGTCCTCGGGCCAGCGGTGGTAGTGGTCGCAGGCCACGTCGCCGTGGTCGTCGTTGTCCACCCGGCCGGGCGTGTGGCTGAAGGTGTCCCAGATGGACGGGGCGCGGCCGTCCTCGGCCACCGCGCCCTCGATCTGGTAGGCGGATGTCGCGGTGCCCCAGGTGAAGTCGGCCGGGAAGGCCGCCAGGTCGAGGGCGTGCGGGGCTGCGGATTCGGACACGGGGGAACCTCTCAGGGGTGGGCGGGGCGGGCGGGCGGAACGCCGCCGTGAGCGGGGAGCGGCATCACTTGACGGCGCCGGCGGTGAGTCCGGCGACCAGGTAGCGCTGGAGGAGCAGGAAGCCGGCGACCACGGGCACGCTGACCACGAGGGAGGCGGCCATGATCTGGTTCCAGTACACGTCGTTGAGGGTGGAGTAGCCCTGGAGTCCGACGGCGAGGGTGCGGGTGGTGTCGTTGGTCATGACGGAGGCGAAGAGGACCTCGCCCCAGGCGGTCATGAAGGCGTACACGGCGACCGCGACGATGCCGGGCACGGCGGCCGGGACGATCACCCGGAACAGTGCGCCCACGGGACCGCACCCGTCGACCTTGGCGGCCTCGTCCAGGTCGCGCGGGATGGAGTCGAAGTACCCGATGAGCATCCAGATGGAGAACGGGAGCGAGAACGTCAGGTAGGTGAGGATCAGGCCGCCGCGCGAACCGAACAGGGCGATGCCGGTGGCGTTGCCGATGTTGACGTAGATGAGGAACAGGGGCAGCAGGAACAGGATGCCGGGGAACATCTGCGTCGACAGGACGGTGACGGTGAAGACGCGCTTGCCCCGGAAGTCGTAGCGGCTGACGGCGTAGGCGGCGAACACGGCGATGACCACCGAGCAGACGGTGGCCGCGCCCGAGACGATCAGGGAGTTGACGAAGTAGTCCGCGAGCGGGACGGTCTCCCAGATGTCCGCGTACGGCCGGAGGGTGAACTCCGAGGGCACCCACTGGAACTTCTCCGAGACGTCCTCCAGCGGCTTGAGCGAGCTGGAGAGCATCACGTAGACCGGCAGCAGGACGAACACCGTCAGGACGGTGAGGAAGATCCGCCGGCTCCACAGGAAGGACGGCGGGGCGGCCATCGGCGAGCGGACGGCGCGCGGCTTCGAGGTGTCAGGCACGGGCCTTCGCCTTCCTTCCCCGGCTGGTGACCAGCAGGTAGACACCGGTCACGACGAGCAGGAACAGCAGCAGCAGGACGGACATGGCCGAGCCGGTGCCGAAGTTCCAGGTCTGGAACGAGGACTGGTAGATGTGCAGGGAGATGAGGTCGGCGGACTCGGGGGCCGCCTTGCCGAACAGCACGAACGGCGTGTTGAAGTCGTTGAACGTCCACAGGAACAGCACCAGCACCAGCACCTGGTTGACGGGCCGCAGCGAGGGCAGGGTGATGTGCCGTATCTGCTTCCAGACGCCCGCCCCGTCGAGGGCCGCGGCCTCGTACATGTCCCGGGGGATGTTCTGCAGTCCGGCCATCAGGGTGAGGAAGGCGAACGGCCAGCCCTTCCACACCGAGACGGTCAGCAGCGCCCAGAACGCGTTGTCGCCGACGAGCCAGAAGGCGGGGTCGCCGCCGATGCCGAGCTGGTCGTGCAGGACGTGGTTCACCAGGCCGTTGTCGCGCTGGAACATGAACACCCAGGTGATGACGGCGGCGTAGACGGGCAGCGCGTACGGGACGAGGAAGAGGGTGCGCAGCAGGCCGCGGCCGCGGAACCGCTCCTGGAGGAAGACGGCGGCGGCGGTCCCGATCAGCCAGCACAGGGCCACCGAGCAGACGGTGAACAGGCAGGTGGTCAGGAACGACTTCAGCAGCGCCTGGCCGACGGGGGCGTCGAAGTCGACGGCCATCCGGAAGTTGCCGAGTCCGGCCCAGGGCGCCTCGGACCAGTTGGAGATGTAGAACTGGGTGAGTTCCCTGAAGCTCATGACGATGCCCATGAGCATCGGCACGAGGTGGACGAGGAGTTCGAGGAGGAGGGCGGGCAGGAGCAGCAGGTAGGGCAGCGAGACGTGGCGCAGCCGCCCGGAGCGGCGCGTGGTCCGCCTGGCTCCGGGACGGTCCTGCTGCCGCTGCGCGCCCGGCCCGGACTTGTCGTGGCGGGATGCGACGGTGATGGTCATGGCGGGGCTCGCGCCTACTTCTTCGGCATCTGCTGCTGGGCCTTCTCGAGCTTCTCGCGCACCGACTGCTCGGTCACGGCCCGCCCGGCGGCGGCGTCGGCGAACAGCTCCTTGACGGCGGTGCCGACGACGGTCTCGAACTGGGACTCCTCGGGCACCTGCGGGAGGGCGGTGGCGCTGGTGGCGAGGGTGTCGCGCAGCACGGCGACGGCCGGGGCGCCGAAAGCCGGGTCGGACTGGGCGGTCTTGACCGGGGGGATGGACCCGTAGGCCTTGTTGAGGATCTTCTGCTCCGCGTCGCTGGTCATGAAGTTCACGAACTTCAGCGCGCCGTCGAGGTTGTCGGTGTTCTTGAACACCCCCATGTTGATGCCGGCGACCATCGAGTTGGTGGCCGTGCCCGTGCCCGGTTCGCCGGACTGGACGGGGGCGGGGGCGACGCCCCAGTCCTCGTCCTTCATGCCCTGGGCCTTGAAGGTGGCGGACGCGGTCTGCCACAGCAGCATGCCGGTCTTGCCCTTGGAGAAGTCGCTCAGCGACTGGTTCTGGGCGTACTCGGCGTTGCCCGGGGCGACGATCTTGTGCTTGGCCATCAGGTCGACGTACTGCTTGACCGCGGCGACCGCGCCGTCGGAGGTGAAGTCCGGCTTGCCGTCGGGGGTGAAGAAGTCGGCGCCGTGCTGCTTGCCGAGGACGAAGACCTGGTGGATGTTGTTGGAGAGGTTGGAGCCCTCGACGCCGATGCCGTTCTTGCCCTTCGCGGTGAGCTTCTTGCCCGCGGTGACCAGCTCGTCCCAGGTGGCGGGCGGCTCGGCTATCCCGGCCTCGGCGAACAGTTTCTTGTTGTAGTAGAGGGCGTACGCCATCGAGTACAGCGGCACGGCGGCCGGGTCCTGCCCCGGGGCTCCGGTGGAGCCGAGCGCGGACTCCACGAAGCGGTCCCTGCCGCCGATCCTGTCGAAGTTCTTCTCGTCCCAGGGCAGCAGCGCGCCGCTCGCCTGGAGCGAGGCCGACCAGGTGTTGCCGATGTTGAGGACGTCGGGGCCCTGGCCGGACGTGGTGGCGGTGAGGATGCGGTTCAGCAGGTCCGACCAGGGCACGACCTCCAGCTTCACCTTGATGCCGGTCTGCTTCTCGAACTTGTCGAGTTCGGGCTGGAGGACCTTCTTGTCGACCTCGATGCTCGCGCCCTGGTTGGAGGCCCAGTACGTGAGGGTCTTGGGCGAGTCGTCGCCCCCGCCGGTCGCGGAGCCGCCGCCGCAGGCCGTGGCGGCGAACGCGAGGGACAGGGTGACGGCACCGGTGACTGCGGCTCTGAATCTGCGCATGCTCCTGGGACCCTTCCGGGGGACGCGAGGGGAACCGGTACGACGCGCGCCCCTGCTGGCCGTACCGACTTAATTTATGGCGTGAGTTAATAGCCACGGGAAGGGTCCGTCAAGGCCCCCGGCGCAGGTACGTCCCGCCCGGCGACGGCGGACGACGGGCGCGGCGACCACGCGACGGCGGACGTACGGCACGTGACCTGCGGCTCGACTGCCGCACCCGCCGAGTGCAACGGTTGTGTTGCGACGGAGCGTTCGGCCGCCCGCCGCCCCCGTCAGCGGTCCCGGGCGGTCACGGGCAGGTCCCGCTCGAACACCGCCATGCCGCGGCCGGGGCCGTCGTAGTCCTCCGCGGTCCGCGCGGTGGCACCGAGGCGGACCGGCAGGGAATGGGGCCCGGCGTCACCCGGCGCGCACGGGGGCGCGGTCAGTGCCGTGCGCGCCGACCGTGTCGAGGCCGGGGAGTGCCCGTTTTCACCCATAGGATCCCGGCGTGGCACACACCATCGACGAGCTCGTGGAACTGCAGCGCGCGGCCGACGCGGCACAGGCCGAGCTGCAGCGCGTCCAGAAGGCCTTCGGCCGGCCCACCGAGGGCCGGTGGGCCGCCGAACAGCACACCGAGTGGGAGACGGCCTTTCGCGCCTGGAGCGACCTCTCCCGCCAGGTGCAGCTGGCCATCACCGAACACGCGGAGTCCGAGGGCACCTCGCGGGGCGAACTGGAGGCGGAGGTGCAGCGCAGGGCCCGGCAACCGGAGCAGGACGGGCCCGGCGGGGAGTGAGCCGCCGGGCACCCCGGCACCCCGGGGCACCCCTTGGCGGGTGCGGCGGTGTTCGGTACCGTGGGGCCGTTCGTGTCGATCGGGACGAGGAGAGCGGGGAGGTGAGGTCGATGACCGCGTTCGGGGCCACCGCGTCCGGCGCCCGGGTCACCCTCACGTCCCGGGCCGTGGCCTGACCTCGTCCGTCCCTCCTCGCCGGGAGCGTGAGCCCGCGAGGCCTCACACGAACCTTCCACGGAACGGATCCGTACCTGTCATGAGCAACACCTGGATCACCCGCGCCGAGACCCCTGGCGACAGCGCCGCCGTCCGTGACATCCTCCTCGCCGCCTTCCCGACGGCGCTGGAGGCCGACCTGGTGGACGCGCTGCGCGCCGACCCGGCCGCCTGGATCGACGGGTTGTCCGTCGTCACCGCGGACGGGAGCGGACGGCTCGCCGGCTACGCGCTGCTGACCCGCTGCCACATCGGCGACGTCCCGGCACTGTGCCTGGGCCCCTGCGCCGTACGGCCCGAACGGCAGCGCGGCGGAGCCGGCTCGGCCGCCGTCCGCGCCGCCCTCGACGCCGCCACGAAGGCGGGCGAACGGTACGTCGTCGTCCTGGGACACCCGGCGTACTACCCGCGGTTCGGGTTCACCCGGGCGTCCGCCCACGGCATCGGGCTGAGCATCGACGTCCCGGACGAGGCCCTGATGGCCCTCGCCCTCGGCTCCGGGCACCCGCTGCCGGCCGGCACCGTGCGCTACGCCGCCGCGTTCGGCATCTGAGCGGTCCGCCGGGCGGGGACACGGCGTCCCCGCCCGGCGGCACCTTCCGGGGACCGCCCTCGCGGACCGCGGGCGCAGGGCGGCGCGGTGGTGTCCGCGCCGCGGTGCGGGCCGGGTCCGGACGGACGCGTTGCGCCGCGCGCGCGTCGTGCCGGGTCGCCGGCCCCGCTCTCAGAGCCAGCCGCGCCGTGCCGCCTGGACGCCCGCCTGGAAGCGCGTGGTGGCGCCCAGGGCGGCCAGGAGGGCGGAGACGCGGCGCACGACGGTGCGGCGGCCCACGCCCAGGTGCCGGGCGATCGCGTCGTCGGTGGCACCGCTGGCCATCAGCGTGAGGATCTGCCGGTCCCGGGCGTCGATCTGCGTGGCGGCGCCCGTCGCCGAGACGGGAACGGCGAGTCTCCACAGGGACTCGAAGACGTTGGACAGCGCCCGGAACAGGCTGGACGGGCGGATCAACAGGGAGACCACCCCGGGGCGGTCGTCGGCGGCCAGGGTGACCACCGCGAGGTCGTCGTCGCGGATGGCCAGCTTCAGAGGCGGATCGTCCAGGGTCCGGGCCTGTTCGCCGGCTTCGATCATGCGGGCCATGTTCGGCCACGCGACGGGGTCGTCGAACGCGGAGCCGGAGTAGATGGCGCGGTAGACGACCCCGGCGGCCATCCGTTCGCGCTGCAGCGCCTCCTGCGCGAGGTAGAAGTCGGCGGTGCCGGAGTAGGGCGGCACGTCGATGCAGCGGAGCTGACGGCGCGCCGACTGCTGGAGCTGCCGGCTGATCGCCAGGACGCGCGCGTGGTCCTCGACGACCTCCAGCGCGCCGTAGTGACCGGACTCCCTCCTGGCGGCACGGTAGAGCCGCTCCAGCTCCGTACCGGTCCGGCGCAGCGCCGTGCGCACGCTGTCGTTGTGCCGCAGGAGCGCCTCGACGACCTGCGCGGGCGGCACCGCCTCCCAAGCGGCCCCCGCGTCCCCGGGGCCGGTGGTCACGACGATGTCGGCGGCGGCGAGTTCGTGCAGCACCGCCCGTACGGCGGCCTCGTCCAGTCCGGTCCGGGCCGCCAGCCGCCCGGCGGACTCGTGCGGGTGGCGGACCAGGGACCGGTAGACCCGGCCACGGTCGGAGCCGGGGTCCAGCACGTCGTGCACGACTACCACCTCGCCTCACGGTGCAACGGGGCCGTTCTGCGCGATCCCCGGAGACTACTGCGCGGACAGCGCACTCGCGCCAGTGGCCCGTCTGCGCCGCCCGCGCGTATGGCGTCACCCAGGGGTGATGCGGTGTCATCTCCCGTGACCGGCCGGCCGCCTCTGCCGCGACGTCGGCCGGCGTCCATGGCGTCCAGCCCACCCCGAGGACAACTCATGAGAGCAGTTCCGCCTGCCCGGCCGAGCCGTGCGAGCCGCGTCCCGAGGCGGCCTTCGCGTCCGCCCGTCCACTCGTCCCCGCTCCCCGGCAGACAGGGTCCCGCGATGTACAGACGACTGTGCGCGCTGCTGCTCAGCCTCACCCTCCTGTGGACGGCCGGAGCCGGTGCCGCCCAGGCCGGACCCGGCAAGCGCGTGCACAACGGGATGCAGATCCTCTTCAGCCCGTCGGCGTCGTACCCCTTCTGCACGATCGGTGCGGTGGGCACCGACAGGTACGGGCACCGGATCGCCGTCTCGGCCGGCCACTGCCTCAGCGATCCCGCCTACGCCGACCGTGAGATCCACGACGACGTGGCCCCCGTCTACGACCGGGCCGACCCCGGCTTCGGGCCGATCGGCCACGTGCGCTACTTCAAGGACCCCGAGGGCTCACGGACGGGGCACATCACCAAGGACTACATGATCATCGAGCTGGTCCCCCAGGTGACGCTCTCCTCGCAGGGGCCCTACCTGAAGCAGACCGGCGTCCTGGAGGTCCCGGGGGGAACCGCCAGCCCGAACGCCCCGCTCCCCGCCCTCGACACCGAGCGGCTGCTCGCGACGGGGGTGAACGAACTCGTCGTGTCGGGCCAGACGGGCGTGTGGTTCGGCACCGTCATGGCCAACACCGGAGGCATCTACCGGTCGCCGGCGGCCAACCTGGCCGGCGACTCGGGCGGACCGGCCGTCTGGCACGTGCCGGGCAGCGAACTCCCCTCCGAGGCCAACGGGTTCCAGGCCGCGGGCCCCTGGGCCGGGATCACCAAGGCGATCACCTTCTCCTTCCCGCCGTTCGAGTACACCAGTTCGGCCAACATCCTCGCCGACCTGCGCGCCCGGGACGCCGCCACCCCCGGGGGCGTCCACGGGGCGGGCTTCGAGGTGACCACCGAACCGTGAGGCAGCCGGCCGGCCGGCACGGATCACCGACCGACTGCGCACGCAGTGCGGGAACCGACGGAAGCGAGGGCCAGGATGGGCTACTTGGACGGCATCGAGCCACGTCTCAGGACGGCGTTGAGGCTCCGCAGACTCTCCCTCCACGAGCGGGCGGACCGGAAGGACTACTTCGACGTGTACTGGGACGACGGCCTCAAGTACGCCCCCGACGACCGTGGGCTGCCCGTAGGGGTCCTCTCCGTGTCCGCCTTCCGCTCCGGCTTCGCGCAGCGCAGGACCGAGTTGTGGTGGGTGACCGTCTCCACGCCCGTGGTCCACGAGGTCGCCAGCAGGCTGCCGGACATCAACGAGGCCATCCGCGTGTTCCTGCTGCATCTCCCCGACCGGTACTCCTGACTCCGTGGGCGGTCGCACACACGCGCACTGCCGGACGCCGGCGCCGGGGTGCCGCGGAGGCTCCTCGGCCCGCGGCGCCCGCGGCAGGCGATGACCGCGCGGGAGTTGCGTCAGCACCGTCCAGCGCCGGCGCGTGCCCGGCGCGCACGGGGCGGGGCCCGCGCCTCACACGCCTGGGCGCGGAGCGCCGCCGGCCGTGCGGGGGCGCCCGGGCCGTAGGGAACGTCCCGGCCGTACGGGAACGTCCCTGCCGTACGGGAACGTCCCTGCCGTGCGGGGCACCCGCCGCCGCACCGGCACCGAAGCCGAGGCCGGCGGTTGCTTTGCGCGGCCGTTCCCCGTCTGGAAGCATCGGAACAGGAAGACCCATGTGAGGTGCGCCGCGCGGTTCCCGTCCGCGCGTGTCCACGGCAGAGCCCGACGCCTTCACCGGACGCCCCGCCTGTCATCGCAAGAACCGTGTCCCCGACACACCGCCACGATCACCAGCAGGCCGGGAGGCTGATCATGGCCACGGCGGAAATCGCCTCGGAACGAGAGTCGGCCTATCTGTCGCAGTTGACGATGGCCGCGGCACGCTACGCGAACCGCACCCAGCAGCGGGAGAGGAACCAGTCCGTCCTCGCCACACGTGGCGTGCTCTACGCCGACACGCCGGACCGGGTCCAGAAGCGGCTGGCCCGCATCGGCGCCGACTGGGCCATGGCGCGGGCGATCGAGCAGACGCCGACGGTGCCCGCCGCCGGCGCGGGGAGCACCCTGCTGCTGCCGCCCGAGGAGTTCACCAGTGAGGTGCTGGGGCTCGAGCGTCTGATCGGGCGCAACAACCTCACCCCGATCGCGTTCCTGGAGGAGGGCGCGCAGGTCTCCCGCTCGGTCGGCAGGATCACCGTCAGCGGGCCGGGAGGCGGCCACGGCACCGGCTTCATGGTGTCCCCCTCCCTGCTGCTCACCAACAACCACGTGCTGCGCGGCCCGGAGCCGGCGAGCCGCGCCACGGTCGCGTTCGCCTTCCAGGACCGGGTCGACGGAGGCCCGCTCGTACCGGCGGTCTTCGCGCTGGAACCGCACCGGTTCTTCGTCACCGACCGGGCCCTGGACTACAGCCTGGTCGCGGTCGCCCCGCGCGGCACGCAGGGCGAGGCGCTGTCCTCGTTCGGCCGGCTGGTCCTCAGCGAGGCGCAGGGGAAGGTGATCATCGGGGAGTTCGTCAACATCGTCCAGCACCCCAGGGGTGAGCCGAAGCAGATCGCGCTGCGCGACAACCAGGTCGTCGACCTCCTGGAACGCTTCCTGCACTATGTGTGCGACACCCGCGAGGGATCCTCGGGTTCGCCCGTCTTCAACGACCAGTGGGAAGTCGTCGCGCTGCACCACTCGGCCGTCCCGCAGACCGACGCCGAGGGCCGTCCGCTGAGCGTCGACGGCACGGTGTGGCGGCCGGAGACGGGCGAGCACCGACTGGCGTGGCGGGCCAACGAGGGGGTGCGGATCAGCCGCGTGCTCCAGGCGCTGCACGGCGTGACCCTGACCGGTGAGGCGGCCCGGCTGCGGGACGAGGTCTTCACCACCGGTCTCGGCCCGTCCTCCGCGGAGGGCGCCCCGCCGCCGGTCCCCGACGGCGCTCCCGCCGGCCCGCCGGGGTCCGAAGGCGCCGCGGCCGTCCAGGCCTCGCACCAGGTGCCCCAGGGGGCGCCCGCAGCGGCAGTCCGGGCAGCGGACGGCACCATACAGGTGACGGTGCCCCTGCGGATCACCGTGAGCACCGCCCCGCAGCCCGCACCCGCTCCGACGCCGGCGATGACGGCACCCACGCCGGTGACGACGCCGGCGGCCGCCCCGCACCCTGCCGGGCGCGCGGACATCGTCTCGGCGGTCGAGAAGGACGTCGAGGCCGCCCTGAGCAGCCACCGGCTCGCGCGGGAGCGCCCCTACTACGACCGGACGGCGGACGCCGCGGCACGCGACGCCTACTACGCGGACGTCCGCACCGGCGACGGTGACGCGCTGCGCCGCGCCCTGACCGCGCTGCTGGCGCGGACGCACGCCCCGCAGCCCCGGTACAAGCCGATGAACCTGCTCTACCCGTGGGTCGACCTGCACGAGGACCGGCGGCTGCGCAGCATCTACTCGGGCAAGGGCTTCTCCGCCGAGGAGCTGATACGGGCGGACGCGGCCGTGGCGGAGGCCCGGCTCGCCCGCGTGCAGGAGCTGCTGCTCCAGGAGAGCACGGCGGGGCCGGCCGAGTTCGAGGAGGAGTTCGCCGCGCTGGAGGCGGCGATGCCGTTCAACTGCGAGCACGTGGTGCCGCAGTCGTGGTTCGCCCGGAAGGAGCCGATGCGGGGCGACCTGCACCACCTGTTCGCCTGCGAGCCGGGCTGCAACAGCTACCGCGGCAACCTGCCGTTCTTCGACTTCGTCCACTTCGAGGAGTCCCAGCGGGACGACTGCGGGATGCGCGAGGACGTCGGATTCGAGCCGGAGGACGGCAAGGGCGCGGTCGCCCGCGCGACCCTGTACTTCCTCCTGCGCTACCCGGGCCGGGTCGGCGACGTGGCGACCGAGTTCCCCGAGGAGCGGCTGCCCGTCCTGCTGCAGTGGCACGAGAGGGAGGCGGTCACCGAGTACGAGCGGCACCGCAACGCTGCCGTCGCGGAGATCCAGGGCAACCGGAATCCGCTGATCGACCACCCCGAGTGGGCCCGCGAGATCGACTTCTCGGGCGTGTGGCCCTGAGGGGTCCCGCTGCGCCTCCTGGCGGTCTCCTTGACCTCGACCTCGGTCGAGGTCCTACGGTGCTGCCGCAGCGACCGGCCACACGAGGAGCGCGCGGACATGACGACACCCGAGGACTTGACGGACGCCGAGCTCGCGGCGCAGCCGGCCGCGTACTGGACGGGAGTGGCCCATCAGGCGCTCATCGCGTTCACCCGGGCCCGGCAGGCGGAACTGGGATTCACCCAGCCCCAGTACTGGCTGCTGCGGAACCTGTCGCCGCACGACCTGTCCCCCGACGGCCGCGGCAGGACGCTCGCGGAGCTGCGCCAGGCCATGCGCTCCTACCTCAGGCCCGAGGACGACCTGGCCGCGGAGGCGAGGGCCCTGCTGGAGGGCGGCCGGCTCACCCGGGACGGCGACGGGCGGTGGTGGATCACCGAGGCGGGCGAGGCCGCGCGGGCCGAACTGAAGCGGCACGCCCCGGCGATCCGCGCCCGCGTCCACGAGGGCATCGAGGACGCCGACTACGTCACCGCCCTGAGGGTGCTGCGGCGCATGATCCGCAACACGAGCGGCGCGTGACGTCCGGCGAGCGGACGCGCCGGGGCGCTCAGCCGGGAATGCCGCTGCCGTAGGGGGCGTACAGGTCGAGTAGCCGGGTGCGGGCCGCGTGCAGGCGGTGGACGAGCACCTGGCCCACCCAGCGCCCGACGGCCTCCCCCAGGCGGGGGTCGCCGCGGCACAGGTCGCGTACGGCCCTGGCGTCGAACTCCCAGGCGCGCACCGGTGTCACCGCCTCGGCGCCCAGGTGCCACACGTGCGGCGCGAAGAGCCAGGAGCAGCCGACGAGATCGCCGAAACCCAGCGTCTCGATGACGGCCGGGCGCCGGCCGGGCACCCGGACGTCGAGGGCGACCGTCCCGGTGCGGATGATCCAGAAGCGGTCGGCGCGGCCGCCCTCGTCGAACAGTCGCGTGCCCTGCGGGACGCTCGTCTCGCGGGCGAGGGTCATGAGCGTGCCCCGGTGTCCGGCGGGCAGGGAGCGGGTCACGCGGGGCGTGGTCGCGGTGGTCATGACTGCACCTCCTCGTGCGGCGGCGGCCGGAGTGTGCGTGCCGCCGCGGTACGGCACCTGCTTCCAGGGTCCGGCCCGGGGGCACGGTCCCGCTTGGGCCGGGCGGCCCCGGCGGGGTGCCGATGGGCCCCGTCCGGGCGGTGGGTCCGGTGGGCCCCGCCCGGACCGTGGGTCGGGCCCCGCCCCGCCGGGGGTCCGATGGGCGCCGTCCCGGCGGTGGGTCCGGTGGGCCCTCGGTCAGGGGGCCGAAGGTCCCGACTTCCCGGGCCCGTGGTCCCCGGTTGCCGGCAACGGCCCGTGAACGCCGTGGCGGGGGCGGCTGCGGTTGCTATACAGAGGCGGCCGGTCGTGCGCTCGCTGCGGTCGTCCCGCTGTCCTGTCCGTCCTGTCCAGGGAGGCTTCATGCTGTCCGCTGAGTCCGCCGCCGTCATACGCGCCACGCTGCCCGCCGTGGCCGGTGCGCTCGACGAGATCACCGAGCGTTTCTACGGCTCGATGTTCCAGGACCGTCCGGAACTGCTGGACGGCATGTTCAACCGGGGCAACCAGGCCGTCGGCACGCAGCGCCGGGCCCTGGCCGGGGCGGTGGCGGGCTTCGCGAGCGCGCTGCTGGCGGAGCCCGACGCCCGTCCGGACGCCCTGCTGGAGCGGATCGCGCACAAGCACACGGCCGTCGGCGTCACCGAGGACCAGTACACGATCGTCCACAAGTACCTGTTCGGTGCGATCGCCGAGGTGCTGGGCGACGCGGTGACGCCGCGGGTGGCGGCGGCCTGGGACGAGGTGTACTGGCTGATGGCCGGCGCGCTGATCGCCCGGGAGGCCCGGATCTACCGGGACGCGGGAGTGGCGCCGGGTGACATCTGGCGGCCGTGGACGGTCGTGGAGCGCCGTGCGGAGACCGCGGACGTGGTGTCCTTCCTGCTGCGGCCCGCCGACGGCGGCCCCGCCCCGGCGGCCCGCGCCGGGCAGTACGTGAGCGTGCGGATGACGATGCCGGACGGGGTGCGCCAGGTGCGCCAGTACAGCCTGTCCTGCGACCCGGGCGGCCAGTTGCGCCGCATCACCGTCAAGCGGGTCGCGGGCGGCGCCGGCGCCCCGGCGGGCGAGGTGTCGGACCTGCTGCACCGGACCGTGCGGGTGGGGGACGAACTCACCCTGTCCGCGCCGTTCGGCGACGTCGTCCTCGACGAGGCGGACACCCCGCTCGTCCTCGTGTCGGCGGGCATCGGCTGCACCCCCCTGGTCGGCATGCTCGACCGGCTCGCCGCGACCGGCTCCGAGCGGGCCGTCCTCGTCCTGCACGCCGACCGCTCCCCCGGCGACCACGCCCTGCGCGCCGAGACCCGGGAGCTGACGGATCGTCTGCCGCACGCGCAGGCCGTGTTCTGGTACGAGCGGGCGGGCCTGGCCGAGGCCGGTGCCCGCACCGGCCGGATGGACCTGTCCGAGGTGACGGTGCCCGCCGGCGCCACCGTGTACCTGTGCGGGCCGCTGCCGTTCATGCGGGACGTGCGGTCCGCGCTGCTCCAGCGGGGCGTCCCGCCGCGGAGCATCCGCTACGAGGTGTTCGGCCCCGACCTGTGGCAGGCCGGCGCGGCCTGAGCGGACCGGCCGGTGTCCCGGCCCGCCGGCGCGGGCCCCGGGTGCCGGTTCAGGGCGTCACCGGCACCCGCCACACCAGTCTCGTGCCCCCGGACGGCGGTGCCGTCCACGTCAGGTCGCCGCCCAGCTGGGCGGCGCGTTCCGCCATGTTGCGCAGCCCGCTGCGGCGGCCCCCGGGCGGGATGCCGACGCCGTCGTCGGCGACCTCCAGGCGCAGTTCGCGCCCGTCGGTGGCGAGGACGACGTCGGCGCGGCCGGCGCGGGCGTGCCGGGCGACGTTGGTCAGGGCCTCGGACAGGACGGCGATCGCGTGGTCGGCGGTCTCCCGGGGGACGCGGGTGTCGAGCAGTCCGTCCATCCGCAGACCCGGCGCGAAGCCGAGGACCGGGGCGGCCTCGCCCACCACGCGGACCGCCCGGGCGCGCAGACCGGTCCCGGCGCCGGTCTCGCGGGACCGCAGTCCGAAGATGGTCGAACGGATGATCTTGATGGTCTCGTCGAGGTCGTCGACCGCGCGCGACACCCGTTCGGCGGCCCCCGGGTGCTCGATGAAGCGCCCCGCGCTCTGCAGGGTCATCCCGGTGGCGAAGAGCCGCTGGATCGCCAGGTCGTGCAGGTCGCGGGCGATCCGGTCACGGTCCTGGAGCACCGCGATCCGTTCGGCGTCCCGGCGCCGCTCGGCGAGCTCCATGGCCACCGCGGCCTGCCCGGCGAACGACTTCAGCGGCTCGGTGCGCTGCTCGGTGAAGACCGTCTGACCAGCTTCGCGGACCAGCAGCACCACCCCGCGGACCCCGTCCCCGCTGCCGATGGGCACCGCGACGGCCGGGCCGAGTCCGGCGAACCGCGGCGGGCCGGACGAGACCCGGTCGTCCTGGGTGATGTCCGCGCTGGTGACGGTGGTGGCGGTGGCGAAGGCCCGGCCGATCAGGCTCGCCCGCACCGGCAGCACCAGGCCCTGGTGGGCGTCCGCCTCGCGGCCCAGGGCCAGTTCCACGGTGAGGGTGCCGGCGCCGGCGCCCTCCGTGGGCACCGCGACCACGGCCAGCTCCGCGCCGGTGATCTCCCGGGCGCGCTCGGCGATCAGCCGCAGCACCTGCGCGCGGTCGCTGCCGGACATGATGCTGTGGGTGATCTCCGCGCTGGCCCGCAGCCAGCGTTCCCGCAGCCGGGACTCCTCGTACAGGCGGGCGTTGTCGATGGCCACACCGGCCGCGACGGCGAGCGTGGCGAGGACCGACTCGTCCTCGTCGTCGAACTGCGCGCCGCCGCGCTTCTCGGTCAGGTAGAGGTTGCCGAAGACCTGGTCGCGCACCCGGATGGGGACGCCGACGAAGGTGTTCATCGGCGGGTGGTGGGGCGGGAAGCCGTACGAGGCGGGGTGGTCGGAGAGCTTGGCCAGCCGCAGCGGTTCGGGGTTGCGGATCAGTTCGCCGAGGATGCCGTGGCCCTCGGGGAAGCTGCCGATCCCGGTGATCTGGTCCTCGGTGACGCCGACCGTGTGGAAGTCCGCGAGCCGCCTGCCGTCGGGGCCGATCACGCCCAGCGCCGCGTACCGGGCGTCCACCAGCACCGCCGCGGCCTGCACGATGCTGTGCAGCACCTGTTCCAGGTCCAGCTCGCTGCCGACCGAGAGCACCGCTTCCAGCAGGTTGTGCACCCGGTCGCGGGTGCCGCGGACCGCGTCCAGGCGGGCCTGGACCTCCTCCAGCAGCTCGTCGAGCCGGAGCTGGGGAAGCCGGAGGTGTGCCTCTCCGGACTCCGCGGAGCCTGCCACCCGGGGTTCCTCCTGGTGTGTCTCGTGCGCCCGCCACCCGGACGCTCGTTGTCGCCACCGTAACCGGCCGGGCGGGCGCCTCCCTGCGCCGCCCCGGGCGGCCGGGCGGGCTCAGCGGCCGCCGCGGCCCTCCTGCCGGAGCCGGTCCCCGGCCTGGGTGGCGATGACGGCGGCGTGGATGCGCCGTTCGACGCCCAGCTTGGCGAGCAGCCGGGAGATGTGGTTCTTGACGGTCTTCTCGGCGAGGTACAGCCGCTGCCCGATCTGGCGGTTGGTGAGGCCCTCCCCGATCAGGGCGAGGATCTCCCGCTCGCGCGCGGTGAGGTCGGGCAGGGCGTCCGGCTCGTCCGGCGGCCCTTCGGCGCCGCGCAGGCGGGCCATGACGCGGGTGGTGGCGCTGGGGTCGAGCAGGGACTGGCCGCGGGCCACCGTGCGGACGGCGGTGACCAGGTCGGAGCCCTGGATCTGCTTGAGGACGTAACCGGAGGCGCCCGCCATGATCGAGTCGAGCAGGGCCTCCTCGTCGTCGAAGGAGGTCAGCATCAGGCAGGCGAGACCGGGCATGCGGGAGCGCAGTTCCCGGCAGACGGTGACGCCGTCGCCGTCGGGGAGGCGGACGTCGAGGATCGCGACCCGCGGGCGCAGCGCCGGCACCCGGACGAGTGCCTGCCCGGCGGTGGCGGCCTCGCCGACGACGTCGATGTCGGGCTCGTCGTCGAGCAGGTCCCGCACCCCGCGCCGGACCACCTCGTGGTCGTCCAGCAGGAAGACCCGGACCGGCACGTCCGGTCCGGTCCGCTCGGCGTCCGCCATCGCTCGCTCCTCGGTTCGGGTCCTGCGGGGGCCTGGGGCTCCCCGTACAGGATCCTGCTCCGCGGAGGGCCGGCCGGCCAGGGCCGTTCGGCCCTGATCAGGGCCGGTTCCGCCGCTGGAGGTCCCCCGCCGCTGAGGGGACGGCCGCTGGGCCGGCCGCTTCCGGCCGGTGCGGGGGCGGTGCGCCGGTTCGCGGGCCCTCGGTCACCGCGGGCGGGAGGGGTGGGCCGGCTGCTCGCGCGGGCCTCTACTGCTCCGCCTTGTACAGCCGTATGTCGCGGTTGGCGAAGAGGTGAACGTATCCGCAGTGCCAGCAGATCAGGCCGGTGGCCGTCTCGTCCGCCCAGGCCATCTTCATGAACTCCATGCCCGCGCTGTTCAGCATCACGCCGCGTTCGCGGAACAGCTCGCCCCGGCAGATCTGGCAGGTGATCCAGACGTCTCCGACCGCGGCCTTGACCGGCTTGCGCGCCATGACGTTCCCCCTCGTGAGATGCGGTCCGGCCTGGCCGGACGATGATCACAAAGAGTAACCGGAGTGGGGGCCGGGGTGCCGACGGGTTCCGGCACGGGGCGGCACGGCCGCCGGGGCGTGATGGGTGTCCGGCGGCCGTAGGGGTGCGGCGGGGCGGGCCTCACATGTCGGCGGCGTCCACCACGTCGCCGAGGTCGACGAACTTGAAGCCGGTCGCGGTGCGGGTGCCGCCCTCGCCGTCCGGGACCTCCGGGGTCCCGTGGCCGTCCTGGACCACCAGCAGACCCTTGGGGTAGCGGCTGCCCAGCGGGGCGTTGAGCACGGCGGCGCCGTCGCACTCCTGCGAGCCGTCGAGGGTCGCCGAGGCGGCGCCGACGCGGAAGCCGCCCTCGTACTCGTTGTCCTCGCTCACCTCCCGGTCGTACAGGGCGAAGGTGTCGTCGCCCTGGCTGGAGGCGAGGAGGTAGCCGTCGCCGTCGGACTCCTGGAACAGGGTCAGGCCCTCGACGTCCGCGGAGATGTGCTCACCGCCGTAACCGGGGTCGGCCCCGGCCGTGCACTCCTCGGTCGCCTCGTCGTAGACGCCGGGGACGCCGAACTCGCGGACCTTGTCCACCAGGACCGGCTTGGTGGTGAGGTCGGCCCGCATCCGCCAGATGCCGATGTCCTCCTGGCCGGCGTAGAGGGTGCCGGTGGCCGGGTCCACCACCATGCCCTCGACCTGCGGGAGTTCACCGGGCTCCGCGCAGGGGGACCAGGTGGTGCCGTTCGGCAGGCGGAAGGCGGAGGGCAGGTCGAGGGTGCGGACCTTGCGGTAGCCGACGGTGCCGCCCGCGGCCGGGGTCAGCTCCACGAGCGCGACGCGGGTCCGCTCGCGCTGGCTGACCAGGGCGTAGGTGCGCCCGGTGGCCTTGTCCTGCCAGGTGGCGAGGCCGTACGCGGTGCGCTGGTCGTTGATCTCGGCCTGGTCGGCGGAGAACACCGGGGCGGCGGCCGGGTCGGTGATGTCGGTCAGCGGCGCGCCGGGCCGGGCGGGGTCGATGCGGTAGATCCGCAGGCGGTCGTTGCCGCGGTCGCTGACCACGGCCACGTCGACGCGGCCCGTGGAGGTGCGCAGGCCGGTGACGAGGTCGACGTTGTTGTAGCGGCCCGGGGCGTCGTCCTCGGCGGGGGGACGCGGGGCGGGCAGCGACTGCACCAGGCGGGCGCCGAGGTCGTACACCCGCAGTCCGCCCTCCTTGGCGGTCGCGATGACGAGGCTGTGGTCGGGGTCGGCCGCGTTGCGCCAGATCGCCGGGTCGTCCGCGTCGGAGTTGCCGCCCGCCTCGTCGTCGTAGAGGGGAGGGGTCTCGGCGGTCGGGGCGACCGTCGGCAGGCCCGTGTCGTCGGCCCCCGCGGGGGCGGCGGTCACGAGGGCGAGCAGGGTGGCCCCCAGGGCGAGCGTGGTGACCCTGCGTGGCGTGCGGTGCGTTCTCACAAGCGCTTCCTTCATCGATGTCGAGGACATGCAGATGGTGCGGGGAGAACCTTGCGTGCAGGGGGCCGTGATCTGTACGCGCGAGTGCGGGGGGTACGACCGTACGTCGACTTCCGTTAACCGGGGAGCCGTGAACCGGCCGGAGCCGTCAGGGAAGGCGCGGGCGGCTGCCGCGGGCTTCCGGTCGGCGTGCCCGCGGACGGGCGGGGCGATCGGGTTCCTTCGCCGTGGGCGGCGAGGAGCGTGTCGTTCGCCTCGGTGCCGTCATGGCGGTGCCTCCCGCTCCGGCAGCGCCCGCGCGGTTCCGCGGCGGGCGGGCCGTCGGCGCCGCTCCTGCGGCAGGGCCTCGAAGGCCCGGGTGGGGCCCGCCAGGAGGTCCAGTGGGTCGATGCCGAAGTGTTCGGCGACGGCGTCGCAGTCGGCGAGGCTCCACGCCGCGCTGCCGGACTGCCGACGGCTGACCTGCGCCTGACTGACGCCCAGCGCGGCGGCGACGTCCGTCTGGGATTCGCCGGTGGCGTGCATCAGCGCGGCCACGGCGGCGCGAACCCGCTCCTCCAGAGTCATCCGCACGACGTGCAATCTAGCACTGCGGAGCATGGACCATGCGTTTTCCGAATGAAGGCGGAACACACGGCGACGCTTGACCGGGTATCGAATATCGGCCACCCTCGGTGTGTGACGCGGATCACACCGGAAGCTTTGGAACCGGGCATTCCGGGCTCGGCTGCGATTCCCGAATATCGAACACCGACTGTTCAATTGTGGAAGACAAGTTCCACGGCCCCGCGATGCCTTCGAAACGTAGGGAGTGAGCGGCGTCTCACCCTCGAATAGCTGGATCATGGAGACTCGTACCCATGAATGTCACGCACCGTTGGCGCGGAAACCGCAGCACTTAACGTCCTGTTCATGACTCAGCTGGACGTACGGCCCATGGCCGGAAACACAGGCGACGGGGATCCCGCCGACGGCATGCGCGCCAAGGGCCTGAGCGGGAACTCCGTCGGGCTGCTGGGCAGCGCCGTCATCGGCGTCTCCACGGTGGCCCCGGTCTACTGCCTGACCTCGACCCTCGGCTCCACCGCCGGCGAGGTCGGTCTGCAGATGCCGGCGGTGTTCCTCGCGGGGTTCCTGCCCATGCTGCTGGTCGCGTTCGCCTACCGCGAGCTGAACAAGGTGATGCCGGACTGCGGCACCTCCTTCACCTGGACGGTGAAGGCGTTCGGCCCGAAGGTGGGCTGGATGTGCGGCTGGGGGCTGGTGATCGCCACGATCATCGTGCTCTCCAACCTGGCCGGTGTGGCGACGTCGTACTTCTGGCTGCTGGCCGGGGAGATCACCGGCAGCGACGACGTGGCGGCGCTCGACGGCAACAAGGCGGTGCACATCGTCACCTGCCTCGCGCTCGTCGCCGTCGCGACCGTCATCAGCTACCGCGGGATGACCGCGACCAAGGGCGTCCAGTACGCGCTGGTCGGACTCCAGCTCGTGGTGCTCGCCGTCTTCGTGGCGATGGCCCTCGGCAAGGCGGGCAGCGCCGACTTCCCGACCTCGGCGGACTTCTCCTGGTCGTGGCTGAACCCGTTCGCCGTGCAGTCGTTCGCCGCCTTCACCGCCGGCCTCTCCCTGTCGATCTTCATGTACTGGGGGTGGGACGCCTGTCTCACCGCCAACGAGGAGACCACCGGCAGCACCAGGACCCCTGGCCGCGCGGCCCTGGTCGCCATGGTCGTGCTCGTCGGCTCCTACCTCGCCACCGGTGTCGCCGCGCAGATGGTCGTCGGCTCCGGCGACAAGGGGCTCGGCCTCGCCAACCCCGACACCTCCGACAACGTCTTCGCCGCGCTGGCCGGCCCGGTGATGGGTCCGGCGCTGGGCATCCTGCTCTTCGTGGCCGTCCTGGCCTCCGCCGCGGCGAGCCTGCAGACCACGTTCATCCCGGTGGCCCGTACGGTGCTCGCGATGTCGACGTACGAGGCGCTGCCCGCGTCCTACGCCAAGGTCCACGAGCGATTCCGCACCCCGGGCCGCGCCACGGTCATGGCGGGCGTCGCGACCGGCGTGTTCTACACGGTGATGACCCTGGTCAGCGAGCATGTGCTGGTCGACACGATCTACGCGCTCGGCCTGATGATCTGCTTCTACTACGCCCTGACCGCCTTCGCCTGCGTCTGGTACTTCCGCGCCGAGGTGCTGCGCTCCGGCCGCGACCTGCTCTTCAAGGGCCTCTTCCCGCTGGTCGGCGGCCTGCTGCTGAGCGCGGTCTTCACCAAGACCCTGGTCGACATGTGGGACCCGGCGTACGGCAGCGGTTCCTCGGTCCTCGGCATGGGCTCGGTGTTCGTGATCGGCGTGGGCCTGCTCCTCCTGGGCGTCGTGATCATGTATGCGATGCGCTGGCGCCACCCGGCCTTCTTCCAGGGCAAGACCCTCACCCGGTCGACGCCCGCGCTGGTCGCCGAGGACTGAGACCCGGCGAGCGGACGGACGCGCGGACGGCGGGGCACCCCCGGGGGTGCCCCGCCGTCCGCGCGCCGGGCGTGGTGGTTCGTGGCCGGGCGCCGGGACCGCGGCCGGCCCCCGACGCGGGCGGCGGCCGGCGCAGCCCCGGCGGGACGGGTGACCCGCGAACCCGGAGTCCGCGGCGCCGATCCGTGGGGCGGCGCGGTCCCCCCCGGCTCCGGCACGACCGCCGTCCGGACACGGCAGTGGCGCCGGAGGGAGTGAGCGGTCCGGCGGCGGGTTACTCGGGGACCATGAAGCTGCATCTTCCGGGACGCCCGGGGCACAGGGACGAGCGCGACGACGACAGGCCGGCCGCCGAGGGGGCCGGACCCGGCCCCGAGGTCGAGCGGGCCGCGCCCGACACACCGGCCAAGCTGCCGAAGGGGGCCTGGGGCGCGGTGCTCAAGGGCAGCGTCCGGGAGTTCAAGGACGACGAGCTGACCGACCGCGCGGCGGCCCTGACGTACTACGGCGTCCTGTCCCTCTTCCCCGCGCTGCTGGTGCTGGTCTCGCTGCTCGGGATCTCCGGCAGGTCCACCACCGACAAGGTGATGGAGAACCTGGAGAAGCTGGCCCCCGGCTCGGCCCGCGACATCATCACGCGCGCCGTCGAGCAGCTCCAGGGCAACGCGGGCACCGGCTCCCTCATGGCGGTCGTCGGCCTGCTCCTCGCGGTGTGGTCCGCGTCCGGATACGTCGCGGCGTTCATGCGCACGGCGAACGCCGTCTACGACATGCCGGAGGGACGGCCGGTGTGGGCGATCCTGCCGGTGCGCCTCGGCCTGACCGTCGCCCTGATGATCATGGCCGTGATCAGCGCGTTGATCGTCGTCTTCACGGGCGGTCTGGCCCGCCGGGCGGGCGACGTCCTCGGCCTCGGGGACACCGCGCTGACCGTGTGGGGCATCGCGAAGTGGCCCGTCCTGGTGCTGCTGGTCACCCTGATGATCGCACTGCTGTACTGGGCCAGCCCCAACGCCAAGGTGCGGGGCTGGCGGTGGGTCACGCCGGGCAGCTTCCTCGCCCTGGTGATCTGGATGATCGCCTCCACCGGGTTCGCGTTCTACGTCGCCAATTTCGGCTCGTACAACAAGACGTACGGGACCATGGCGGCCGTCATCGTCTTCCTCGTCTGGCTGTGGATCACCAATCTGGCGATCCTGCTCGGCCTGGAGTTCGACGCCGAAACCGTCCGCCAGCGGGCCATCGCGGGGGGCCACCCGCCGGAGGAGGAGCCGTACACCGAGCCGCGCTCGACGCGGACCTGGGACGACGACACGTCTCCCGGCGAGAACTGAGTCCCGACGGACGGCCCCTGCGCCAAGCCCTGCCCTCGCCCGCGCCAACAACTGTCCAACAGCGGTCCAGGATTCCGCCATGCCGGACCATGATTCGGCAGCGCGACCGAACGCGTGTCCGCTCGGTCGTACGTTCCTCCCGTGACACTCGACGACACCCCGCCCGGAGCCGCCGCACCGGCTCCCGCGCGCCGCTCCCTGCTGCGCGCCGCCGTGACCGGTGCCGCCGCGGCCGGCGCCGGACTCGCCCTGGACGTCTCCCCCGCTGCCGCCGCCCCGCCCGCCGCGCGGCCCCGGCCCGCCACCGCGCCGGAGGCACTGCGCGAGCTGGCCGCCGGGAACCGGCGCTGGCGCACCTTCCGGGAGCGGCACCCGGACGAGACGCCGGCCGTGCGGCAGGCACTGACCTCGGGCCAGCACCCGTTCGCGCTGGTGCTCGGCTGTGTCGACTCGCGGGTGCCGCCGGAGCTCGTCTTCGACCAGGGGCTCGGCGATCTGCTCACCGTGCGCAGTGCCGGTGAGGTGCTCGACGAGGCGGTGCTCGGCAGCATCGCGTACGGGGTGCTGGAGCTGGCGATACCGCTGGTCGTGGTGCTGGGCCACCAGTCCTGCGGGGCCGTGCGGGCCGCCGTGGAGGCGGACGGGTCCGGGGGGCGGCTGCCGGCGCACATCCAGTACCTGGCCGATCAGATAGCGCCGGCCATCGACCGCGGCACCCAGGGCGAGGCCCGCGTGGACGCGACGATCGACGCGAACGTGCGGCTCGTGCGGTCCCGGCTCGCGGCGGAGCCCGATCTCGCCGAGCGGGTGGCGGACGGCCGGCTGGCGATCGTCGGCGCGCGGTACGAGCTGACCAGCCAGCTGGTGCACCGCGTGTCCTGAAGCGGCGCCCGGGCCCTCACCCGGCGCAGCCGCACGGTCCCGGCCCGCCGCTCCTCCGCCCGCTCCCCGGTGGACCAGCGGTCGCGGCGACCGGGCCGGGACGAGCCGGCCCGGATCGTGGCGCGGCGCGCCGGCGAGGCCCCGCATCCGCACCACGCGGGCGGCCGCGCCCCCCCCGACGCCGCCGGACTGCCGCCGCCGGACGCGCCGCACCCGGACGCGGCCGGCCCGGCCGCCGGATGGGCGGGTGGTTCGCCCGGCCGGTGTCCGGCGGCGGCGGGGCGTTCGCCGGCGGCTGATCCTTCCCGGCCCGGCCCCTCGCGGTCGCCTTCCCGCCGTCCACCCCACCGCCGTGCCGGCAGCGGCCGGCGTCCGGACGGCCCGCCCGCACCGGCCGGCCGAGGCAGGCGGCCGTCTGCGGTGGGCTGCCGACGGGGAGGCCGCAACCCTTCTTTCCGCCCCTCGGCTCCGCCGCCCCGGCGGCGAGGGGATAATTCCCGCGTCCGCCGTACCGCCGAGGCCCCGGGGAGCCATGAGTCACCGCGCCGCCAACCTGCCCCACCTGCTCGGCGAAGCCCGGCGCTGGTTCGAGGACGCGGTCTTCGCCAGCATGGAGGCCGCCGGGGAACAGCCGGTGACCACCGCGCAGGCGTCCGTCTTCGCGATGCTCGACGCCGAGGGCACCACCGTCTCGGAACTGGCCCGGCGGATCGGCGTCACCCGCCAGACGGTCCACCAGGCCGTGCACGGGCTGATCGGCATGGGCCTGCTGGAACAGGCGCCCGATCCCGGCTCGGCCCGGCGCCGGCTGATCCGCACCACGTCCGAGGGGCGGCGCGTCCACGAGCGGGCCCGGGCCGTGATCGGCCTCGTCGAGGCGGTGCTGGCCGAGCGCATCGGCCGGGCCGGCGTCGACGCCGTACGGGAGGCGCTGACCGCCGACTGGGGTGAGCCGCCGCTCGTCCGGGCACCCTGAGCGCGTCGCCCTCCGGCGTCCGGCCGGCCGGTCCGCGGACGTCACGGCGAGCCGGCGGTGCCGGACACCCTGAACGGACGTACGCCGGCGGGATGGGCGGGGGCCCCGCGTACGGCGCGGCTCAGGCGATGAGCGCCTGGTCCGGTCCCAGCCGGTCCAGGAGGTGGTCCTGGTGCAGTTCCGCGACCGGGGCGAGCAGGTCCGGGTGGCGCAGCAGGGCCGCGGCCTGCGTGTCGCGCACATCGGGGTCGATCAGGCGGCGGAACTCGGCCGGCGCGTTTCCCCCCGCCCGCTCGGTGACGGCGGCCACGGCCAGCCGGGCCAGGTCCGGGTCGGTGAGCAGACAGGCGGCCCAGCTGGCCACGACCTCGTCGACCCAGGTGCGCCAGGCGGAGTCCTCGGGCGCCGCGTCGGCGCCGGTGATCCAGTCCAGGCGGTCCGATCCGCCCGGGCCGGTCAGGGTGACCAGGGCGGCGTCCGTGGGCGTCGGGTAGCGCAGGCAGGCCGCCACCGTGACCGCCTGCCGGGCCTGCGCCTCGCACAGGGCCGCGGCCAGGGCACCGCCGGACGCCGGGTAGGCACGCGTGAGCCACTGCGCGGTCGCCGCGATGAGCGGGGAGAGATCGGTGAGCACTGGCGGACCGTCCGAGCTGCCGGGAACGGGGTGGGCCAAAAAGGTATCCGGGCGCCCCGGCGGATGGACATGGCCCAAACCACGTCCGGGACGTGCTTTCGGCCACATCACGGGCGTGGACGGGTGCCGGCGGCTCAGCCGGGCATGAGACCCGCCGCCACCGTCGCCCCCAGTTCCCAGCAGGCCTCCAGGTCGCTCCTGGCGGGCTCGCCGGTCACGGTGACCGGCTCGGCCGCGCGGCGCCAGCCCAGGCCGGTCGTGATCGACTCGATGCCGCGCACGGCTCCGGTGACATCGCTGCCGCCGTGCACGTAGTAGCCGAAGGGCCGGCCTCGGGTCTCGTCCAGGCACGGGTAGTAGACCTGGTCGAGGAAGTGCTTGAGCGCGCCGGACATGTAACCGAGGTTCGCGGGCGTGCCCAGCAGGTAGCCGTCCGCGGCGAGCACGTCGGAGGCGGTGGCGGACAGGGCCGCGCGCCGCTGGACGCGGACGTTCTCGATCTCCGGGGCCGTCGCCCCGGCGAGGACCGCTTCGAGGATCGCCTGGCAGTTCGGCGACGGAGTGTGATGCACGATCAGCAAGGTGGGCACGACGGAACCCTAACGCCCGTTGTCAGGCCGGTTCCGCGGGTGGGACGATGCCCGCCACGACCAGCCGGAGGAGGCAGCGTGACCGACGGGGACCACCGCCCGGACGCGGCGACGGTGTTCGACGCGCTCGGCAGCGCGTACGAGGAGGCGTTCGCCGGATCGAAGGCGCACCGGGCGTCGCTGGAGTGGCTGCTGGAACGGCTGGAGCCACGCAGCAGGGTGCTCGACGTGGGCAGCGGTACCGGACGGCCGACCGCCGAGACGCTCGCCGGGGCCGGCCACCGGGTGCTGGGCGTGGACGTCTCCCCGGTGATGGTGGAACTGGCCGCCCGGCAGGTGCCGGACGCCGAGTTCCGGTGCGCCGACATCCGCGAGACGCCGCTCGAGGACGCCTCCTTCGACGCGGTCTGCGCGTACTTCTCGCTGCTGCAGATGTCCCGGGAGGAGCAGTCCGCCCTGGTCGGACGGCTGGCGCGGGCGCTGCGGCCCGGGGCGCCCGCGGTGCTGGCGACGGTGCCCCTCGACATCGAGGGGATCGACGCGGTGTTCATGGGGCAGCCGGTGCGGGTGACCAGCTTCTCCGCCGGGGACTTCACCGCGCTGGCGGAGGCGCGGGGCCTGGAGGTGCTCCGCGCGGAGCAGAGCGTCTTCACGCCCGCCCACCCCGATGCCGTACCGGAGCCGCATCTGTTCCTGTACGCCCGGCGCGCCTGACACCGCCCGCGGCGGGACGATGGCCGTGACGCCACGGAAAGGGGTCCGGCCATGCGGGAGACGGCGATCGTGGAGGCCCCGTCGGTGCTCGGGCTGCGGCCGACCGGGGTGGAGGAGCTGCCTGCGGCCCTGCTGGACGCGGGGCTGGCGGCGGCGCCCGGTGCGGTGCGCGCCGGGCGGGTCGAGCCGCCTCCGTACGACCCCCGGCGGGACCCGCGCACCGGGGTGCGCAACGCGGCCGGTCTGGCGGAGTACGCCGTGCGGCTCGCGGACGCGGTCGGCGCCGTCCTGGACCGCGGCCGCTTCCCGCTCGTCCTCGGCGGTGACTGCAGCATCCTGCTCGGCAACCTGCTCGCGCTGCGCCGCCGGGGACGGTACGGCCTGTTCTTCCTCGACGGCCACACCGACTTCTACCAGCCGTCGGCGGAGCCCGCCGGGGAGGCCGCCTCGATGGAGCTGGCCCTGGCCACCGGACGCGGCCCCGGCCTCCTGGCCGATCTCGAAGGGCGCGGGCCCCTGCTGCGGGACGAGGACACCGTGGTGCTCGGCTTCCGGGACACCGGCGAGTCCGCCGCGGCGGGCATGCAGCCGCTGCCTCCGGGCCTGAGCGCTGTGGACCTGGACGGTGTGCGTGCGGTCGGCGCGGGGGTGGCGGCGCGGCGGGCGCTCGCCCGTCTCGCCGCCGTGCCGTACTGGGTGCACCTGGACGCCGACGTGCTCGACGACGCGCTCATGCCGGCCGTCGACTACCGGCTGCCCGGCGGGCTGTCGTGGGCCGAGCTGACGGAGGTGCTGCGCACGGCGCTGCGGGACGGGCGGGCCGTCGGCCTCGACGTGACGATCTTCAATCCGCGGCTCGACCCGGACGGCACGCTCGCGGCCCGGCTCGTGCGGTGCCTGCGCGCGGGGCTGGACCGGGGCCCCGCCCGGGTGCCGGAGTGAGCGGTGCCGCCGCGTTCAGCCGAGGGCGCCGAGGAGTTCCTCGCACGCGCCCAGGCAGGAGCGGCAGGCCTCCGCGCACAGGCGGCAGTGCTCGTGCTGGTCGGCGTGGGCGCCGCACTCGTCGGCGCAGGCCTTGCAGGCGGTGGCGCACGCCTGGAGCATGGCGCGGGTGACGTTGGCGTCGTAGCCGGTGTGGCGGGAGAGCACGGACGCCGTCGCGGTGCAGATGTCGGCGCAGTCCATGTCGGTGCGGATGCACTTGGTCAGCTCGCCGACCATGCCCTCGGAGAGACACGCGTCCGCGCAGGCGGTACACGCCTGGGCGCAGGCGACGCACTCCTCGATACACCGGGTGAGCTTGGTGCGGTCGATCTCTCCGAGGTCGGCCGGGTAGGTGGCGAGCATGTCCTTGACCGTGGTCATGGCCCACTCCTCGGGACGCGGGACGGGCAGTCGGACCCTTGCCGACTAGCCGCCGCCGGGCCGGGCGAAACGCGCCCGCGCCCCCCGGTCACGGCCGGCTGACCGGCCTGTCGCGCCGGTCAGTCGTGCGGGGCCTTTCCGCTGACGCGGTGGTCGGCGTGGCTGAGGGCTTCCATGACGAGGCGGCGCAGATGGCCGTCGCGCAGGCTGTAGTGGATGTGCCGGCCCTCGCGACGGGACTCCACCAGGCCGGCGAGCCGGAGCTTGGCCAGGTGCTGGCTGACCGCCGTGCGGGAGGCGGCGCACCGCTCGGTCAGCGAGCCCACGTCCGACTCCCCCTGCGCGAGCAGCCACAGCAGGTGGAGCCGGGTCGGGTCGGCGAGCATCGCGAACACCTCGGTGGCCTCCGCCAGGCGGGCGCTGTCCGGCGGGCGCAGGTGCGCGTCGAGTGCGGGGGACACGGGCTCGCGAGCTGGCATGCGTACAGCCTAGAGGGGGCCGGTCGGGCCTCCTGGCCCCCGCCCGGCACCCTGAAGGCTCGCTTATCCCTCTCATAAGACGGCCTTATGAGCCCATAGACCGGACCCGTGTACCGACTTAGGCTTGCCTTAGCTTAGGCTTCCCGGCGAGTCGCTTTTCACCGCTCGAAGGGAACCTGACCATGCCCCGGCCTCTGCGGGTAGCCATTGTCGGAGCCGGCCCCGCCGGGATCTACGCCGCCGACGCCCTGCTCAAGTCCGACGTGGCCGCCGAACCCGGCGTGTCCATCGACCTCTTCGAGCGGATGCCCGCGCCGTTCGGTCTGATCCGCTACGGCGTCGCCCCGGACCACCCCCGGATCAAGGGCATCATCACCGCCCTCCACCAGGTCCTCGACAAGCCGCAGATCAGGCTCTTCGGGAACGTCGACTACGGCACCGACATCAACCTGGACGACCTGCGCTCGTTCTACGACGCGGTGATCTTCTCCACCGGCGCCATGGCCGACCGGGACCTGCCCATCCCGGGCATCGACCTCGACGGCTCCTACGGCGCCGCCGACTTCGTCTCCTGGTACGACGGTCACCCGGACGTGCCGCGCACCTGGCCGCTGGAGGCCGAGAAGGTCGCCGTCCTCGGGGTCGGCAACGTCGCCCTGGACGTCGCGCGCATCCTCGCCAAGACGGCCGACGAGCTGCTGCCGACCGAGATCCCGCCGAACGTCTACGAGGGCCTGAAGGCCAACAAGGCCCTGGAGGTCCACGTCTTCGGCCGCCGTGGCCCGGCGCAGGCGAAGTTCAGCCCGATGGAGCTGCGCGAGCTGGACCACTCCCCCAACATCGAGGTCATCGTCGACCCCGAGGACATCGACTACGACGCGGGCTCCATCGAGACGCGGCGCGGCAACAAGCAGGCCGACATGGTCGCCAAGACGCTGGAGAACTGGGCGATCCGCGATGCCGGCGACCGCCCGCACAAGCTGTTTCTGCACTTCTTCGAGTCGCCGGCCGAGATCCTCGGCGAGGACGGCAAGGTCGTGGGCCTGCGCACCGAGCGCACCGAGCTGGACGGCACCGGAAACGTCAAGGGCACCGGCAAGTTCACCGACTGGGACGTCACCGCGGTCTACCGCGCCGTCGGCTACCTCTCGGACAAGCTGCCGAAGCTGCCCTGGGACATCGACTCGGGCACGGTCCCCGACCAGGGCGGCCGGGTCATCGAGGAGGGCGGCGAGCACCTGCGGTCGGTGTACGTCACCGGCTGGATCCGGCGCGGCCCGGTGGGTCTGATCGGCCACACCAAGGGTGACGCCAACGAGACCGTCGCGAACCTGCTGGACGACTTCGCCAACGGCCGTCTCCAGACGCCCGAGGCCCCCGCGCCCGAGGCGGTGGACACCTTCCTGGCCGAGCGGAACATCCGCTTCACCACCTGGGAGGGCTGGTACAGGCTGGACGCGGCGGAGAAGGCGCTGGGCGAGCCGCAGGGCCGCGAGCGCGTGAAGATAGTCGAGCGCGAGGACATGCTCGAGGCGAGCGGCGCGTAGGCGCGTAGGCGCGGACGCCGGCCGGCGGTCGGCGCGTAGGCGCGGACGCCGGCCGGCGGGGCGACGCCCCCGCCGGCCCGCGCGAAGGGGCCCGGTGGCTGTCCACCGGGCCCCTGTCCGTGCTCAGACCGCTTCCGGGGCCTCCCGCACGGCCCGCTCGAACAGCTCGTGCGGCGGGACCGGCGGCAGCAGCCGCAGGAAGGGGGCGTGCACGTCCTTCCCCGAGGCGGACGCCAGGTGGGCGGCCAGCTTCCGGCGTTCCAGCGGCAGGTGCGGCGCCTTGGCGTCCAGCCACTCGCCGGGCACGAAGGCGGTACGCCCCGCCCGGGCCCGGCGGCCGGTCACGACCGCGCCCACGGCGACCAGTTCTGCCTGCGCCGCCTTGTGACGAGCCGTCGTCCAGCCGTTCCAGCGCCGGACGGCGGCGTCGGTGGGGCGGGCGAGGGCCAGCAGTTGCAGGTACAGGGCGGCGGCGTCCGCGCCGACCCCCAGGGCCCGCGCGGTACCGGCGACCAGCCCCGGTGCGCTCAACGCGGGATTCGCCTCGTACCCGCCGGGCGGCACCGGGGTGTCCACCGCGCGGCCGGCCATCCGTGCGAGTCCGTCGAGCAGCGCCCGGGTCCTCTCCAGCCGTTCGCCCAGCCAGGCCAGGCCGGGTTCGCCGCACAGCGCGGCCGCCCGCTCCCGCCGTGCCCCGTCGGCCAGGGCCGCGGGGCGCAGGAACACGTCACCGGAGGGCACGGCGACCACGAGGAGCCCGTCGTCCACCGCCGTGGCAGGGCTCGCTCCGTCGAGCAGCGGCTGCGGGCAGGGCAGCACGGGGCCGTCGTAGGGCAGGAAGCCGGGATCGTCGGCGGCCCGGCGGGCGAGCGCGGCGAACCGCCCCATCGGAACGAGGGTGCCCGGATCGGCGAGCTGGGCGCGCAGGGCGGCGTGCAGCTTCACGGCGCCCTGGGCCGCCGGGTCGCCGACCGGCCGTTCGGTGAGCGCCCAGGCGATGACCGAGGCCGCCTCCAGGTGGCCGGGCCCGGTGACCGGCACCCATTCCCCCGCGGTGCCGTCCGGCGCGGCCCGGTGCAGGTCGAGACCGCCGCGGCGGTCGCCGACGAGGACGAAGCCGTGGTGGTCGGCCGGGGTGCGGCCCTCCGGCAGCGCGCGGGCCCAGTCCGCCGGCAGGCCCAGCTCCTGCTCCAGGGCGTCGGCCAGCTCGTCGTCCGCGTACGGGGTGGTGCCCAGCCGCGCGGCCCAGGCCTCCGCCATGCGCTCGGCGGCGGCCGTGATCCCGCTGTGCGTCCACAGTTCGGCCGGGTCCTCCGGCACGCCCGCCGCGAGGACGGCCCGCCGCCCGGCGGCGCCCAGCCGGTGCCGGTGGCCGTCGTACTCCGCCGCCGACGTCTTGGTGGCCCTGTACGGTGCCGAGCGCAGCATCCGCTGGTGCTCGCGGTGGTCCTCCCGGCGCGGGAGGCCGCCGAGGACGAGGGCGGCGACGGCGCGCCGCACTCCGGTGCGCCAGGAGAAGACGGCCAGGGCCTCCGGCGGGACGGCGAACGGACCGTGCCGCTCGACCAGTTCCAGCAGCCGGGTCAGGCGGGCGCTGTCGTCGCGGGCGACGGTGACGGTCTCGGTCTCCTCCGCATCCTGCGGCGCGGGGTCGGTGGCGGGCTGGAGGAAGCGGGCGAGCCCGCCGCGGGCGGGGCCGGACGCCACCCGGTGCCCCGCGGCCCGCAGCGCGGCGAGTGCCCGCTCGCCCGCGCGGCCGGTGCGCCAGCTGCCGCCCGGCGCGGCGAACGGCTGTGCGCTCCAGGTGCCGAGGAGGGCCGCGAGGGCCGCGCGGTCGGCGTCCGGGGTGGTCCCGACGGCGGCCCGCCAGGCGACGGCGTCGATCCGGCCGAGCAGGGCCTGCCATTCGGCGGGCGGCGAGGGCGGTGCCAGCTGCCGGGCCTCCTCGTCGATCTCCCCGCGCAGATGGCGTCCGTCGGCGGCCACGGCCGTCAGGGTGCCCGGATGCTGCTCGGGCCGGTACGCCTCGTAGAGGCGCAGTTCGGGCAGCAGGCCGGACAGCGCGGGCGCGAGATCGGTGTCGGGCACCGGGGCGGCCAGGTCCACGACGGGGCCGGCCCGCATCACGCCGACCCGCCGGGACAGTTCCTCGCGGCGGCGCAGCACGTCGGCGGCCGTGCGGGCGGCGCGCACGACGCCGTCCACGATCCGGGGCTCGGTGACGTCGGGGAGGATCACGGTCACCCGCTCCCGAAGGACGTCGTCGTCCGCCGCTTGCCGGGCCGCGCGCAGCAGGGCGCGGACCGCCTCGGCGCCGACCGTGCGCAGGGCCTTGGAGGAGCGCTCGTCGCGCGGGGTGAGGAAGTGCCAGAAGGCGGGCGGCGGGACCGGGCCCCGGCCGTGGCCGAACGTGCTGGTGCGGCGGCGGCCGGAGCCGGGGAAGCCGTGCACCTGCCACAGCAGCGAGTTGTCCTCGGCCGCGTGGCAGCGGATGGTCTCCTGCCCGGCCAGGACCGCGGCCTCGCCGCCGCACGGCAGGGCGATGATCGCCCAGGGGCGGCGGCCGGGCCGCCGGCTGCGGTAGCGGGCGCGGCGGCCGTCGACGGACTCCAGCAGGAAGTCGGCCGGGGACGGGCCCGCGTACGGCGTGCGGTTGAGGACGCGGCAGCCGACGAGCCGGCCGTCCTGGCCGAGCGGGGACGGCGCGGCGCCCTCGGGGAGGGCGGCGAGCAGCTGCCCGTCCTCGAACTCCTCCATGCCGGGCGGGACCTCGCCCGCGGCGTGGAAGCCGGGCAGGGTGCGGTCGGTGCCCCGGGCGCCGGTCACCGGGTCGAAGCGGGTCCAGTTGCCGCGCGAGTGGAAGACCTCGGCGCTCCAGAACCGCTGCCCGTCGCTCATCTGGAGCTCGTGGTGCCCGATGCCCTCCTTGCCGCCGGGACGCAGGACCCGTTCGCCGTCGTGGCGTCCGCTGCCGTCCGGGGTCTCGAACTGGAAGCAGTACCCACCCTGGATGATGCCGCCGTAGGGCCGCAGGCCGATCTTGTGCTCGGGCTCGAAGACGTCCTCGGGCCGGTCGTCCCAGAAGGCGAGGTCGCCGAAGCCCTGCCGCTCGTCGCAGGTCCAGCTGATCAGGAACCGGCCGCCCGCGTAGTGCACGGCGTGGCCGGCCGCGTCGTCGGGCAGGCGGAAGGCGCACGAGGCGCGCGGGCCCGCGTGGTCGACGGCGACGGCCCGGCCGGAGCCGTAGAGGGTCAGCACGGGCCAGGTGCCGGTCACGCGGACGGTGTCGCCGGGCGGGAAGCCGGCCAGGGCCTCCTCCAGGGCGGGCCAGCCCAGTTCCTCGGGCAGGCCGGAGCGCAGCGCGCGGGCGAGGGGGCCGGTGAGGTCGAGTGCGGCGAGGGCCTCGTCGACGCCGTCCAGGGCGGTGGCCGTGGGGCGGTCCAGCAGGGTGCGCAGCTCGTCCACGGCCTCGTCGGCGGCGGCGAGGCCACCGCCGCGCAGCGCGGTGAGCAGGCTCTCGACGCGGGTGTGCACCTCCGCGGTGATGCCCGCGTTCCTCGGCAGCCGGGTGATGGCCGTGCCCGCGCCCCGCAGAGCGGCGTGCACGGTGCCCTCCAGGCGCCGTCCGAAGACGGGGTCGGCGGCGAGCGCCCTGAGGTCGCGGCGGGCCGCGTCGTCCCAGAAGTGCAGGGGGACCGTGTCGCCCGGGTCCGCCACGGGGATGCGCTCGGCCAGGCAGACGTCGAGGAGGTCGGCGTCCAGGCCGGGCCAGTCGTACCGGTCCTCGTGCAGCCGCACCGGGGTGGCCGCGGCGCGCAGCCGGGGCGCGAACCGGGTGACGACCTCGAAGAGCTCGGCCGGCACGGGCTGGCGCACGAGCCCGCCGCCGGAGGGGCGGTGGCCGTAGGTGCGGGTGTAGGCGGCGAGCCAGCCCGCGAGGCCCCCGGCCGGGGTGAGGCGGCCGTCGGCCGCGGCGTCCACGGCGCCGCAGCGCAGCAGCAGCCGGAGCCAGGCCGCCGCGTCGTTCCTGCTCTCCGGGAACAGATCGAGCAGGGCGGTGAGCACGGCCGGCTCCTGCGGGTGGTCGGCGAGCGGGCCGGTGGCCGCCTCCAGCAGCGCGTCGGGGACGGCCTTGCCGCGCGCCGCGCCCAGCGCGTGGCCCAGCAGCCGGGCGTCCTCGGCGGTGCCGAGTCCGGCGGCACGGGCGGAGGCGCGGATCCGGCGGGCCAGGTCGGCGGGCAGCTCCCCGGGGGAGGCGGCCCAGGCCGTGACGAGTTCCGCGAACTCCCGGTGCGCCTGTGCCGGTGCCAGGTCGGCGGCCAGCCGGCGCTGGTGGTCGCCCAGCTCCTTGGCCGGGAGGGCGCCGGCGCGGGCGAACAGCAGCGCGTTCGCCCGGCGCCAGTCCGGGTCGACCGGCAGTGCGTGGGTGCGCTCGGCGGAGCGGGCCAGCGCGAAGGCACGGGCCGCCGTCCTGGGGTGCCCGGCGAGCAGCCGGTGCCCCACCGTGTCCCAGAACCAGGGCAGGTGGGCCGCGGGGAGACGGTCGGCGTGGCGGCGCAGGATGTCGACGCAGCGTCCCGTCCTCGGGTACGCCGACGCGATGGCGTCCCGCACGACGTCGAGGAGTTCGCGCGCGGCACGGGCGGCGCCCGGATCGTGGGCGGCGGCCCAATCGGCGTACGCCGTCGAGCGGTTGGGCTCCGGAGGGAGAGGGACCTGCGTGACCATGGGACCGATCTTGGCACGCCCCACCGACAACCCGGTCCCGCCCCCGGGGCGGCGGCTGCCCCGCGTGGCTCCCCGGGGGCGGCGGCTGCCCCGCGCGGTTCCCGACGCCGTCCCGCACGTCCCGGGTGGCCGACGCCCGGACGGCGTACACGTATCGCGCCGACGGCGCACCCGGCAGGCCGGCCGGGCATTCGACAGGGGCCCCGGGAGCTGCTGTGATGCGGTGAGCACCGCCACACCGACCGGGCACCCCGGTTGATCGTCGTCCGGCCCGGGCATCGATACTGGCAACGCACTCCGCCCCCGTTCACAGATGGACTCATGCCGACCTCCACCACCGACCGCCCCTCGACTCCTCCCACGGTGTGGCTGGCTCGCGGCCGCCATGTCGGTGCCGCCGCCGAGGAGGTGCTGCGGCGCAATCTGCGCGACCTCCACGCGCGCGGCGTGATCCACGGCCACCTGGAGCCGCCGGAGGCCCAGGGCGACCGGGAGCGGGTCTTCGAGGCGCGCTGGGCCGTCGCCGGGCAGGTGACCGTGCGGGCGCGGCTGACGGTCGCGGCCCCGTCGGACGGCGGCCAGGAGTGGGTGCTCGCCGCCGAGGCGGAGGCCCCCTGGGACCTCGCCTGGCCGTCACCCGCCACCATGTTCTGGCCCGAGGGCCCCGAGGGTCCCGAGGGCGTCACTGGCAGCACCGACGGCACCGCGGGCGCGGAGGGCACCGGCTGGGACCGGGCCGCGGGGTCCGAGCTGCGGCTGCGGGACATCAATCCGCTGCCCGCGGACGACAAGGACCTGCGCCGCGTCCTGCGCGACGCCGCACCCGACACCTGGACCATCCACGTCGTGGTGCACGAGGCCATGACCCCCGACGAGCGCGGCCGCCGTCCGCTCACCCCGCTGCTGCCGCCCGGGCTGCGGCATCGGGTGGTCGAGCACCGCGCCGCGCCGCACCAGCTGCGCGCCGTGAACTGGGCGCTGCGCGAGTTCGGTGTGGAGGTCCCGCGGGGCGGCGCCGTGGTCCTGCCCGGCGTTCCGGCCCCCGAGGGCTACGACCGGGGCGGGTACTCGGTGCGCACCGTCTTCCTGGACGGCTCCCGGCCGGCCGAGCTGATCGACGCGGTGACGCGTTTCGCCTGCGCGCCGAGGTCCTTGCCGAAGGGGGCCGACGAGGTCCTCACCGCCCTGCGGGAGGACTGGCACCTGCTGACGCTGGAGGAGGAGCTGGAGCGGGAGCGCGCTCTCGTGGCCATGTACGCCGAGGCGCTGGAGGCCATGACCCGCTCCCGTGATCTGTACCGGGAGGCCGCCGAGCGGGCCAACGAGGCGCTGGCCGCCTACCGGGAGTCCGCCGAGCTGGCCGCTTTCGCCCCGGACGTCCCGGAGCGGAACCGGGACGCCCGCCCCGTCTCCCCGTTCCAGCAGCTGACCCGCACCTTCGAACGCCTCAGGCCCGCCGGCAGGCCCCGGCGGCCCGGGTCCTTCGTGCCCTGGAGCCCCCGGACGGGCGCCGGGACCTCGCCCGGCGAGACCTCTCCCACCGAGACCTCCTCCACCGCACCCTCGCCCACCGGGACCTCGTCCATCGTCGTCCCGGCCATGGAGACCCCGGTCGCCGGAACCCCGGCCACCGGATCCCCGGACGTGGCAACGCCGCACGCGGAGCGGCCGGGCGCCGACACCCCGTAGGCGCCGAGCGCGGCCCGCGGCCTCACCGCCGGGCCCGCCCGCGGGAACACCCGTGCCACCGGCCGCTTCCGCCGTCCTGGACGCCGGGCCGCCCCGCGCTCCGCTCCCGTGCGCGCGCCAGGTCGGGACGAGTGTGGCAATACACGGGCCATATCAGGGAATTGAGAGAGTGGACGGCCCCACCACGCACTCCCCCGTACGCTCCGCGCCCTCGCCGGACCTCAGGCCGGTCGCCCCTCCGTATCTCGCCGGACTCAACCGCCGGGCGCCCTGAACCGTCTCAGGTTCAGGGCGCCTCGCTCGAAGCAAAACTACGGAGCGTAAGGAAACCAACCAGGCGTTCGACTCGTATAAGTTCCATGAAGGCCTTGGAGATCCAGTGGGCGATGTCAGGAAGCGGCACGCCGACGGCTTCGCCGGGGCAGCACCGACGAGGGAGAGACGATGCAACCGTTCGCGCTCCACTACGCACGCCCGGCGGCGGAGTTGGACGTCGCCACCCCCTACGCCTACGACCCCGGACGGCAGTTGAACGTGCTCTTCGACGGCCGGATCGCCGCCGCCGATCACGCCCTGCTCCGGGAACTGGGGACCACGACGTCCACGGCGGGCTCCAAGACTCACTTCGACGACTGATCACGGACCGTCGAAGATGACCGTGCTGATCCTGACCAGCGACCAGGACGTGACGGCCGACATGGTGGTCGTGCACCTCAACGCGTCCGGGGTGCCGGTGGTCCGGCTCGACCCCGCCGACCTGACCGGCGGGGTCTCCCTCTCGGGCGAGTACGTGCACGGTGCCTTCCGCGGCCATCTGCGGGCCGCCGGCCGACTGGTGGGCATGGACGGGCTGCGGTCCGTCTGGGTGCGCCGGCCGGGCGCCGCGGCCGCCCACGCGGCGGCGCCGTCCCCGTGGCTGACCGAGGAGTCCTCGCAGGCGCTCTACGGCATGCTGCGCGGCACCGGCGCCCGCTGGATGAACCATCCCGACGCCGCCCGCCGGGCCCGTCACAAGCCGTGGCAGCTGCGTCTCGCCCAGCGCAGCGGGCTGCCGGTGCCGGCCACGCTGATCACGACGCTCCCGCAGGCGGCCCGGGACTTCGCGGAGCGCTTCCCCGACCTGGTGGTCAAGCCGGTGTCGGGAGCGCATCCGCAGGAGCCGCCGCGGGCGGTGCCGACCAGCAGGGTGGCGCCGGGCACCGACTTCGCCGCGGTGGCGTTCGGTCCCACGCTGCTTCAGCGCCGGATCGCCAAGCGGGCCGACATCCGGCTCACGGCGGTCGGCGAGCGGCTGCTGGCGGCCCGCAAGGAGACCTCGCCGGACGCCGACCCGGACGAGGTCGACGTGCGGTTCGCCGCCTCGGCCACCCCCTGGACGGCGGCCGGGGTCCCGCAGCGGATCGCCGACGGGGTGCGCGCGTACCTGCGCGAGGCGGAGCTGGCGTACGGCGCCTTCGACTTCGCCGAGGACGCCGACGGGACCTGGTGGTTCCTGGAGTGCAACCAGTCGGGCCAGTTCGGGTTCGTGGAGGTGGACACGGGCCAGCCGATCGCCCGGGCCATCGCCGGGTGGCTGGCCGGACCCGCTCCGGAGCGGCCCGGGCGGACGTGCGACGCCGGCACCGCGGTTCCGTGAGCGCGGTGCCGGCGTCGTCGGGTGTCCGGCGGTGTCGCGGGGCGGGGTCAGACCGCCAGCGACAGGCCGCTGTCCTCGTCCGGGTCCGCCGCCCGGCCGCCGGTCAGCAGCAGGGCGTCCGCCCTGGCGATGGCGTCATGGATGTCCGTGGTCCCCATCATCACGCACAGCGTGTAACTGACATCCTCCAACTCGCGTGCCGTGGCCGCGCTCTCCCGCTCCGCCTGAGCGATCTGCAAGGTCGCGTACCGGGTCAGCAGCTTTCTGACGACCTTCGGGTCCGGTACAAGCACGGGGCGCCCCTCTCTCGGTTTTTCGCTGCGTATGCCCGGTCCCTGCCGGACCAATCACCTCCACGGGGCAGTACACGCAATTGACGCCATACCGTTGCTTACCGCCCGGCGCGCGGAGCGTGCGCCGGGCGGGCGCGAAGTCGCCTCACGCCGCTTGGCCGCTGTGCAGCGCCGCGTAGGCACCGCCCCGGCGCAGCAGCTCCTCGTGGGTGCCGATCTCCTGGATGCGCCCGTCCCCCATCACCACGATCCGGTCCGCGCCCCGCACGGTCGACAGCCGGTGCGCCACGACGAACGTGGTACGGCCGTGCAGCAGCCGGGCGAGCGCCTGCTGGACCAGCGCCTCGGAGCGGGTGTCCAGGGCGGAGGTCGCCTCGTCGAGGACCAGCACCCTGGGGTCCCGGATCAGGGCGCGGGCGATGGCGAGCCGCTGCCGCTGGCCCCCGGACAGCCGGGCCCCGTGCTCCCCCACCAGGGTGTCGAGCCCCTCGGGCAGCCGGTCGACGAACTCCAGCGCGTTGGCGTCCCGCAGGGCCGCGCGGACGGTCTCCTCGTCGGCGTCGTCCATGCCGTATGCGACGTTGTCGCGGACCGTGCCGTCGAACAGGACCGACTCCTGGGGCACCACGGAGACGAACCGCCGGTAGGTGCGCAGGTCGAGGCCGGTCATGTCGGCTCCGTCGAGCGTCAGCCGGCCCGAGGTGGGGCGGATGAAGCCGATGACCAGGTTGAGCACGGTGGACTTGCCCGCGCCGGACGCGCCGACCAGGGCGATGGTCTCACCCGGGGTGACGTCGAGGGTGAAGTCGCGGACGGCGGCGCGCCCGCCGTCGTAGGCGTAGCCGACGCTCTCGAAGGTGACGGCGCCGCGCAGCGCGGTGACCTCGGTCTTGCCCTCGTTGTCCTCCAGCTCGGGCGCCTGGAGCACCTCGCCGACCGAGCGGACCGACTCCAGGCCCTTGGAGATGACCGGGGTGAGCCCGGCCAGCGTGGTCACGGAGTTGGTGAGGGTGGTCAGGAACGCGCTGAGCATGACGACGTCGCCGGGGGTGACGCCCCAGACGCCGTAGTAGGAGACGAGCGCGGCACCGGCGAGCACCAGGACGCCGACCACGTTGAGCACCACCCAGGCCAGTGAGCCGAACCGGCCGTTGACCAGGTCGAGGCGCATCCCGGAGGTGAGCAGCCGGCGCAGGGTGCGGTCCATGCGGCGCAGCGCCTTGCCCTCCAGTCCGTGCGCGCGGGTGACGGGTATCAGGCGGGTCATCTCGGTGACCCGGGACGACAGGGTCTCCACCTCGTGCCGGAAGTGCTCGTTGTGGGTGCGCAGCCGGGACCGCAGCCGGGCGACGAGCAGGGCGGCGGCGGGCACCACGATCAGGAAGACGGGGAGGAACTCGGGGGTGCGCACGGCGATGATGACCAGGCCGCCGATGAGCACGGTGATGGCGCCGAGGCCCTGTTCGGCCGTCTGCTGGACCATCTGCTCGACCGTCTCGACGTCCCGGACCACCTTGGCCTGGAGGACGCCGGCGCTGACCCGCGAGTGGTAGCCGATGGACAGCTGCTGCATCCGGGTGCACAGGGCGGAGCGCAGGCTGGTGCCCATGCGGCGGACGCTGCCGTACAGCAGGCGGACGTACAGCACGTGCAGCGGGTAGTTGACCAGCAGGATGAAGAGGATGATCCCGGTGCTGGTGAGGAGCCGGCCGACGGGCAGGTGCTGCACCACGGTGTCGATGATGGACGCGGTGATCAGCGGCAGCAGCCAGATCGGGCTGTGCTTGACGGTGAACACGCCGACGGCGCCGGCCAGGCGCCGGCGGTCGGCGCGGAACAGGTAGGCGAGGGTGCGGACGGGGTGCTCGCCGCGGTAGCGGTGGTCGAGCGGTTTCTCGGGCGGCGACGCCATCGGTGGTGATCCTCTCCATGACCGGACGGAAGCGCTTTCTGCCCCGTTCGGCCAGAGGTACACCACCATCGCGGGAGGAGGACCGGGGTGTCCGCAGCGTGAGACCGGTCCTAGACGCCCAGCGTGCGGGCGAGTTCGCCGGTGGCCCGGACCAGCTCGGTGTCCTGCTCGCCGGCCTGCTCGTCGAGCAGCGACCGGAGCGTGCCGCGCCGGGCGTGCACGGCCTGGCGGGCGGCGCGCTCCCACACCACCGGGTTCTCCCGGTGGTTGAGCAGCTTGGGGTAGGCGCTGGCGGTGTGCTCCCACTGCCGGGCCTCGGCGATGCTGGCCAGCAGCCGGATGATCTGGGGGCGGCAGGCGACCCGGGGCGACTGGGCCAGCTCCCACAGGAAGGGCACCGTCGCGGCCGTCGCCTGCTCGACGACGAAGCCGTACTGGCAGATACGCTTCCGCAGCTCGCCCAGCGCGGCCGTGGCGGTGTCGGCACTGCCCCGGGCGATGTCGTCGAGGAGTCCGGGGATGGCGGCGGCGGAGCCGGTGGAGTCCTGGATCTCGTGCCACGGCACCTCGTCGAGCGCCTGCAGGATCGCGGGGTGCTCGGAGCACTCGGTGCCGGGCTGTCCGGTCGAAGCGGTGCGCATCGCAGGGGGCCTTTCCGCAGCGGTCATGGCAGTGACGAGGAGGTGGTCGACAACCTGGCCCAGACGGTCTTGCCCGCCGGGGGGTGCGGGGTCCAGCCCCACTCCTCGCAGAGGGCGTCGACGATGAACAGTCCTCGGCCGTGCTCCTCTAGGGCGCAGGTGCCGTGGGGTGCGTACACCGGCGGGGCGTCTCCGGGGTCGGAGACGGCGAGCGTCAGGTGACCCGCGTCACGGGTGAGGTCGAGCCAGACCTCCGAGGCGTCGGCCGGGGCCCGCGGTACCGCGTGCACGACGGCGTTGGCCGCGAGCTCGGTGACCACGAGGGCGGCGTCGTCGCCCCGGTGCCCCAGGGACCAGTCCCTGAGCGTGTCCTCGGTGAAGGCCCGCGCCTGCGCGACGCCTTCCTCACTGGCGACGATGCGCAGTGCGGCGGACGTGTGATGCACGGATAAGGGCACGGCATCTCCCTGATGCGACGTCACGGACGCTTCTGTTCCGACGGGTTGACGCACGGTCTATTATCCACGCCGTCGGCGCTCGCGTGCAATTGCACGAGAAATTGCGCGTGAAGTCGAGCAGACCACCGACCCGGGGGCGGACGGCACAGCGGGACCTCCGGGCACCACGAACACCGGGGAGTGAGTGATGTCAGCAGTACGGAACGGGGTACGGGCCAGCTCGCTGGAGGCGCGCTGGATAAAGAGCCGTCACAGCAACGCCGAGGGGAACTGCGTCGAAGTGGCCCCCCTGGCCGACGGCGCCGTGGCACTGCGCAACTCCCGTGACCCCGACGGGCCCGCGCTCGTGTACACCGCGGCCGAGGTCGCGGCGTTCCTGGCCGGCGCCAAGGACGGGGAGTTCGACCACCTGGTGTGAGGACGCGCCCCGGCGCGCGCCGCCCGGCCCACCACCGGCAACTCCCGTTCGCTCCGCGGCACATGCGGTGCGACAGGACGGGACTGCGATACTCTTGTCCTCTCTTCTGCCTGTCTTCCGGGGAGTCAGGATGTACGCCGAGTCGTCGCAGCGCGTCGCGCGCCTGAAGCCGTACCTGGACCGGGCCGAACCCGCCCCGACGCTGCTGAAGATGCTGGTCGGCGTCCAGCTGGCCGGTCTGCGCGAGGACGCCGGACTGGCTCAGGACCAGGCGGCGCGCTCCCTCGGGTTCAGTGCCGCGAAGCTGTCCCGGATCGAGGCGGACGTGCGCGCCCTGCTGAAGCTGTACGAGGCGGACGAGCACGAGGCCTCGGTCCTGCTGGAGCTGCTGCGCCGGGCCGGGGAGCCGGGCTGGTGGCAGCGGTACGACAAGCGGCTGATGCCGGAGTGGTTCGAACGGCTGGTCGGGCTCCAGGAGGCCGCCGCCGCGATCCGCACCTTCGAGATCCAGTACGTGCCCGGGCTGCTCCAGACCCCGGCGTACACCCATGCGGTGGTCCGCCGCGGACTGCCGGTCGCACCGGAGAACGAGGTGCGCCGGCGGGTCGAACTACGGGCCCGGCGCGCCCGGTTGCTGCACCGCCCGGACGCCCCGCAGCTGTGGGCCATCGTCGACGAGTCGGTGCTGCTGCGGGTGCTCGGCAGCAAGGCCGTGATGCGCGAACAGCTGGAGCACCTGATCGAGATGGCCCGGCAGCCGCACGTCACCGTGCAGGTGGTGCCGCTGGACGTCACGAACGCCTCTGCGCCCGCCATCCCGGTCACCTACCTCCGCTTCGGCGGCCTCGATCTGCCGGACGTCGTGTACCTGGAGCACATCCGCAGCGCGAACTTCCTGGAGGACCGCGACGAGACGGAGGAGTACCGGGTGGTACTCGACCGTCTCGCCGACGAGGCGCTGACGCCGAGGGACTCGCTGGCGCTGCTCCGCGAGACGATGGAGCAGCGCTACCCCGCCGAGTGACGGGCCCGCCCGTCAGGGCTTGCGGGCCACGCCGCCGAACTCGATCCACTCGCGGGTGAGCTGGCGGGGCACCACGTCCGAGTCGGGGCGCCAGGTGGACACCTCCACCAGCCCCGGCTCCAGGATCTCCAGGCCCTCGAACCACTCGGCGACGTCCTGCTGCCGGCGGACCCGGCCCCAGCGTCCCTGGGTCGCCTGGGCCATGAAGTCGGTGACGAAGTCCCGGACTTCGGCATCCTCGCTGACGAGCTGGCACATCACCAGGAAGCTGCCGGGCGCGAGCCGCTCGGTCACCCGGCGGACCACGGCGAGCGGGCCGTCGGTGTCGCTGTCCGGGATGCAGTGGAAGACCGAGTTGAAGAGCACGGCGACCGGCTCGTCGAAGTCGATCAGCCGTCGGGTGTCCGGGTGCTCGAAGATCGCCTCGGTCTCGCGCATGTCGGCGTGGATGACGGTGGTGCGCTCGTCCTGTTCCAGCAGCGCGCGGCCGTGGACGAGCACCATGGGGTCGTTGTCGACGTAGACGACGTGGGCGCTCGGGTCGTGGCGCTGGGCGACCTGGTGGACGTTGTCCTGGGTCGGCAGGCCGGAGCCGTGGTCGAGGAACTGGCGGATGCCGTACTCGGCGGCGAGCGTCCGCACCACCCGCTGCAGGAAGCGCCGGTTGTTCAGCGCCAGCCTGCGGGTGCTGGGCACCACCTTGTCCAGTTCCTCGCACGCCGCGCGGTCCGCGGCGTAGTTGTCCTTGCCGCCGAGGTAGTGGTCGTACATCCGAGCGGCTGTCGGTACGTTGGCGTCGATCTCCGTGGAGAGCTGCTTACCGGTCTTCATCGATCCCCCAGCTTGTGGCGCGCCGAGCCGCCTGGCCTCACAGGCTGTCCATCCTAGGGATCGGCCGGTCACCGATGCCAGTGTGTGGAGCAAACTCCCGGGGAAGGTGATCCGGCTGGGATCACCTTCCCAAGGCCCTTTCGCTGCTCAGGAGTTGAGGTACTCCTCGATGCCGGGCGCGACGTGCGCCTCCTCCGCGATCACGATGCCGCCGACCGCCTCGGCGTCCGGCTTGAGGACGTAGGTGGAGACGCTGGCCGGGCGGTTCACGTCGGAGAAGTCCTGCGGGGTGCCGAGGCCGGTGTCGGCGTTCTTCTGGGAGCGGTGGGCCCGTACCACGTCCTCACGGGCGAGGCTGCCCGCCGCGCAGGCCTTCTTCAGGTCGGCGCCGAGGAGCTGGGCGGCGTTGTAGCCGGAGAGCACCCCGGAGTCGACGGGCGAGCCCGGGAACTTCTTCTCGTACGCGGCCACCATCTTCTTCACCCCCGGCAGGTCCGAGCTGACCGCCGGGGCGGCGCTGACGACGTGCAGCATGGCCTCCAGGGCCTTCGCCGCGGGCGTCTTCATCAGCTGCGGCGCGAAGCCGGGCGCGCTGCTGACGATGGGCACCCGGAGCCCGCGGGAGGCGGCCACGCCGGCGAGGGAGGCCGTCTGGGCGGGGCCCGCGCTGATCAGCACGGCCTTCACCCCGGCCTCGCGCAGGGCCGACACCTGCGCGGACAGGTCGGTGTCGGTGGCCTTGATCTTCTGGTCGACGATCTTCAGGCCCGCGCGCTTCGCGGCCCAGGTGGAGCCCTCCAGGGCGTTGGCGCCGTAGTCGCCCTCGAAGTAGACGTGGCCGATCGTGTCGCCCTTCTTCAGGCCCTTGCGGGTGAGGAAGTCGACCGCGGCGATCATATCGACGTCGTACGTGGTGCCGAGCACCTGGACGGGGTCCTTGCCGAGCAGGGAGGCGGCCCAGGCCTGCGGGAAGGTCAGCAGCCGGTCGCGTTCGATGTCGTCGATCAGGGCGGCGACCACCGGGGAGCCGATGACCTGGGGCAGGGCGACGACGTCGGTGGAGAGGTCGGCGTACGCGGTGACCGCCTTCTGCACGTCGTAGCCGTGGTCCTCGACCACGATCTCCACCGTGCGGCCGCAGATGCCGCCGGCCGCGTTGGTCTCGTCGGCCCACATCTGCTGGGCCTGGACGATGCTCTTGCCGAGGGTGGCGTAGGGGCCGGTGAGGTCGGTGAGGGCACCGAGGCGGATGCGGTCGTCGGTCACACCGGGGCCGGCCTTGACGCCGTCGGCGGCGTCCCCGGGCTTGTCGCCGTCCGCCTTGGAGCTGCATCCGGTGCCCGCGATCAGCAGTGCCGCCAGGGCGGAGGCGAGCAGGGTCTTGGAGGTGCGGGAGGTGTTCACGGGGTGTGCTCCTTGGGTCGTGCGGGTGCGGCGGACGGGGCGGTCGCGGGGGCGGATTTCGTACGGCGGGCCGCGAGGCGGGCGCGCAGCCGGCGGGCCAGGCCGTGCAGCCCGTCGGGGGCGTAGAGGAGGACGAGGACGATCGCGGCGCCGTAGAGGTAGCGGGCGGCCTCGGTGGGGCCGACCGCTCCCCCGGTGCTGCCGGGGGCGGCGACCAGCGGCAGGTGGTCGGCGTAGCGGGTCATCAGCAGCGGCAGCGCGGTGACGAAGACGGCGCCCGCGGTGGCTCCGGCGACGGAGCCGAGCCCGCCGATGACGATCATGGCGAGGTAGTCGACGGAGAGGGCGAGCCCGAAGTAGTCGGGCACGATCCGGCGGAAGCCGAGCGCCAGCAGTGCCCCGGCCAGGCCCGCGTACATGGAGGAGACGACGAAGGCGGCCGAGCGGTAGCGGGCCACGTCGACGCCCATCACGGCGGCGGCGGTCTCGCTGTCGCGCACCGCCACCAGGGCGCGGCCGGGGCGTCCGCGCAGGATGCCGCGGGCGGTGACCCAGGTGAGCGCGAACAGGGCGAGGCCCAGGTACCACAGGCGTTCCTCGGCGCCGAACGGCACACCGAGCACGACCAGTTCCGGGTCGGTGTCGGCGAAGGTGAAGCCGCCGACGGTGAGCGGCGGCACCGAGCGGCCGTTGAACCCGCCGGTGACGGAGTCCGCGGTGAGCAGCACGTGGTGGCCGAGGAAGACCAGGGCGAGGGTGGCCACGCCCAGGTAGATGCCCTTGACCCGGCCGGCGAGGGGACTGAACAGGCCGCCCGCGGCTCCGGCGAGGAGGACCGCCAGGACGAGGGCGAGCGCGGGCGGCAGGCCCGGTCCGGGCTCCCCGGCCAGCCAGGCGTAGCCGTAGGCGCCGACGGCGAGGAAGAAGGCGTGGCCGAGGGAGAGCTGGCCCGCCGTCCCGGCCAGCAGGCCGAGGCCGGCCGCGCCGATGGCCGCCGCCATCGCGAACAGGCCGATCCGCAGCCAGAAGGCGTCCACGTAGAACGGCAGGGCGGCGAGGAGGAGGACGAGCGGCAGCAGCCGGCCGCGTTTGAGGAGGTCAGACACGGACCGCTCCCTTCGCGCCGAACAGCCCGGTGGGCCGCACGAGGAGGACGAGCACCATCACCGCGTAGGGGGCGACGTCGCCGAACCCCTCGCCGAGGACGTGCAGTTCGGACTGGTAGCCGGCGACCAGGGCCTCGGTCAGGCCGATCAGCAGGCTGCCGGCCAGGGCGCCGGGCGGGGAGGCCATGCCGCCGAGGATCGCGGCGGGGAATGCCTTCAGGGCGATCTGCCCGGTGGTGCGCTCCAGGCCGGGTGCCGGGAACGCGGCGAGGAAGACGGCGGCGAGCGCGGCGAGCGCACCGGCCAGGCACCAGGCGAGCATGCGCACCCGGGTGAGCCGTACGCCCATCAGGGCCGCCGCCTCCAGGTCCTCGGACGCCGCCCGCAGCGACAGGCCCCACGCGGTGTACCGGAACAGGGCGAACACGGCACCGATGACGACGGCGGACACCGCGATCGCGGCGAGGCGGCTGTCGGCGACGGTCACCGGGCCGAGCCGGGTGACCGAGTCGCCCCACGGGTCGCCGGTGGAGAGCAGGTCACCGCCGATCCGCCGGGCCAGGTCGGTGACCAGGACGATGTCGACGCCGATGGTGACGATGGTCTGCACGTGCGCGGCCCGCGGGTCCCGGTCGCCGCCGCGCAGCAGCAGCCGGTCCAGGGCCCCGGCCACGAGCGCCGTGACCACGACGGCCGCCGCGAGGGCGCCGGCGAAGCCGAGGTCGTCGTGGAGGACGGCGGTGAGGTAGCCGCCGAGCAGCAGCAGCGACCCGTGGGCGAAGTTGAGCACGCCGGACGCCTTGAAGATGACGACGAAGCCGAGGGCGACCAGGGCGTAGACCGCGCCGAGCGCGAGGCCGTTGAGCAGGTGGTCCAGGAAGCCGGTCATGCCGCGTCCTCCCCCGTGTCGTCGGTGCCGAGGTAGGCGCGCAGCACCTCGGGGTCGCGCCGGACCTCCTCGGGTGTGCCGTGGGCGATGGCGCGGCCGAAGTCGAGGACGGTGACCTCGTCGGCGAGCCGCATGACGAGCCCCATGTCGTGTTCCACGAGGACGACGGACAGGCCCAGTCGCTCGCGGACGTCGCGGACGACCTCCGCGGTGCGGACGCGTTCGGCGCCGTTCATGCCGGCCACCGGCTCGTCGAGGAGCAGCACGCGCGGCTCCAGGCAGAGGGCGCGGGCGAACTCGACGCGTTTGCGGTCGCCGTACGACAGCACCGCGACGGGGGTGTCGAAGAGGTCGCCGAGTCCGCACAGTTCGGCGATCTCGCGGGCGCGCTCGCGGTGGGCGCGCTGTTCGCGCACGGCGCGGGGCAGGTGCAGGGCGCTGGCCGCGAAGCCCGCGCGGGTGAGGGCGTGGCGGCCGAGCATCAGGTTGTCGGCGACCGTGCCCTCGGTGGTGACGATGTTCTGGAAGGTGCGGGCCACGCCCAGCCGGGCGATGCGGTGCGGGGCGAGCCGGGTCAGGTCGGTGCCGCCGAGCCGGACGGTGCCGGAGGCGGGGCGGCACAGTCCTGACAGGACGTTGAAGCAGGTGGACTTGCCCGCCCCGTTGGGTCCGATCACGGCGTGCACCGAGCCGGGCGCGACGGTGAAGGAGACGGCGTCGAGCGCGGTGAGACCGGCGAACCGGACGGTGACGTCGCGGACGGCCAGCTCGGGGGGCGGTGTGGTGCGGTCGGTCACGCGGCCCCCCGACCGTCTTCGGCCTCGCCCAGGTACAGGCGGCGTACGGCGTCCGTGCGGGCCAGCTCGTCGGCGGGGCCCGACAGGCGGACCTCGCCGACCTCCAGGACGTACGCGTACCGGGCGAGGGCGAGGGCCATCCCGGCGTTCTGCTCGACCAGCAGCACGGCGGTGCCCTGTGCGTTGATCTCGCGGACCACTTCGGCGATCCGGTTCACCATCAGCGGGGCGAGACCGAGGGACGGCTCGTCCAGCAGCAGCAGACGCGGTGCGGCCATCAGGGCGCGGCCGATCGCGAGCATCTGCTGCTCGCCGCCGGAGAGCAGGCCGGCGGCCTGGCCGGTGCGCTCGGCGAGCCGGGGGAAGAGCGCGAAGACGCGGTCACGGGACTCGCGGATCAGGGCGGGGCTGCGGCGGCCGAGGCCGAGCCCGCCGCTGCGCAGGTTCTCGTCGACCGTGAGTCCGGCGAACACCCGCCTGCCCTCCGGCACCTGGACCACTCCGGCGCGGACCGCGGCGACCGGGTCCTGGCCGTCGAGGGCGGTGTCGCCGTAGCGGATCCGGCCGGCGGTGACCGTCCCGCGGTGCAGGCGCAGGGTGCCGGAGACCGCCCGCAGCAGGGTCGACTTCCCGGCGCCGTTGGCGCCCAGCAGGGCGACCACGCCGCCGTGCGGGACGGTCAGGGAGACCGAGCGGAGTGCGGACAGGGAGCGGCCGTACGTCACGTCGAGACCCTCGACGTGCAGCGCGGGCTCCTCCTCCGGTGGGCTTTCAGGCATCGCGGCTCCTCGGATCCGTGCCACGGCGGCACGGGCGTTCGGTGGAAGGAAGCTCACGACAGCACGCGCGCCGGAGGCCGGGCCAGGGTTACCGGGCTGCTGGGTGCGCGGTCCCAGCGTGGGGGCCGGGGGGTTGTGCGGACGCCCAGGGACGGGAGGGCGCCCGGTGCGGCGCGGGGCCGGCTGCCCGGCTCTGACCAGGGCGGCCGCCCGCCCCGCGCACCGGCACCGGCGTTCCGTCGGAGGCGGCGCCCGCGGGGTCAGCGGGCGAGCAGGCGGCGGGCGGTCAGGGCGAGGCTGATCTCGACCAGGTCGGTGGGGCGGGCCAGGGAGCGTCCGGTGAGGTGCTCGAAGCGGCGCAGGCGGTTGAGGACGGTGTTGCGGTGGCAGTACAGGCGCTCGCCCGCACGCTGCGCGGAGCCGTCGCAGGCCAGCCAGGTGGCCACGGTGTCCAGCAGGACCTCGCGGTCGGCGGGTTCCATCCGGTCCAGCGGGCCGAGCACCCGGTCGGCGAGGGTGCCGCCGAGTTCGGGGGACGAGACGACGAGGGCCGCGGGGAGGTGCTCGGTGAGCCGGACGGTGCCGCCGTCCGGGGGGCACATCCGCAGCGCGGTGTCGGCGAGCCTGCGGGCCTCGCCCACCGACGCGAGTCCGTCGACGGCGCCGCCGACGCCGATCCTGGCCCCGGGACCGCCCGCCGGCTCGGGGAATCCGCCGTCGCCGCCCCGGACGCCCTCGCCGCCCTCGCCGCCCTCGCCGCCCTCGCCGCCCTCGCCGAGCAGGACGATGCCGTAGTCCACCTCGACGCCCGTGTGCCAGTGGACCCGCGCCGCGCCCCGCACCACGGCCGCGCCGCGGGTGCCGGCGCGGCCGCCCTCGGCGACCGCCACCACGAGGAACCGGCCGTTCTCCGGCATGTCCAGCGCCCGCGCGGTCTCGGGCAGGTCGGCGATGCGGCTGGTGCCGTCGAGGAGCGCGGCGGCCAGCAGCCGGACGTTGTTCTCGCGCCGCCAGGCCAGCTGCCGTTCGACCTGCCGGTAGGCGTCGGTGACGATCGTGCAGTGCTCGTCGACGAAGTGCCACACGTCGGCCGCGACGTGGACGAGCAGCCGGACGTCCTCGGGCGCCCGCCGGGAGGTCTCCTCGACCAGTCCCTGCCACACCAGGGAGCCGCCGAGCCGGAAGGCGTGCAGCACGGCGTCCAGCGGCAGGCCCTGTTCGGCGCGGGTGGCGCCGATCCGCCACGAGCAGCGCCGCGCGCCGTCGCGGGCGCCGCGCGGGTCGAGCAGGGAGGCCACGCTGTGCCGCAGCGAGCGGTGCATCTCCTGCCACACGCCGACGGGGTCGCTCTCCACCGCGGCACGGTAGGCCGGTTCCTGGTCCTGTACGACGGCCAGCAGCCGGTCGGTCAGCTCCGCCAGGTCGTCCATCAGCACGCGTGCGGCGCGGTGCAGGACGCGGATGGCGTCGGCGTCGATCAGTGACCGGACGCGCCGGGTGCGTGGCTGCGGCTCGGCGGTCACCGCCGGGCGGGGCGCCATCGTCCGGGTCCGTACGGCAGGGTGCATCGCGGTCCTCCCCCAGGGTCGGGCTTCATGGCGGCGCCCGGTGCCGGGCCCCCGCTCCCCGGGGCCCGCGCGGTGGCCGCCGCCTGACTCGTCCTGCCCGGAAGGATGACATACCGTCCGGTCGGTCCCTAGAGCTGTGCACGGGTCTTTTCCTCCCGTTCGACCAGCCGGGCCAGTTCCACCCGGGACCGCACCCCGAGCGCGGCGAACACGTTGCGGAGGTGGTAGTCCACAGTGCGGGTGCTCACCGACAGGCTCCGGGCCACCTCCCGGTTGGTGGCCCCCTGGGCGACGCACCGCGCGATCCGCCACTGCTGCGGGGTCAGCCGCTCCAGCGCGCCCGCCCCCGGACCCGCCCCGCCGGGGAAGCCGGCGCTCGCCGCGGCGCCGTTCGCCCGCAGTTCCGCGCGGGTCTGCTCGGCCCACACCACGGCGCCGCAGCGGTCGAAGCCGACCAGCGCGGCGCCGAGCCGGTCCCGGGCCTCGCGCGGGCGGCGACGGCGCCGCAGCCACTTGCCGTACAGCAGTTCGGTGCGAGCCCGTTCGAAGTCACCGCCCGCCCGGTCGTGCAGCGCGAGGGCACGGACGTACAGCTCGCCGGCCCGGTCCGGCGGGGCCAGCAGCGCCTGGCAGCGCAGCAGTTGGGCGGGCGCCTGCGGATCGGCGCCGAAGCCCGCCCAGGCGGCGAAGTCCGGCACGACGCGCCGCGCCTCCTCGGCCCGGCCGGCCAGGACGGCGGCCTCCACGAAGCAGGGGACGGCCAGCATCCACACCGCGAAGTGCCCGCGCCGGGGGCCGGGGCACACCAGCGGGCCGAGCCGGTCGGCCGCCTCCAGCGGGCGCCCGCGGCCCAGGTCGGCGCGGGCGGCCGCCCACTGGGCGAGCGTGGCCGGCTGGGCCAGTCCGTGCGCGCGGGCCGTCGCGAGGGCGGCGGTCACATGGCCGTCGACGGCGGTGGGATCGCCCTCGATGGACGCCGCCAGGGCCAGTACGGCGTGGTGGTGGGCGGCCGTGTTGCGCTGTCCGGTGCGCCGCGCGGCACGCAGCCCCTCCTCGGCGTGGGTGCGGGCCTGGGCGTGGCGGCCGGCGCGGAGTTCGGCGTAGGCGAGGTACTCCAGCGCCTGGGGGACGAGCGCGGCGGAGCCCCGGATCCGCGCCGCGGCCAGCGCCCGCGCGCTCGCCGCGGCCGCCGCGGCCATGTCCCCGAGCATCAGCGCGGCGGCGGCGGACCGCAGCAGGACCTCCGGCTCGCCGGCGCTGCGGGCGCGTTCCACGACGCGGCGCAGGGGTGCGGTGGCCAGGTCGAGGCGGGCGTCGAGGAGGGCCCCCGCGCCCAGCCGGTAGTCGTGGTCGTCGGGGCCCCCCGGGCGACGGGGGTCGTCGGGGCCGGCGGGGTGCGGGAGCGGGCCGGAGGCCGGGTCGGGGGCCGGGGCGGGGGCCGGGTCGGGGGCGGGGTCGGGGGTCCGCTCCCGGGGGTCGCCGAGCGCTTCCCGGCACGCCTCCAGGTCGCCCGCGGCCCACGCCGCGTCGGCGGCGGCGAGCGCGGCGGACGCCGCCCGGGCCGGTGCCCCGGCGCCGAGCAGGGCCGCGGCGGTCAGCAGGGTGGCCCGGGCGTCCGCGACCGGCCCGTCCCACAGCTCGGCGAGGCCGCGCACCAGTTCGGCCCGGCCGCGCACCAGGTCCGGCACGAAGGCCCGGCCGCCCTCGGCGAGCAGACGCACGGCCCGCCGAGGGCGGCCCGCGAGCAGTGCCTGTTCCGCGGCCGCCGTGTACCGCTCGCGGCTCACCGGGCCGTGCGGGGTCAGTTCCGCGGCGCGTGCCAGGGCCGTGGCGCGCAGTTCGAGCGAGGACTCCGCCGCCGCGGCCGCCGCGAGCTGCGCCGCCCGGGCGGGGGCCGGCGCGGGCGTGGCCCAGGCGGTGTGCAGCAGCGCGGGCAGTTCCTGCCCCCGGGCGCGCAGGGCGTGGGCGAGGGCGCGGTGGGCGGCGTCGCGGCGGTCGGGGGCGGCCCGGGCGTAGACGGCTCTCCGGGCCAGCGGGCCCGTGAGGCGCAGGCGCCCCTCGGCGCGGACGAGGACGTCGGACAGGGCGTCCGGCAGGTCGGGCAAATCGGGCGGGCCGCCGGGCGGGTCGTCCGAGGGGACGCCGGAGCGCGCGCCGTAGGGGACACGGCAACGAGGTCCGGAAGGGACGCGGGGGCGAGGTCCGGAGGGTGGCGGGAGACCCGGTCCCGTCGCCCGGCCGGCTGCCGCGGCGAGCCGGGGAGCGGCGCCGGGCCGGCCTCCCGTCGCGCCACCGGGACCCGTCGCGCCACCGGGACCCGTCCCGGGCCCGGAACCCGCCGCCAGGCGTCGCCACGCGGCCTGGACGAGGGCGGCGTCGGTCTCGGGCTGCTCCTCACCGCGGGTCGCGGCCGCCGTGAGGAGCAGGAGGTCGTCGGCGGCGGGCGTCGGCGCGACCGGCCACTCCCCGGCGACGCCGGCGAGGAGCCGGGCGTCGGCGAGCGGCCGGGGCGGGCGCCGCTCACCGGAGAGCTGGGCGGGAGCGAGCCGGCGGACCATGGCCAGCAGCAGGGCCGGGTTGCCCTCGGCCTCCTCCAGCAGCTCGTCGCACAGGGCCGGCTCGGCGGCCCCGCCCGTGACGTCGTCGAGGAGGGCGGCGGCGGCCGGCGACGGCAGCGGGTGCAGCGGGAGGACGGGCAGAGCGGCGAAGTCCCGGTCCGCGGGGCCGGGTCCGGCGGCGGTCAGGAGCAGGCCGACCCGGCCGGCCCGGGACAGCCGGTGGGCGGCCCGGACCAGGGCGGCGCGCGAGGGGGCGTCCCACCGGTGGGCGTCGTCCAGGCAGACCAGGAGGGGCCCGTCCCCGGCCAGGTCGCGGAAGGCGCCCAGCAGGGCCGGTGGCGCGGTCCGGGGGTCCGGCGCGCCGGCGGGCACGTGGCCCGCGGCCGCGAGCAGCGCGCGCACCCCGCCGTACGGCCGGGTCTCGGCGTCGCAGCGTACGGACAGCACCGGTCCGGCCCGGAAGGTACGGGCGGCCTCGTCGAGCAGGGTGGTACGGCCGAGTCCCGGCTCGCCCGTCAGGACGAGCACGGCACTGCCGGTGCGCAGCCGGTCCGCCAGCGCGGCCACCACGCGCCGCTCCGCGCTCCGCCCGTGGATCGGCGGGGCCGTCGGCACGGTCGTCTCTGCGGTCATTCCAGCGACGTTACGTGCGAGTAACGGCAGGCGGAAGGCGCACGTCCGCGTCCCGGCGGGCGTCTGTGCCGCCGCCCAACCACCGGGCCCGCGCCGCGTGCCGGCGCACAACGTCCCGGCGAACGGACACGGCGGCCGCGCCCGGGGAGGGCGCGACCGCCGTGGTGCCGTGGGGTGCGGCGGGTCAGGAGGTGTGCGGGCAGTTGCCCCGGTACTCCTCGATGGTCAGGCTCGGGCGCGGCAGCGGGCACAGGAACTGCTCGTAGCGGGTGTCGTTGTCGATGAACCGCTTGAGCCAGCTGATGCTGTACTTCGCGATCGTGGTGTCGTTGCTGTTGGGCGTGAAGTGGGTGGCGTTGTTCAGCTCCAGATACGCCTTGTCCAGCGACGACGGCAGGTTCTGGTAGAACGGCTCGGCGTGGCTGGAGACCGGGGCGATGGTGTCGCCGTCGGCGCCGAAGATCAGGGTGGGCGTCCTCACCTCGGACCAGGTCTTGTCCAGGTTCCACGGCGTCAGCGGGATCGCGGCCTGGAGGGAGGGCCGGTCCTTGGCCGCCTCCAGACTGCCGCCGCCGCCCATGGAGTGGCCCATCACGCCGAGCCGGGTGGCGTCGACCCGGCCGCGCACGGAGCTGCGCTGAGTGAGGTAGTCCAGTGCCGCGAGGAGCTGGTCGCCACGGGAGGCCGGCTGGTCCATCGTGGTGTTGGTGTCGATGGTGAAGACCACGAAGCCCTGGGAGGCCAGCCGCGGGCCCAGCCAGGCGATCGACGACTCGTAGGCGGTGAAGCCGGGTGAGATGGCCACGGCGCCGAAGGTGCCGTCCGCGGTGCTGGTCGGGTAGTAGATCGTGCCGCCGCCGAAGCCGGTGACCGCCAGGGAGGAGACGGAGGTCTGCGAGACGGCGTAGGGGCCGCGCAGGGCCTCGATGCTCGACTGGGTGGGCGCCGGACCGCGCTCGTAGGGGTTGTCGGCGGCGTGGGCGCCGGTGCCGCTGAGCGTGCTGAGCCCGATCACGGCCGCGGTGGCGGCGGCGAGCCCGGTGAGGCGGCCCGTGCGACGGCGTCGGCGCGGGGTGGCGGAGTCGGTGCGGTGCTGCTGCTGCACGTCGAGTCGTCCTCTCTGTCGTGCGCTCTGGGGATGTGGGGTGTGCCGTCGGAACGGCTCGCCCACTGTCGGCGCGGCAGGGCACGACGGGCACCGGCAAAATCACCGGCCTCGTGGCGGGAGGGGGCCTGGTGCCCGGCCCTCCCGGGAGCGGGGCACCGGCTTGCGCGGGCGGCCGGACGGTGTGGCAGGCTCACCGGGGCCGGGCCGCCCGACGGCACCGGCCGTCGGAACGCTCGGCACCGTGGAGAGGCGGCGGAATGCGCATCGGACTGCTCGGCACCGGACCCTGGGCGCGGATGGCCCACGCACCCGCCCTCGCCGGGCACGGGGCGGTGGACTTCGCGGGGGTGTGGGGGCGGCGCCCGGACGCGGCGAAGGAACTCGCGGACCGGTACGGGGTGCGCGCCTACGACGACGTGGACGAGCTGCTGGCCGACGTGGACGCGGTGGCGGTGGCCCTGCCGCCGGACGTCCAGGCGGACCTCGCGGCGCGGGCGGCGCGGGCGGGCCGTCATCTGCTGCTGGACAAGCCGCTGGCCGTGACCCCGGGGCGGGCGCGGGCGGTGGCCGACGCCGCGCGGGAGGCCGGTGTCGCTTCGGTCGTCTTCTTCACCTCCCGCTTCCAGGCCGCCACCGAGGCCTGGATCGCCGAACAGGCGGCCACCGGGGGGTGGTTCACCGGACGCGCCCAGTGGCTGGCCGCGCTGTTCCCCGGGGGCGCGCGCACCTCGGACAGCCCGTTCGCCGCCTCCGCGTGGCGGCGCGAGAAGGGTGCCCTGTGGGACGTCGGACCGCACGCGCTGTCCGTGCTGCTGCCGGTGCTCGGCGACGCCCTGCGGGTGAGCGCCGCGGCCCCCGGTCCCGGGGACACCGTGCACCTGGTCCTGGAGCACACCGGGGGCGCGTCGAGCACCCTCGCCCTCAGCCTCACCGCGCCGCCGGAGGCGGCCGGGGTCACCGTCGAACTGCGCGGCACCGCGGGGGTGGCGGTCCTCCCGGACGGGTCCGAGGCGGTCGTCCCCGCCGTGAGCAGGGCCGTGGACGCCCTGCGCGAGGCGGCCGGCACCGGCCGCCCGCACGCGTGCGACGCCGCGTTCGGCCTCCGGGTGACGGAGATCCTGGCCGAGGCGGAGGCCCTGCTGACGGCCCGCTGACCGGCGGTGCCGCCGTACGCCGGGCCGCCGCCGGCCGGCGTGCGCGGCCTCAGCGCTCACGCGCGGCCGCGACCGGCCCGCCCGATGGCCGGTGGCCGGTGGGAGGCGGGAGGAGGGAGGAGGTTAGGGGCGGGCGTGGGAAGGTACTCCTCGCGGGACGGGAGCGGGCCGCCGGAGGCGGTGCCCCGGCGCCTTCCGGATGCACGGTGCGCTCCCCGGGTGAATGGTGTTATCAGGCCCGTCGCCAGCACCGGGGCCGAACCAACGATCGGACCGAGGAGCGGAGATCATGTCGACTTCACCTTCCGGCGCGTCCCAGCCGTCCCAGGACCGCGCCACCCCGGACAGCCTGCTCCACACCCGCACCGGCACCGATGTGTCCCCGGAGGACCTGGTCCTGGCCTCCGGCAAGGACCTCACCCCGGGCAACCTCGAATGGGCCCAGCGCAAGCTGGACCAGGAGGGGCCGGCGGCCCTCGACAAGCTGCTGCCTTAGCCGGCCGCCCGGCCGTCACCCCTCCTGACGCCGGCCGCCGGCGGCCGGTCGCCCCTTGGCCCCGACTGCCGGCGGTCGATCACGCCCTGGCGCCGACTGCCGGCGGTCGATCACTCCCTGGCGCCCATGGCAGGCGGTCGGCCACATCTGCGACGACCGGCCCCGGGGGCGGCCGTCTTCGCCCGGTCCCTCCGTCCGGTCCCCTAACCCGGACCGGTCCGTCCGGCCACGTCAGGGGACCTGCTCGCCTCGCCGACCCGTCCGTCCGTGCCCCGCAGGGCCCCGTTCCCCGTGAGGGTCCCGTCCCGCGTCAGGGGTTCTCGTCGTCCACCGGCGTCGTCATGTCGTCGTCGGTGACGTGCATCGCGGCCTCCTCGGCGCCCGCGGCGCCCCCGTCGATGCCCACGTCCTCGGCGATCTGCTCCCGCGTCGTGTCGGTGTGGGCGCCCTCGTCCGGGGCGACCAGCCGTCCGGCACGGGCACCGCCCGCCTCGGGGTCCACCGGTTCGCCTTCGCCGCCCGGCAGGTCCCCGATGTCGTCCCCGGCGACCTCCTGGGCGTCGGGCACCTCCTGCGCGAGCCGCTGGTCGAGGCTCTCGCCCTCGTGCTGCTCGGCGGCCGTCGTACCGTGCTTGGTGACGCCCAGCGGCTTCTCCGGCGGCGAGTAGCCCTCGTCGAGGGCGTCGTCGTAGGTCCGCTCGTCCAGCGCGTCCTGGAGGTCCAGGGGCGCGGCGTCCTCCTGCTCCTCGTTCGTGCCGGTGGGCTGGTAGGCGTCGTCCGCCATCGCATCGGTCTGCGCGCGGTCCGTGTCGGCCATGGCTGCCTCCCTGTCGTGCCGGGACTCGGCTCGGATGGTTCGTCCTCTCCGCGTTTCCCGTTCCGCCGCCTCCAACCTGGCGGTTCTCGTCACACCGCGGGGAGACCGGCCCCGGCCGGCCGTCCTCAGGGTGCGGCGTGCGGGCCGTCCGGGCGGGCGGTGCGCTGCTCGGCCGTCGTGCGGCTCAGTTCCGCCGTCTCCTGCTCGGGCAGGCGCTCGAAACCGTCCCCGGTGATGACGGAGACGACCGGGAAGATCCGCCGGCCGACGTCCGGTCTGCCGGTCGCCGAGTCGTCGTCGGCCGCGTCCCACAACGCCTGGAGCGCGGCGAGGGCCGCCTCCCGCCGGGACAGGCCCGGCCGGTACAGCTTCTTCAGCGCGCCCCGGGCGTACGGCGAGCCGGAGCCCTCGGCGTGGAAGCCGGTCTTCTCGTAGGTGCCGCCCGCGACGTCGAAGCCGAAGATGCGGCCCCGCCCGGCCTCGTAGCCGGCCAGCAGCGGGACGACGGCGAGGCCCTGCATGGCCTGGCCGAGGTTCTGCCGGAGCATGGCGGACAGCCGGGTCGCCTTGGCGCCGAGCGACATCGGCGCGCCCTCGATCTTCTCGAAGTGGGTCAGCTCGACCTGGTAGAGCTTCACCATGTCCAGGGCGAGGCCGACCGTGCCGGCGAAGGCGACCGCGGTGTGGTCGTCGGCGGGGTACACCTTCTCCAGGTCGCGCTGGGCGATGAGGTTGCCCATGGTCGCCCTGCGGTCGCCGGCGATCAGCACACCGTCGCGGTAGGTGAGGGCGAGCACCGTGGTGCCGTGCGGCGCGCTGCCCGGGGCGGCGCGGACGCCGTCGGGCAACGGGCTGCGGGTGGGCAGCAGTCCGGGGCGGTGGGCCGCCAGGAACTCGGTGAAGGACGCGCTCCCCGGGGTGAGGAACTCCGCCCCCAGCCGGCCTTCGCTCGTGCCGTACGTCATGCCACTCCCCCTGTTCCTCGGCCCGACATCCCGACTCCTACCAGAAGCCGGCAGCGCGGAAACACCTGTTCCCGTCACAGCGTCCGGCGTCGCACCAGCACCGCCAGCACCAGCAGTCCCGGTATCAGCGGCAGCCACACGGTCAGCAGCCGGTAGCCGAGCACGGCGGAGGCCGCGGCGGGCGGCGGGGCGCCGGCCGCGGTGAGGGCGAGGCCGAGCGCGGCGTCCAGGGAGCCGAGTCCGCCGGGGGTGGGGAGCAGGGCGGCTGCGCTGCTGGCGGCGAGATAGAGCAGGGCGACCCGGGCGGGCGGCAGCGGCAGGGCGACGGCCTGGGTGACGGCGATCAGCGCGACGGCGTGCAGCCCGGCGAAGGCCAGCGAGCCGCCCCACAGGGCCGCCGCCCGGCGCGGCCGGGCGTGCACCGCCCGCACGTCCGCGAGGACGGCGGCGGCGGCCCGGCGGGCGCGCGGCCACCGGCGGGCGAGGGCCGGCAGCACGGCCACGGCCAGGACGACGGCGAGGGCGAGGGCGAGCGCGAGGGTGATCCGGCCGCCGGATCCGGACGGCAGCCGCAGGACCCCGGGGCAGGCCAGCGCGAGCACGGCGATCAGCGCGCCGCGGACCGCCGCCCCGGCCGTCGCCTTGACCGCGAGCGCGGTCGCCGAGCGGCCCGCCGGAAGGCCGCACCGCATCAGGAAGCGCAGGGTCACGGCGCCCGCGCCGACCCCGGCGGGCAGCACGTGGTTGGCGGCGGAGGCGGCGAACTGCGCGGCGACGAGCCGCCCGGCGGGCAGGGCGCGGGGCACCGCGCCCTGCTGGGCGAGCGCGGAGCACGCCCAGGTGGCCGTCACGGCGGTGGCGGCCACCAGCAGCCACCCGTGGTCGGCGACGGCGAGCCGCCCCGCACCGCTGGCCAGCACCGGCCAGTGGCGGTGGGCGAGCCACCCCGCGGCGGCCGGCAGGGCCAGGGTGAGCGGTAACCGCCAGTACCTCCGGCGGGCGGATGAGGGCGTGTACGCCCCGGGCGTCACGCGGGCCCGCCCGCGCGGGCCGGCGAAGGGGCCACGTACAGGTGCAGCCGGTCGAAGCGGTACGGCGCCCAGGAGCGGGCGTACGGCGGCGGGGAGCCGCTCGACGTGCCGAGTGCGGCGACCGGGACGCGGCGGGCGGCGTCCAGGATGGCGGGCACGGTGATGTTGGCGTTGTTCCCGCCGGTCGCGGCGGAGGAGCAGCCGGTGTAGTAGGCGAGCGGGATGGCGGTGTGCCCGGTGAGCAGGCAGGGCGGGCGGACCCCCAGCCGGTGCAGCTCTCCGGCGGTGTGCGCCCAGGCGCGGCGGTCGTCGACGGTGCGCTGCACGGTCCGGTCCAGGACCACGAACTGGACGGCGAGATGTCCGGCCAGTCCGAGCGCGACGACGGTCGCGGCCACCGGGCGCCACCGGCCCCGCCCGGTGGTCACCAGGTGCCACAGCGCGTCGGCGACAGGCAGCGCGGCGAGCGCGTAGGCGGGCAGCAGGAAGCGGGGGGCCGCGTAGCCGATCAGGAACAGGTAGGGCACGGCGGCGGTGACCGCGCAGGCGAGCGGCAGGGCGGTGGGGGCGGGCCGCCGGGCGCGGACCGCGACGACGAGGGCGGTCGCGGCGAGCGCCCACAGCGCGAACCACCACACGGTGACGGCGGGGTGCGGCAGCGGCCCGGTGCAGGGCCGGCACAGGGTGCGGCCGATCAGGCCGCGCAGCTGGTCGTCGACGGCGAAGTGCCAGCCGAGGCCGCCCTGGATGCGGGAGGCGTCGGAGAGCCGCTGGGCCGGTCCGCCGTGGCTGAGGTACGCCTCGACGATCCACTGGGCGCCGCCCGCGGCGAGGCCGGCCACCAGCACGGCGAGCGGACGCCACCGGCGGGTGGCCAAGGCGAGGACGAGCAGGGGCGCCGTGACGTAGACGGCGTCGGTGGGCCGCATCAGCGCCATCAGCGCGGCACTGCCGGCGATGCCCCACAGGGCGGCCCGGTCCCGGCCGGCGGCGAGGGCGCGCAGGAAGCAGCCGGCACAGGCCAGTGCTCCCACGGCCACCCAGTAGTTGGGCATGGCGCTGGGGGCGTAGAAGAGGGTCACCCACAGGGTGGCGAACAGGGCGCCGCCGGTGGCCAGGACACGTGGCGGGAACCGGCCGCTCCAGGTGCGCAGGGCGAGGTGGAGGGCGAGGCCGGACAGGACGGCGAGATAGACCCGCAGCAGCGCGGTGGACGACGACCAGGAGGCGACGGGTGCGACGAGGACGGTGACGCCGCGGGCGCGGGGGGCGCTGAAGAACGCGGCGGGGGCGTGGTCGCCGACCTGGCTGACGTAGACGATCTCGTCCCAGCCCAGGCCCATGGCGGGCGGTACGAGGATGATTTGGACGGCGGTGAACGCGCCCGCCACGACGGCGCAGGCACCCGGCCCGCCCAGACGCAGGGCACCCGCCCGGGTGACGCTCACGCTCTCGGCCATCGCCTCGTCCTCCGGCGGCTCGCGGGCGGGTTGACGCCCCCGCGGTCGGTGATCGGAGGGCATTGTCCGGAAAATCATCCAAAACGTAACCCACGGCGTCGCGGGGCGCAGGACGGGGCGGGGCCGGCCGCCTCGGCCCCGTACGGGCCGGCGCGCCCCTGGCCGGCGCGGCGGGCCGGCGGATACCCGGTCGCACCGCCGCGCCCGGCCACCGGCGCGCCCGAACGGCACCGAGCACGACCGCCGTTGCCACGCCTGGCCACCGGCGCCACGCCCCAACGGCACCGCCCATGACCCACGGTCGCCACGCACAACCGCCGACGCCGCACCCGACCACCGGCGCACGCCCCTGACGACACCGCGCACACCACCGTCGCCACCGCGTCCGGTCGGTCGCCGGGGCCGCCGGGTTCACCGCCCGGCACCGGCCGACGGCACTGGCCGCGACGCGCCGGCCACCGCCGGAGGCCCCCGGCACCGGCCGCGACGTGCCGGCCCCCGCCGGAGGCTCCTGGCGCCGGCCCGTGCGGTCAGCGGGCGTTGGGGCGGCGGTGCGGGGGCTGCTGGGGGGCCGGGCGGTCGGGGGTCGCCGGGACCATGCCGACGGCCGGGCCCTCGGTGCCGACCGTCAGCGCCTCGCCGTGGTGGCCGATGGTCAGGGACGGCCCGGACAGCAGCGTGTAGGTGGCCTTCTCCGGGGTGATCTCCACCCGCAGGCGGCGGCCCAGGATCTGCAGGCTGAAGGCGAGCCGGTCGAACTGCTCGGGCAGCCGCGGCGCGAAGCGGAGCGTGTCCCCGTCGCGCCGCATCCCGCCGAAACCGGCGACCAGGGCCATCCAGGTGCCCGCCAGGGAGGCGATGTGCAGTCCGTCGCGGGTGTTGTGCTCCAGGTCGGCCAGGTCCATCAGGGCGGCCTCGGCCGTGTAGTCGTAGGCGAGCCGCAGATGGCCCGTCTGGGCCGCGATGACGGCCTGGCAGCACGCCGAGAGCGAGGAGTCCCGTACGGTCAGCGGCTCGTAGTAGGCGAAGTTGCGGGCGATGTGCTCCTCGTCGAACCGGCTGCCGCAGGTGTACATGGCCAGCACCAGGTCCGCCTGTTTCACGACCTGTTTGCGGTAGAGGTCGAAGTAGGGGAAGTTCAGCAGCAGCGGGTACTGGTCGGGCCGGGTGGCGGCGAAGTCCCAGCGCTGGTAGCGGGTGAAGCCGGCGTGCTGCTCGTGCACGCCGAGTTCGGCGTTGTAGGGCACGTACATGGCCTCGGCGGCGGCCCGCCAGGCGGCGCTCTCCTCCTCGTCGACACCGAGCCGCTCGGCCTCCTCGGGGTGGCGGCGCACGGCCTCGGCCGCGTCGAGCAGGTTCTGCCGGGCCATCAGGTTGGTGTACGTGTTGTCGTCGGCGACCGCGCTGTACTCGTCGGGTCCGGTCACGCCGTCGATGTGGAAGTCGCCCCGGTGGTCGTGGTGGCCGAGGGAACGCCACAGGCGGGCGGTCTCCACCAGCAGTTCGACACCGGTCTCCCGCTCGAAGTCGAGGTCTCCGGTGACCGCCGTGTAGCGGGTCACGGCATCGGCTATGTCGGCGTTGACGTGGAAGGCCGCGGTACCCGCCGGCCAGTACGCCGAGCCTTCCGAGCCCTCGATGGTCCGCCAGGGGAAGGCGGCGCCGGACAGGCCGAGCTGGTTCGCGCGCTCCCGGGCGGCGGGCAGGGTGTTCTGCCGCCAGCGCAGCGCCTCCGCGACGGCGCGCGGCTCGGTGTAGGTGAGCAGCGGCAGCACGAACATCTCGGTGTCCCAGAACGCGTGGCCGTCGTACCCGGAGCCGGTCAGGCCCTTCGCGGGGATCGCGCGCCGTTCGGCGCGGGCGCCCGCCTGGAGGACGTGGAAGAGGGCGAAGCGGACCGCCTGCTGGATCTCCTCGTCGCCGTCGACCTCGACGTCGGCGCGCGCCCAGAAGTCGTCGAGGTACGCCTCCTGGTCCCTGAGCAGACCGGCCCAGCCGCTGTGGTCGGCCGCCGCCAGCGCCGCCTCGACCTGGTCGCTCATCGCGGGGCGGGAGCGGGCGCCGGACCAGCCGTGCGCGACCAGCTTCTCCACCCGCAGCCGCTGCCCGGGCTCGAGTACGGAGGTGACGGTCAGCCGGGCCACGTCGACGTTGCTCTCGGCGGACGTGGTGGTGCGCTCGGGCCCGCTGACGGTGTGGTCGGCGGCGACCGCCACGCGCAGCCCGCTGCGCCGGGTGCGGTGCACCAGCCGCAGCCGCAGCCCGGAGGCGAAGTCCTCCTCCGGCTCCAGCGGTGACTTCAGCGCCCGAGCGGCGCGCGGGTCGCCGTCGGGTTCGGGCAGGCTCTCGTTGGCGACCAGCTCCGACTGGATGACCACCCGGGTGCGGCTGTCGACCGGCTCGACCTCGTACGCCACGGCGGCGATCGCCCGCTGGGTGAGCGAGACCAGACGGGTGGAACGCACCCGGACCGTGGAGCCGGCCGGGGAGGTCCACTCGCAGACCCGTTCCAGGACGCCCCGGCGCAGGTCGAGGGTGCGCTCGTGGGCGACGAGCCGCCCGTAGCGCAGGTCGAACGGCTCGTCGTCGACCAGCAGCCGCAGCACCTTGCCGTTGGTGACGTTGATGACGGTCTGGCCGGACTCCGGGTAGCCGTAGCCCGCTTCGGCGTAGGGCAGCGGGTGCAGTTCGTACACCCCGTTGAGGTAGGAGCCGGGCAGTCCGTGCGGTTCGCCCTCGTCGAGGTTGCCGCGCCAGCCGACGTGCCCGTTGGACAGGGCGAACACCGACTCGCTCTGGGCGAGGACGTCCAGGTTGAGGTCCGTCTCGCGGACGGTCCACGGTTCGACGGCGTAGGCCCGCTGCGCGATCACTCGGTGTCCCCCAGTTCCGCGAGGTCCCGCACCACGACGTCCGCGCCGTGCGCGTACAGCGCCTCGGTCTGGCCGGTGCGGTCGACGCCGACGACGTAGCCGAAACCGCCGGCGCGGCCCGCGTCCATGCCGGCCAGCGCGTCCTCGAACACGGCCGCCTGCTTCGCCTCCACGCCGAGGTCCCGGGCGGCGGCCAGGAAGGTGTCGGGACGCGGTTTGCCGGGCAGCCCGCGCTCCGCGGCCACCACCCCGTCGATGCGCACGTCGAACAGGTCTTCGGCGTCGATCGCGCGCAGGACGTCCCGGCAGTTGGCGCTGGAGGAGACGATCGCGGTGCGCAGGCCGTGCGCGCGGACGGTCCGCAGGTACCGCAGGGTGCTGTCGTACGCCTCGACCCCGTCGGTGCGGATCCGCTCGAGCAGCAGCTCGTTCTTGCGGTTCCCGAGGCCGTGCACCGTCCCGGCGTCCGGCGGGTCGCCGGGACCGCCCTCGGGCAGCCGGACGCCCCGGGAGGCGAGGAAGGTGCGCACGCCGTCGGCGCGGGGGCGTCCGTCCACGTACTCGTCGTAGTCGGTGACGGCGTCGAACGGCCGGTACCCCTCGCCCTCGCGTTGTCGCAGGAACGCGTCGAAGGTGTCCTTCCAGGCGGCCGCGTGCACCACGGCCGTCCGCGTGACGACGCCGTCGAGGTCGAAGAGGCATGCCTGGACGGCCGCGGGGAGCCCGAGTCGCGTCAGTGTCAACTCCGTCATACCGAACACGGTTCCCCGCATCCGGCCGAGCAGCCGGTGGCGCGCGCCACAAGACGCGGACTGTGCCACGTTCGGCTGTGTGCCGCCCCGTCGTCGCCGGGGCGCCCGGCCCCGGCGGCCCGCCCCGCGGACCCCCGGGCGCACCCCCGTCCACGCCCGCGGTGGCACCGCACCCCGGAGGCGGTGACAGACTCTGTGGCGTGCCGCTGACCTTCGACGACCTCCTCATCCGTGCCCGCGCCCTCGCCGCGGAGGGGCGGCGGGCCCTGCTCGGCGTCGCCGGGGCGCCCGGCGCGGGCAAGACGACGCTGGCCGAGCGCCTGGTGCGCGAGCTGAACGGCACCGGGGACCCGTGGGTCGCCCATGTGCCCATGGACGGCTTCCACCTCGCCGACGCGGAGCTGGAACGCCTCGGGCGCCGCGACCGCAAGGGCGCCCCGGACACCTTCGACGCGGCCGGGTACGCGGCCCTGCTGCGCCGGCTGCGCGAGGAGGCCGACGGCGAGGACACCGTGTACGCACCGGGGTTCGAGCGCGTCCTCGAACAGCCGCTCGCCGGTGCGGTGCCGGTGGAGCCGACGGCCCGCCTGGTCGTGACGGAGGGGAACTACCTGCTGCTGGACACGGGCGCGTGGGCGCGGGTGCGGCCCCAGCTCGACGAGGTCTGGTTCTGCGAACTCGACGAGGCCGAGCGGGTGCGCCGGCTCGTCGCCCGGCACGAGGCGTTCGGCAAGGCGCACGCGGAGGCGGTGGCCTGGGTGCGGCGCACCGACCAGCGCAACGCCGAACTGGTCGCCGCGACCCGGGGCCGCGCGGACCTGGTGGTGGCGGTCGCGGACCTCGCCGGATAGCGCACGCGCCGGGCTCCTCGGCGAGCGCCGGCGTCCGGGCGGCGGTGTTCCGCCCCGCGGCCGGGGCGGCCGGGGCGCGGGTGCCCCCCGCGCACCGTCCGCCGCAGGTGGGGGCCGTGCGGGCGGCCCTGGTGAACGCGGTGCGTGGGTTATGTTGAAACTCCGTGGGAAGCAAAGGAGGCGCACCGGTGCCATCGCCGCAGCAGGCACGCGCACAGGCATCCGCGATCACCTCGGGGAAGACCGCACCGGAGGTGGAGGCCGCCCCGACTTCCCAGCTCCGGGTGCTTTTCGACCAGCCTCGGCTGTCGCCGGGGCAGCGGCGCATCGCCCAGTACCTGATCGAGCACATCACCGAGGCGGCGTTCCTGTCGATCACCGATCTCGCGGAGCGGGTGGGGGTGAGCCAGCCGTCGGTGACCCGGTTCGCCGCGGCCGTCGGGTTCAGCGGCTACCCGGCGCTGCGCGAGAAGCTCCAGGCGATCGCGCTCGGCACCCTGGCCGGCGGGCCGGCGGAGGAGGACCGCGCCAACGAGCTGCAGGCGGCGGTGGACGCCGAGATCGAGAACCTGGAGAACCTGCGGCGTGACTTCGCCGACCCGGACCGGGTGATCGCGGTGGGCCGCGAGCTGTCCGCGTCGACCCCGCTGACCGTGCTGGGGCTGCGCATCTCCGCCTCGCTGGCCGAGTACTTCGCGTACGCCGCCCGCCGGATCCACCCGGACGTGCGGCTGGTGACGCTGGGCGGCACCGTCGCCTACGACGCGCTGCTCCAGTCCCGGGAGGCGGGCGGCACCTGGGTGCTGGCGTTCTCGCTGCCGCGGCACGCGCAGGAGACGCTGACCGCGGTGCGGGTGGCGCGCGGCGCGGGGCTGCGCGTCGCGCTGATCACGGATCTCGCGCTGGGGCCGGTGGCCGACGAGGCCGACGTCACCTTCGCCACGGGCACCGGTTCCCGGCTGGTCTTCGACTCCTACGCCGCGCCCGGTGTGATGGCCGCCGCCCTCCTCCAGGCGATGACCGACGCGGACCCGGAGCGGACCCAGGCCCGGCTGGAGTCGTACGAGCAGATCTCCGACCAGCACCAGTTCTTCCTGCGGGACTGAACGCCCCCCGGTAAAGCCGACCCCCTGCCGAACCACGACACAGCGGGACGCTTGCGCCGAAAGCGCGCATGAATGTTTTCATACGTCTTGCAAAGGCGACGGCATATATAAATACTGCTCGCGGATCCCGCACCACCAGAAACTCCCGAAGCCGCCGTACCACCCACGACGGCCCCGGGCGTCCGGCCGGGCGTCGCACCGCGCGCGCCCACGGCGGCGGCCCCCCGGTCATCCCCTAGGCCGGGGGCCCGCCGCGTCCGTCGTCCCTCCCCCAGCGACGCAGCACATTGGAAGCGATGCACATGACCCTGACGACCACGCGCATCAGCCCGGACTGGCCGTGCCAGGTCAAGACGCCCGGCAGCTACGACTGGGAGCGCTCGGCGGCCAAGTGGCTGCGCGAGCTGGTGCCGTCGCGGTACGCCAGCTACCCGGCCCTGATCCGCCACCCCGTGCTGCTCGCCCGGCACGCCCAGCTCCAGGTCGAGCAGGAGATCCGCGTCGCCCGCACCGCCCTGCAGACCGCCCGCGCCGATCTGCCCCGCCTCGGCATGCCCGAGTCGGTCATCGAGCACACGATCAAGCTGTACGCCGCCGAGGTGCTCCAGCTCCAGCACATCGCCCGCAGCGTGCGCGCCGTCAGCCAGGCCCTGGCCGGCCACACCGCCGGCCGCTGAGCGGGCCCGCCGTGACCTCGCGCCCGTAACGCCTTCGTGACCGCCGGGTCCCGCCGCCCGCGCGGTGTGCCATGCTCGACGCGTGACGAGCGAGTCTGCGGGTCCCACCCGGTCGGAGATCGCGACCGGCGCGCCCGGACCCTTCGGGTTCGTCGCCAGGCAGCGGGCCGAACGCGACCGGCTGCGCGACCGGGCCGCCACCGTTGCGGTGCTGGAGCGCGCCAAGGGCGCACTCATGGCGCTGACCGGCTGCTCCGCCGAGGCCGCGCACGAGGAACTGCTGGCACGGGCCGAGGCGGGCCGTCGCACACTGATCGAGGAGTGCTGGATCACGCTCGGGGACCTGTCCGGTGCTCCACCGGCGCGGCCGTCCGCCGCCTCGGCGCTTCCCGTCCCCCCGGTCCCCTCCGGCCGTCCCCTCTCCGGGACCGGCGGCCCCGCCGCACCCCAGGACGACGGCACCGCGCTCGGACTGCTCGGCGCGGCCCTCGTGCGGGTGCGGTCACCGCGCGAACTCGCCCGCTGCCTGCTGGAGCACCTCGGCCCCGGCGTGGGCGCCGACGCGGTGATGCTCTTCGCCCGGCTGCCCGAGGACGGACTGGAGCTGATCGGGCACGCCGGGATCGACGACACCCTCGCCGCGCAGTGGCGCCGGGTCCCGCCGCTGGCCGGGATCGCCCCGCTGGACGCGCTGCGTGCCGGGGAGCCCCGCTGGCTGGAGGACCTGGACCGGGGCGGGCCGCGCTCCCTGCTGATCGGTGACCCGCCGGAGCGCTGGCCGTCGCGTGCCTGGCTGCCCGTGGTCACCGGTGACACCGCCGAGGTCTCCCTCGGGGTGCTGCGCCGGCGCCCGGGGCGGTTCTCACCGCGCACCCGGGAACACCTGCGGGCCGTCGTCCGGCTGTGCGCCGGCCGCCTGCGGGCGTTCGACGCCCGTCCGGAACCCCCGGCCGCCGGCGGTGCCGAGGCCGTCCAGGCGGTGCTGGACACGCTGCCCGGCGCGGCCGTACTGCTGACCGCGCTGCGCGCGCCGACCGGCGAGGTCGAGGACTACCGCATCGACGCCGCGAGCCCCGAGACGGCCGGCGTCCTCGGGTGCGACGGCGGCCGGCCGGTGGGCCTGCGCGTCCTGGAGTGCCGGCCGGGGGCCGCCGAGGAGGCGCTGTGGGAGGGCTGCGCCCGCACGCTCGCCACCGGAGAGCCGTACGAGGGCGAGCCGTACGGGCAGCGGGACGAGGCGGCCGGGGCCGCCGGGCTGTCCGCCTCCCGGGTGCGCGTGACCCGGCTGGGCGACGGACTGCTCGTCCGCTGGTCGCGCACGGACCCGTCCGCCCGGCAGGAGCGCCGGCTGGCGGACGTGCAGCGGCTGGGCAACCTGGGCTGGGCGAACTGGAACCTGGTCACCCGGGAGGTCACCTGGTCCGCGCAGGTCTTCACGGTGCTCGGCCGGGACCCCGGGCACGGCCCGCTCCGGCTGGACGACCTGCCCGGTCTGGCCCTGCCCGAGGACGTGCCGGCCCTGTCCCGCGCGCTGGGCGGACTGCTGGAGGCGGGCCTGCCCGCGGACGCGCCGTTCCGGATCAGCACCGGGAACGGGGTCAGGCACCTGCGGCTCGTCGCTGAGGCGGTCACGGACCCGCGGGGCACGCCGGTCGAGGTGCACGGCTTCCTCCAGGACCTCACCGCCCAGCGCCGGGCCGAACTCGCGCTGGTCGCCAGCGAGCGCGCGATGCTCACCCAGCACGGCGCGCTGCGCGCCGAGCGGGCGCTGGCCGGACGGCTGCAGCACGCGCTGCTGCCGCTGCCGGACAAGCCGCTGCACCTGGCCGGACTTCGGGTCGAAGTGGCCTATCTGCCCGCCCAGTCCGGGGTGCAGGTCGGCGGCGACTGGTTCAGCGCCATCGAACTCCCCGACAACGACGCCCTGTTCGTGGTGGGTGACGTGGCGGGACACGGTGTCGGCGCCGTCGCCACGATGGCCCAGCTGCGGTTCACCGCCAAGGGCATGGTGATCACCGGCTCGTCGCTGACCGGTGCCCTCGGCCGGCTGAACACGCTGCTGCTGCACTCGCGGGACTCGCACGGCACGGCGACGCTGGTACTGGCCCGCTACCACGCCCGGGAGGGCCGGCTGGTGTGGGCGCAGGCCGGGCACCCGCCGCCGCTGCTGCTGCGCGACGGCCGGGCCCGGTTCCTCGACCGGCCGCGCGGTGTGCTGCTCGGGGCGAGCCACCGGCCGGTGTTCGAGGAGGAGGAGTGCCTGCTGCGGCCCGGGGACCGGCTGCTGATGTACACGGACGGTCTCGTGGAGCGCCCCGGAGAGGGCATCGACCGCGGTCTGGAACGGCTGGCGGACGCGGCCGTGACCCGTCACCGCGACGAGCCCGGCTCCCTGGAACCGCTGCTCGCGGCGCTGCTGGAGGGTGAGCGGCGGGACGACGTGTGCGTACTCGACATCCGGGTTCCGGCGACGGCGTCCGGCGCCGGGGCGGGTGACCGCGTGCCCGGAACGGCGTGAGGGCGCGGCGAGAACGGCAGCGGCCCGTCGGTCCGGCCGTGGAACGGCGGCCGCCCGCAGGTTCCGCCGTGTCACGGCAGCGGCCCGGGCCGGACGGGTCACCGCGCGAGGTCAGCCGCGGTCGCCCACGGTCTCCCCGGTCTCCGCGGGCCGGCCCTGACCAGCCTCGTCCCGGGCGAGCACGGACAGCAGGGACGCCACCGTCAGCCCCGCCTCGGCCGGGTGCCGCAGCACCTTGCCGGGCTCGATCCGGTACGTGTTCGTGCGCCCCTCCCGGCTGTGCGAGAGGTAACCGGCCTGTTCCAGGTCGGCGATGATCTTCTGTACGGCGCGTTCCGTCAGCCTGCAGTGCGCGGCGATGTCGCGGATCCGCGCGTTGTGGTCGTCGGCGATGGCGGCCAGCACTCGTGCGTGATTGGTGAGGAACGTCCATCCAGTATGCGGCTCAGGCACTCCACCCATGCCGACATCATAGGACTGACCGTTCCCGTATACCAAAACGCGAAATCTATTTCATGTATAGCTTGACGTACATCGTCGCGGGATTCAGCCTGTAACGGAGGGCAGGCAGAGATCCGAGGGAGAGTCGGCCATGCCGGAGTCTGAGGACCACCCGCCGTCGGCGGTCGGGAGCCTGGGACCGACCGTTCGCACCCGCCCCGACGGCGGCCGGGCACGCGTGACCGTCTCCGGCGAGCTGGGCCTGGAGGCCGGCGAGGACCTGCGCGCCGCGCTGCGGACCGCGCTCGCGGGCACGGACGACGGCATCGACCTGGATCTGAGCGAGGTCGCCTTCTGCGACTGCTCGAGCCTGAACATCCTGCTGGCCCTCCGCGAGCAGGCGCTGGGCGAAGGCAAGTCGGTCACCCTGCGGGCCGTCTCCCCCGCCGTCGAGCGGCTGCTCACCCTGACCGGCACCCTGCCGCTGTTCGCACCGGCCGCCGCCGAGCGGACCGGCGACCGGCCGGAGTCGGGCCTGGAGGTCGTCCAGCTGCGCCGGGCCATGCGGACCCGGCCCACCATCGACCTGGCGCGCGGAGTGCTGATGGCGTCGTTCGGGCTGAGCCCGCAGGACGCCTGGGAGGTGCTGGTCGCCGTCTCCCAGCACACCAACACCAAGCTGCACCGGCTCGCGGACGGACTGGTGGCGGCCGTCCAGGGCGACCCGCTGGCGGAGCCGCTGCGGCGGGAGGTGGCGGCGGCGGTGGCCCGGGTCCGCGCCGCCGGGGAGAAGAGACCCGGCTGAGCCGTGCCGGCCGGCGGCGTCAGTCCGCGCCGAGGAACCGGTGCAGGGCGGCCTTCAGCGCGTCGACGAACGCGTCGCGCCGGTCCGCCGGGAGCGCGTCGAGGGAGAGGTACGGGTTCAGGTCCTCCAGCTCGACCAGCAGCAGCCCGCCACCCGGGGCACGGCAGGCGTCGACCCGCTGGATGCCGTGCCCGACGGTGTTCCACTCGATGAAGCGCCGGGCGAAGTCCAGGTCGGCGCCGGTGGGTTCGTACGGCTGGAGCGCCCAGCGGCGCTCGGGGTCAGGGGCGTACAGGGCGTACTGGAAGTCGTGGTCGACGAAGTAGAACGAGACCTCGTAGGCGAAGTCGATGTGCGGCTGGACGAGGACGCCGTCGTCGGTGAGGCCGGGCAGTTCCCCGGCGGTGACGATCCGCAGGCCTATCGAGTCGGCACCGAGCTTGGGCTTGACCACATAGCGCTCGGCGCGCGGCAGCAGCTCCAGGCCGGCCGCCCGGTCCGCGGTGGGGATGACGGGGAAGCCCGCCGCGGTCAGGTCGAGCAGATACTGCTTGCCGGCCATGTCCGCCCGGCCGGTGAGCTGGTTGTAGACCCGGGCCCCGGTGCGCAGGGCGTGCGCGCGGAAGGCGTCGTAGGCGTCCCGGTACGCGAGGACGGGGCCGCTGTTGCGGACCACGACGGCGTCGAAGGCGTCCATCAGCGCCGTCGCGTCCCGCGGGTGGCACAGGGCGAGGTCGAAGTCCGCGCGCAGCCGGGAGGTCAGCTCGATGTCCTCGTCGCCGTAGCGCCGTCCGCGCGCCGGGTAGGCCAGGTCGGTGACGTACAGCAGGCGGGCGCGCGGCATCGGGACTCCTGGGTGGGGCGGGCGCTGAGGTGCGGAAAGAGTACGCGGAGGCCCGGCAGGGCACTCAGTTCCCTCCTTGCACAGCACTCAGTGCCATCGCCGTGTAACGTTCCCGTCCATGAGCTCCAGCAGTGCGGCGCCGGGGGACGGCGAGAAGGCGCGGGCGTCGGGCGGGAAGCCGCCCATGCGGGACGCCCTGGTCGCGGCGGCCTTCCGGCTGTTCCTGGAGCGGGGCTACGAGCAGACGACCGTCGACGACATCGTGGCCCTCGCCGGGGTGGGGCGGCGGTCCTTCTTCCGCTACTTCCCCTCCAAGGAGGACGTGGTCTTCCCCGACCACGAGCGGTGCCTTGCCGACATGGAGGCCTTCCTTGCGGCCGGCGGGGAGGGCGACGAGCCGGTGGCCCGGGTCTGCGACGCCGCCCGGCTGGTGCTGCGGATGTACGCCGAGAACCCGGCCTTCTCGGTGCAGCGCTACCGGCTCACCAAGAAGGTCCCCGGGCTGCGCGCCTACGAGCTGTCGGTGGTGTGGCGCTACGAGCGGGCCCTCGCCGACTACCTGCGCGGGCGCTTCGCCGGGCGGCGCGACGGGACGCTGCGCGCCGACGTGATCGCCGCGGCCGTCGTGGCGGCGCACAACAACGCGCTGCGCTCCTGGCTGCGCTCCGACGGGCAGGGCGACGCGGGCGCGGCCGTGGACCACGCGCTGGGCTACGTCCAGTCGGCCTTCGGCGCGTCCCCCGTGCCGCCGGCCGCGGAAGGGCCCGAGGACGTGGTCGTGGTCGTGTCCCGGCGGGGGGCGCCCCTGTGGCGGGTGGTGCAGGAGATCGAGACCACGCTCGGCCGGGACTGAACGCGGCAAAAATCGGGGTACGGAGTGCCTTTACGCGTGACACTGAGTGCCATAACCTGTCGGCGTGCACGGTGGCACGGCGAACCGGGCACGGGCGTGCACGGTGAGCCGCGCACGCGGGATTCCGGCCGAGCGCAGGGAGTTGACAGCGTGTACCACCACTCAGGCAGCGCCGCTCAGCAGGGAGCCGGCTCCGCGGCGGGCGTCCTCGCCCCCACGATCGAGCACCGGACGGCGGACGAGGAGACGATCCTCTTCCAGCGCTGCACCTGGTGCGGCACCGCGATGTACCACCGGCTGCTGTGTCCGGTGTGCCAGGGCAGCGATCTGCGGACCGAGCGCAGCGAGGGCACGGGCACGGTCCGCCACTCCACGGTGGTGCACCGCAACACCCCGGCGGCGCGCAATGTGTCGCTGATAGAGATGGCGGAGGGGTTCGTGGTGCGGGGCAGGGTCATGGGCCCGCCCATCGGCATCCACAGCGGCGACCGGGTGCGGCTGTCCACGGCCAAGGACCCGGTGCGCGGCGAGCCCGTCTTCCAGCTGGTCGACGAGCCCTACCGGGCCTGGAGCTGAGCGGGTCTCAGGCGGCCCTCGGACGGGCCGTGCGGGCCGTGCGGGCCGTGTGACTGTCGGGCCTCAGGCGGATCGTGCGGCCTTGGGCGTCAGCCGGATGCCGACCGTGCCCTCCGTCCCGCGCCGCAGCCGGCTGCCGAGCAGGGTGAGCCGGCCGACGAGGCCGTACTTGCGGGCGATCAGCCGGCGGTAGCGGGCGGTCGTGGCCGCGTCACAGATCTCGGCGGTGGCCTCGACGGCCTCACCGAGCGGGTTCCCGCGCACGTCGCACGGGGCGATGCGGACGTCGCTGCGGTTGCGGATCCGCTTCACCTTCCAGGAGTCGGCGACCGTCCACACGCCGAGCGCGTCCCCGTCGGCCACCACCCACACCGGGGTGTCCACCCCGGTGCCGTTCCTGCGGTAGCTGGTGATCAGCAGGTACTTGCCCGCACCGAGCCGGGCGGTGGGCGTCTCGTCCATGCCGCGAGTCTAGGCGGCGCCCGCCGGCCGGGGCGGGCCACGCGCATGCGGACCGCGGCGGACGCGCGGGGAGCGGGCGTGGCGCAACAAAACGCGCACAGGGATCGGCAATGATCAACTCCTCCGTCTAGATTGCTCCTTGACACTCACCGTGTCCCTACGCATTCCGGCATCCCAGGAGCTGATCCCGTGACCGAGAACCCGCCCACCACGGACGGCGTGGCCGACTCCCTGCGCGAGCGCATCAACACCTCCCAGCCGCACACGGCCCGCATCTGGAACTACTGGCTGGGCGGCAAGGACAACTACGAGGTCGACCGCGCGGCCGGTGACCAGATCCGCCGGCTGCACCCGGGCATCGGCGAGTACGCGCGGGCCGACCGGCTCTTCCTGGGCCGCGCCGTGCGGTACCTCGTCGAGGAGGCGGGGATCCGCCAGTTCCTGGACATCGGCACCGGACTGCCGACCGCCGACAACACCCACGAGGTCGCCCAGCGGCTCGCCCCCGAGTCGCGGATCGTCTACGTGGACAACGACCCGCTCGTCCTCGCGCACGCCCGCGCGCTGCTCACCAGCACCCCCGAGGGCCGCACCGACTACCTGGACGAGGACCTGCGCAATGTCGACGCGATCCTCGAACACGCCTCCAAGACGCTGGACTTCAGCGAGCCGGTGGCGCTGATCCTGCTCGGCGTGGTCATCTTCGTGGGCGACGACGAGGACCCGTACGGCGTGGTCCGGCGGCTGGTGGACGCGCTTCCCGCGGGCAGCCACCTGGTGCTGTCGCACACCATCACCTCGCCGTCCATGCCGGACGTGGACGAGGCGGTGAAGTTCTGGAACGAGCACGGCACCCCCAAGCTGACCCAGCGCAGCCCCGAGGACGTCACCCGGTTCTTCGACGGGCTGGAGCTGCTGGAGCCCGGCGTGGTCTCCTGCTCCCGCTGGCGCCCGGAGAGCGCTGACGGCGCCGAGCGGGAAGAGGTGGCGATGTTCGGCGGCGTGGCCCGCAAGAACTGACGCGGACCGGGGCGTGCGCCCCGGGCCGGGCTGAACGGGCCCGGCTCCCGGCACGTATGCGAAGGGGGGCACTCGACTGCCGGAGGCCCCCGCGGTGCGGGCACCGCGCGTTCGGGGTTCGGGAGCCATGCATGAGGCACGTACGACGACGGATCGTCCGGCGAGCGGCACGGCTGGCGGCCGTCGGCGGCCTGCTGCTCGGGACGACGATGGTCACCCAGGCGGTGGCGAGCCCGCCGCCGGATCCGGTGCCGGCCGACGGCGCGGAGCTGGTACGGCGGCTCGGGGCCGAGCGCACCGCGGGAAGCTGGATCGGTGCCGACGGGCGGCCGGTGGTCGCGGTCACCGACCGGGGCACGGCCGCCGAGGTGCGCCGGGCGGGCGCCACGCCGAAGGTCGTGCGGCACAGCCTGAGCGAGCTGAGGTCGGCCACCGCGACACTGCGGGCGGCCCCGCGGGTGGCCGGCACGGCCTGGGCGGTGGACTACCGGCACAACGAGGTGGTGGTCCGCGCCGACCGCACCGTCTCCGCCACCGACTGGGCCGCCCTGGCCGAAGTCGCCGAGGGCATCGGCGGACACGTCCGGATGGAGCGCTCCGCGGGCACCTTCACCACCCGGCTGAACGGGGCGCAGCCCATTCTGTCGACGAGCGGGCGCTGTTCGACAGGGTTCAACGTGACCGACGGGCGGCGTGAGTTCATCCTCACCGCCGGGCACTGCGGGCCCACCGGGTCCGTCTGGTTCGCCGACGGCCAGGGCACGCGGCAGGTGGGCCGCACGGTCGCCGGGAGCTTCCCGGGCAACGACTACTCGCTGGTGCGGTACGCCGGGGGCCGGGCGGGCGAGGGTGCCGACGTGGTGGCGGTCGGCGACGGGAAGGGCGTGCGGATCACCGGGGCGGCCGATCCGGCCGTCGGGCAGCGGGTGTTCCGCAGCGGCAGCACCACCGGGCTGCGCGACGGGCGGGTGACCGCGCTGGACGCGACGGTGAACTATCCGGAGGGCACGGTCACGGGACTGATCGAGACGGATGTCTGCGCGGAGCCGGGCGACAGCGGCGGGCCGCTGTTCGCGGCGGGGATCGCGCTGGGCGTGACCTCGGGCGGCAGCGGCGACTGCCGTACCGGCGGGACGACCTTCTTCCAGCCGGTGACGGCGGCCATGGAGTCGCTCGGGGTGCGGCTGATCACCGCGACGGGTGCGGCCGCGCCGGGACCGGGTTCCTCGGCGACGCAGAGCGCGATCGCGCCCGGTGCGCCGGCAGCGGCGGCGGGCGGCACGGGGACGCCGTCCCTGTACGCACGGCTGACGGACCCGCGGAACACGGGTCCGGGGCTGCTGGTCGTGGCGGGCAGTCTGGTCGCGCTGGTGGCCACGCGGTGGATCCGCACGGAGCAGGACCGCAGGGCCTACCAGCGCCAGTACTCGGCGAGCTGGGGCTGACCGAGGATCGGGGGGTCAGGCGGCCGAGGTGCGGTCGGCCCACTCCATCACGAGCCGCTGGTATTCCTCGCGCTGCTCGGTGTTCAGTGTCCCGCCCGACCGGAGCCACAGGGCCCGGATCTCCTCGTTGACCTCCGCGGCCGATCGCTCGGAAACGGTTTCAACACTGGTGGACATACTGTGAAGCATACGGCGCCCGAGGTGAAGGCCGTGTGAGTGAACGGGAGCGAAGCGGACATATCGGACCGTGTCGCTGATCACTCCCATTCCCCCGCTCGCCGGCGGCGGTTCCCCTGCGAGGCAGGGCTCCCCGCCACGGCGATGTCAGGTGCCCGGCTTGCGGCCGTAGACGTAGACGTCGTCGCCCTTCTTCAGCAGCGACCAGTACTGCTTGGCGTGCGTCTTGGTCATGTTGACGCAGCCGTGGGAGCCCGGCGGGTTCCACATGCTGACGCCGACGGAGTGGAACGCCTGGCCGCCGTCGAAGAACTGGGCGTAGGGCATCGGCACGTCGTAGATGGAGGAGACGTGGTCGATGTTGCGCCAGTACACCTTCTTCAGGCCGGTGCGGGTCTCGTAGCCGTCACGGCCGGTGCGGACCGGGACCGGACCGTAGACGAGCTTGCTGCCGTCCTGGATCCAGCTCAGCTGGAGCGTCAGGTTCACGCAGGCGATGCGGCCCTTGTTCACCGGGCACTTGCCGTCCTTGTTCGGCTTGTTCCCCACGGCCTTCTGCTTCAGCATGAGGTCCATCACACCCCAGGTGACGGGCCCCGCGTAGCCGGCGTTCGGCTGGATGCCGTGCTTGGTCTGGAAGGCCTGGATGGCCTTGCAGTCCGCGGCGGACTGCCGCCCGTCGACCGGCCGGCCGAGGAACTTCTCCACCTGCTTCTGGTACGGACCGGTCTGCGTGGTACAGCTCGCGGCCTGCGCCGACCCGGCGCCGAGTACGAGTGTGAGCGGTGCCATCAGCGCGGTGGCACCCAGGACGACGGTGGCCCGTCTGGTTTTGTCCCCCATGTCCAGCCTTGCCCTTTCATTGCGGTGGATGTCTCAGACCTAGACGTCTGCCACGCCCAAGTGGTTGTACGAGTGCGGAGGAATGTGAGACGGCTCATGGCGCGCCTCCGCGGCTCACCGGCGCGACGTCGCGGGCTCGCCCGTCTCCTCGCCCGGCAGCGCGCGGCGTCCGCGGACCGGGGAGAGCAGCACCGGGAGGAAGGCCACCGTCAGGAGGGCGGCGCCGGTCCACAGGGTGGTGCGCACCCCAGCCAGCTCGCCGAGCAGACCGGACAGGGCCGCGCCGATCGCGAGGGCACCGGTCAGCATGCAGCGGAAGGTGGCGTTCATCCGGCCGAGCAGGGTGTCGGGCGTCATCCCCTGGCGCAGGCTGACCCCGAGGACGTTGTCCATGCCGGTCTTGAACATCGCCACCGCCCAGCCCGCCCCGGCCAGCCACAGCCAGGGCCCGCGGCCGATGAGCGGGACGAGGAGGGCGGCGGGCGCCAGGAGCGGGCCGGCCAGCGCGAGGGTGGGGCCGAGCCCGAGGCGGGTGGCGAGCGGGCGGGCGCAGCGGGCGCCGAGCAGCAGACCGAGGCCGCCCGCGGCCCAGTACAGGCCGAGGACGCTCGCCGAGAGGTGCAGTTCCCGCACGAACAGCACGGGCAGCATGGTGTTCACGATCTGCGACCCGAGGTTGGTGAGCGAGGCGGTGAGCGCGAGGGCGCGCAGTTCGGAGTTGCCGAGGACGTGGCGCAGCCCCTCGGCGATCTGGGCGGCCAGGCCGGTGCGGGCCGCGGGGGGCCGTGGATCGGTGCCGCCGCGCAGGGCGACGAGCTGGAGGGCGGAGGCGAAGTGGGCCACGGCCGTGCAGAGCACGGCGACGGGGGCGGTGAACAACTGGACGAGGGCGCCGCCCAGACCGCGCCCGGCGACGTTGCCGGCCGCCTGGAGGCTGACGACGGCGGCGTTCGCCCCCACCAGGGCGTCACGGCCGACCAGTTGGGGCAGCACGCTCTGCGAGCCGACGTCGAAGAAGACCGTGGCGCAGCCGGTGAGCAGCACCACCGTGTAGAGCTGGCCGAGGGTGAGCGCGTCGAGCCACCAGGCCAGGGGCACGGAGACGAACAGCAGGGAGCGGGCGAGGTCGGCTCCGATCAGCACCCGCCGGTGCCGCATCCGGTCCACCCACGCCCCGGCCGGCAGCCCGATCAGCAGGAACGCCAGGGTGCTGAGGGTGGCGAGGGCGCCGACCTGCCCGGGACCCGCGTCCAGCGCGGCCACCGCGACCAGGGGCACGGCGACGTAGCCGACGTTGGTGCCCAGCTGGCTGAGGGTGGTGGCGGCGAAGAGGGTGCGGAAGTCACGGGCCCGCCAGGGGGAGGCGGGCGGTGCCGGGGCGGGCGGCTTCGGGGCGGTCTGCGGGTCGCTGTGCACAGGAGAACGGTGCCCGAGGGCGATCGGGAAGGACAAGCGAGGAGATCTACAGGGATCTTTAAGTGGCACTACGTCAATTCTCTTGCGGATAGCGTGCGTCCATGTCCGCGTTCATACAGCAATTGCCCGCTCTGCTCGGTGTGGTGATCGGTGCTCTCGGTTCCTATCTGGTGGTCATGCGGGGTGAGCAGGTCCGGTTCCGCCGGGAGCAGGCGGCCCGCTGGGAGGAGCGCCGGCTCGCGGCGTACGCGGACTACGCGCGCCAGCTGAAGAAGACCATCACCCTCACGTACCGGGTGGCGTCGCACCTCGGCAACGACCCGCATCCGCACCCCCTCTCCCCCGAGGCCGCGGAGCCGCTGCTGGCCGAGGCGGCGGACGCCCGCGACCCGGCCGGGGAGGCGCTGCTCCTGCTGGGCAGCCGCGAGGTGGTGGACACCGCGCGGGCCTGGGTGCTCGCGGTGCTGGAGATGGAGGCGTTCCTGCGGGCGGGAACGCGCGACGCCGGGGCCTGGCAGCGGTTGCTGGAGGGGCAGCGGGCGGCGCGGGAGCGGTACTACGCGGCGGTGCGCGCCGACCTGGCGCTGCCGCCGGGGCACTCGGCGCGCTGGCCGCTGCCGCCGCCGGCGGCGGACGCCGGTGGTCAGCGGTAGCCGGTGGTGTCCGCGGGCCTGCCCGGGTCCTGGACCTCGACGAGGTAGCGCCAGGCGTCGGGGCGGCTGCCGTCGAGGTCGGTGAAGCCGTACTCCCGGGCCAGGCCGCCGCTGGAGAGGGAGGCGCCGTTGTGGCGGGCCACGTCGGGGTCCGCGGCGAGCGCGGCGACGGCACGGCCGACGTAGCGCGGGGTCTCCGAGATGGCGAAGTGCGGGACCTTGTCGAGGGCGTCGCGCCAGTTGTCCTCGCGCACCCCGAAGTGTTCCAGCATGATCTCCGAGCGCAGCCAGCCCGGGGTGAGGGCGACGGCGGTGGCGCCGCGCGGGCCGAGTTCGTGACCGAGGGAGAACGCCATGCGCAGGACGGCCGTCTTGGCGAGGTCGTAGAAGAACGAGTTGCGGTAGTGGTCGCGGTTGTAGTCGGCGGTGCCGTCCGTCATCTCGACCACCAGGCCACCGGGGTGGCGCAGCAGCAGCGGCAGGGCGTGGTGGCTGGTGATGGCGTGGGTCTCCACCGCGAGCCTGAGCAGCCGCAGCCCGTTGCCGAGGTCGTGCTCCCAGACCGGGGTCTCCCACTCGAACAGGTGCTCGCCGCCCCAGATGTCGTTGACGAGGACGTCGAGGCGGCCCCGCTCGCGGTCGATGCGCTCGACGAGGGCGCGGACCTGGGCGGGGTCGAGGTGGTCGGTGGGTACGGCGATGCCCGTGCCGCCCGCCTCGGTGACCAGGCCGGCGGTCTCCTCGATGGTCTCGGGACGGTCGTACTCGGAGCGCCGGGCGCGGGTGCTGCGCCCGGTGACGTACACCGTGGCGCCGGCCGCCCCCAGCTCCACGGCGATGCCCCGCCCGGCTCCCCGGGTCGCCCCGGCGACGAGTGCGATGGTGCCCTCCAAGGGCTGTTCCGGCATGTCCGGCCTCCTCCTCGTGTGCGCGGTCGGTACGAGGCTGCCGTGGAAGCCGGACATCTCCTGTCTTCTTTTCGCGACGGGTTCCCGTGTCGCGCGCCGCTCAGTGGCCCCGCGCGATCCACTCCTCCAGATGCGGTGCCTCGGCCCCGATGGTGGTGGAGTCCCCGTGTCCGGTGAGGACCCTCGTCTCCGGCGGGAGGGTGAACAGCCGGTCGCGGATCGAGTCGACGAGGGTCGGGAAGTGCGAGAAGGAGCGGCCGGTGGCACCGGGGCCGCCCTGGAAGAGGGTGTCGCCGGTGAAGACGGCACCGAGGCCGGGGTCGTGCAGGCAGACCGCGCCGGGCGCGTGCCCGGGGGTGTGCAGCACGGTCAGGTCGGCGCCCGCGGCCTCGATCACCAGGCCGTCGCGCAGCCAGGCGTCGGGTTCCCGGTCCGGGTGGGTCTGCCTCCACAGCGGCAGGTCGTCGCGGTGCAGCCAGATGACGGCGCCGGTGCGGTCGGCGAGGGCCGGCGCGGCACCGATGTGGTCGTTGTGGGCGTGGGTGCACACGATGGCGGTGAGACGGCGGTCACCGACGGCCTCGGCGATGGCGTCGGCGTCGTGGGCGGCGTCGATGACGACGACCTCATGGTCGTCGCCGACCAGCCAGACGTTGTTGTCGACGTCCCAGGTGCCGCCGTCGAGGCTGAACTGCCCGGAGGTGACCAGGCGTTCGATGCGGGCGGTCGTCACAGCACCACCACCGAGCGCAGTACGTCACCCTGGTGCATCCGCTCGAACGCCTTCTCCACCTCGTCGAGCGCGATCGTCTCGGTGACGAACGCGCCGAGGTCGAGGCGCCCCTGCAGATGCAGGTCGATGAGCATCGGGAAGTCCCGGGAGGGCAGACAGTCGCCGTACCACGAGGACTTCAGCGCGCCACCGCGGCCGAAGACGTCGAGGAGCGGGAGTTCGAGCTTCATCTCCGGGGTGGGCACGCCGACGAGGACGACGGTGCCGGCCAGGTCGCGGGCGTAGAAGGCCTGGTGGTAGGTCTCCGGGCGGCCGACCGCCTCGATGACGACGTCGGCGCCGAAACCGCCGGTCAGCTCGCGGATCGCTGCCACCGGGTCGGTCTGACGGGAGTTGACGGTGTGGGTGGCGCCCATGGTGCGGGCGGTGGCGAGCTTGCGGTCGTCGATGTCGACGGCGATGATCCTCGCCGCGCCGGCCAGCCGCGATCCGGCGATGGCGGCGTCGCCGACACCGCCGCAGCCGATGACGGCGACCGTGTCGCCCCGGCCCACGTCGCCGGTGTTGATCGCGGCACCGATGCCCGCCATCACCCCGCACCCCAGCAGTCCGGCCACCTCGGGGGCGACGGCGGGGTCCACCTTGGTGCACTGCCCGGCCGCGACGAGCGTCTTCTCGGCGAAGGCGCCGATGCCGAGGGCCGGGGACAGTTCCCGCCCGGTGCCGGCGAGCGTCATCTTCTGCCGGGCGTTGTGGGTGTCGAAGCAGTACCAGGGGCGTCCGCGCCGACAGGCCCGGCACCGTCCGCACACGGCGCGCCAGTTCAGGACGACGAAGTCGCCGGGCGCCACCTCGGTGACGCCGTCGCCGACCGCCTCGACCACGCCCGCGGCCTCGTGGCCGAGCAGGAAGGGGAACTCGTCGGTGATGCCGCCCTGCTTGTAGTGCAGGTCGGTGTGGCAGACCCCGCAGGCCTGGACGCGGACCACGGCCTCGCCCGGCCCCGGATCGGGTACGACGATCGTCTCCACCCGCACCGGCTCGTTCCTGCCCGGTGCGATCACGCCGCGCACTTCCTGCGCCATGATGCTGTTCCCTTTCTTTCGGCGGGTCCGTCCCGCTGCCGACCCTATGGCCGACCGATCGGTCAGGGCACGGGTGACAGGCGGGCAGGGCACTTTCCGGCCAGGCCGGCCCCGGTGGCCGCCCCCTTCGGCCGAGGGGCGCGCTCCCCGGGAAAACGGGGACGCCCCGGCGCGCCGGCCGTCGTAGCCTGAACGCTCCGTCGGCACCGGACGCCATCGGCGAAGGAGCACCCTTGACCCGCGCAGACACCCCCACCGGCCCTCCCCCGTGGCGGCTGCTTCTCGGCTACGTCCGACCGCATCGCTGGGCCCTGCTGGCCGGCGCGGTGCTCTCGCTGGTGACCGGAGCCACGGGCCTCGCGCTGCCCCTGGTGGCGCGGGAGCTGATCGACGACCTCTCCCACGACCGGGCCATCGGGCGCGCCCTGCTGCTCATGACGGCCCTGGTCGTCGCCAACGCGGCGCTGGGCGCGGTCGGTTCCTACGTACTGCGGCGCACCGCCGAGTCCGTGGTGCTCGGCGCCCGGCGCGCCCTGTCGTCGTACCTGCTGCGGCTGCGCGTGGCAGCCGTCGACCGCAGTGAGCCCGGCGACCTGATGGCCCGGATCACCTCGGACACCACCCTGCTGCGCGAGGTCACCACCGACTCCCTGGTCGGCCTGGGCACCGGCGGGCTCACCCTGGTGGCGACGGTGGTGATGATGGGGCTGGTCGATCCGGTGCTGCTCGGGGTCACCATGGCCGTGGTGTTCGGCGCGGGCACCGTGCTCGGGGTGATCGTGCCGCGCATCAACCGGGCCAGCCGGCAGGCGCAGGACGCGGTCGGCGCGATGGGTGCCTCGCTGGAGCGGGTGCTGGGCGCGCTGCGCACGGTCAAGGCGTCCGGTGCCGAGCAGCGCGAGGAGCGGACGCTGCACGCCGCCGCCGAGGAGTCCTGGCGGCAGAGCGTGCGCGCCGCCAAGTGGTCGGCCGCCGCGGGAAACACCGCCGGGCTGGCGATGCAGGTCGCCTTCATCACGGTGCTGGCCGTGGGCGGCGCCCGGGTGGCGACCGGAGCGATCGACGTCGGCACGCTGGTCGCGTTCCTGCTGTACGTCTTCTACCTGATGTCGCCGATCCAGTCGGTCGTCGGCGCGATCACCCAGTACCAGACCGGTGCCGCGGCGCTCGGCCGGATCCAGGAGGCGCTGCGGCTGCCGGCCGAGCCGCGGTCCCCGGCCGCCGGGCTGCCGGCCGACGGCGCCGAGCCGGCCGCCCTCGCCTTCACCGGCGTCCGCTTCCGTTACGCCGACGATCTGCCCTACGTCCACCACGGGGTGACGTTCGCCGTGCCGCCGCGCGGCATGACCGCCTTCGTCGGCCCGTCGGGGGCGGGCAAGACCACCGTCTTCTCGCTGATCGAGCGGTTCTACGACCCCGAGTCGGGCACGATCACGCTGGACGGCCGGGATCTCGCCGACTGGGACCTGGCCCGGCTGCGGTCCGCGATCGGCTACGTCGAGCAGGACGCCCCGGTGCTGTCCGGCTCGCTGCGCGACAACCTGCTGCTGGGCAATCCGGAGACGGACGAGGACACGATCACACGGGTGGTGAAGACGACCCGCCTGGACGGGCTGGTGGCCCGGCTGCCGGACGGCCTGGACACCCTGGTGGGGCATCGCGGCACCAAGCTGTCCGGCGGGGAACGCCAGCGGGTGGCGATCGCCCGGGCGCTGCTGCGGCGGCCCCGGCTGCTGCTCCTGGACGAGGCGACCTCGCAGCTCGACGCGGTCAACGAGGCGGCGCTGCGGGACACGGTCGCCGACGTCGCCCGGACGACCACCGTGCTGGTGGTCGCGCACCGGCTGTCGACGGTGACGATGGCCGACCGGATCGTGGTGATGGACGCGGGCCGGGTCCGCGCGGTGGGCACGCACCGCGAACTCGTGGCCGCCGACCCGCTGTACGCGGAGCTGGCGGCCACGCAGTTCCTCGCCGCGGCGGACTGACACCCGGCAGGGCGGCGCCGGCCGGGCTTGCCGGGGCCGACGGCGCGGAGGAGTCTCGTAGGAGAGGCCCTTCGCGGTCCGCCGTCCAGCCGGACCGCACCCCTCGCGAGGAGGTCACGATGGGCACTGCGGCCACCCCCGCCTTCGACACCGACACACTGCGCCGGGGCATCGAAGGACACAACTCGGCGACCCTGATGTCGCTCTACGCGGACGACGCGCAGCTGCGGGTCGTCGACCGCAACACCCAGCCGAGCCGTCCGCGGGTACTGCACGGCCGGGACGAGATCGGCCGACTGCTCGACGACGTGTACGGCCGGGACATGGCGCACAAACTGGAGGACTGCGTCGTCCAGGGCGACCGGGCGGCGTTCAGCGAGTCCTGCGAATACCCCGACGGGGTGCGGGTGCTCGCCGAGTCGATGCTCACCCTGCGCGACGGGAAGATCGTCGAGCAGACCATGATCCAGGCCTGGGACGAGTAGCCGGACGCGGGCGCCGGGCCGGGCGCGGGCCCCGGGGCGGTCTCCGTTAGGCTGGCCCGGGGCCGTGACTGGCGCTGAGGTGGAGTACCACCGGGGAGCGGTCCACGCAGAGTCGATGCCGCGCGCCTGGGCGATCCGGTCGATCGACCCAGGAGTGGAACATGTCCCAGGCCCGGCTCATGGACGGCACCGCGCTCGCCGCGCGCATCGTCGAGGAGACCGCGAAGCGCGCGGCCGTCCTCACCGGCCGCACCGGCACGGCCCCCTGTCTGGCGACGGTGCTGGTGGGCGAGGACCCGGCGTCCGTCACCTACGTCAAGATGAAGCAGAACCGGTGCCGCAGGGCCGGCATCACCTCCCGGCACGTGGCCCTGCCCGCCGCCACGACCACCGGGGACCTGGTCGCCACCCTGCGCGAGCTGTCCGCCGACCCCGGCGTGCACGGCATCCTGCTCCAGCACCCGATGGGCGACCACATCGACGAGCGGGCCGCCTTCGAGGCGATCGCGCCGGAGAAGGACGTCGACGGCGTCACCTTCGCCTCCTTCGCCACGATGAGCTTCGGCCTGCCCGGCTTCGTGTCCTGCACGCCCGGCGGGATCATGCGGCTGCTGGACGAGTACGGCGTCGACCCGGCCGGGAAGCGGGCCGTCGTGGTGGGCCGCAGCGCGATCCTCGGCAAGCCGGCGGGGATGCTGCTGCTCGCCCGGGACGCCACCGTCACCTACTGCCACTCGCGCACCCGGGATCTGTCGGCGGCCGTGCGGGAGGCGGACATCGTGGTCGCCGCGGTCGGGCGGCCCCGGCTGATCCGCGGCCAGGACCTCAAGCCGGGCGCGGTCGTGGTCGATGCCGGGTACAACGCGGGCAACGTGGGCGACGTCGACTTCGACTCGGCCGTCGAACGGGCCTCGCTGATCACACCGGTGCCCGGCGGGGTCGGGCCGATGACCATCGCCACGCTCCTGGAGCAGACGGTCGACGCGGCGGAGCGGCAGCTCGCGGCGTGACGCGCCGGGCGGCCGGGGCCGCGCGGGGCCGCGCGGCCCGGCGCCGGGGACCGGGCGGCCGCCGCCGGGTCGGGGCCGGCACCCGGACACCTCGGCGTCACGCGACGCCGGACCCACGGCGCCGGACCCCAGGCGCCGACCCCCAGGGACGGGCTCGGGACCCAGCCGCCGGACACCTCGGCGTCACGCGACGCCGGACCCACGGCGCCGGACCCCAGGCGCCGACCCCCAGGAACGGGCTCGGGACCCAGCCCCCGGACACCTCGGCGTCACGCGACGCCGGATCTCAGGGGCCGGTCCCCGGGGCCCCGGTCCCCGGGAGGCCGGTCGGCCCCGCGCGTCACGGGGCTCGCTGCCGCCTCGGAACCCATGCGCGCAGCACCGCTCCCCCGGGCTCCGGCCCGGCCGAACCCGGGCCCCCACGCCCCGGTCCGCACCGCTCACCCGCACCCCGGACACCGGTCCCCCCGCACCCCGGCCCTACGGGTCACCCGGGCCCCGGCCGCTCCACCGCACCGCGGGTGACGCCGTCCACACGCGCTCGGTGATGCCGCGCACACACGGACGGTGGCCGGGCGGTCACGTGTTAGCGTCCGGCCGTGACTTCCCCGGCCCCGGACGCGGCACCCCCCGCCCCGCCCCTCGACCTGCTGGACCTCTTCGGCGAGGGGTTCGTCGCCGATCCGTACCCCTGGCTGGACGCACTGCGCGCCGAGGCGCCCGTGCACCACGACCCGCGGACCGGACTGTGGCTCGTCAGCCGGTACGCGGACATCCGCCGGGTGCTGCTCGACCCGGGCGCCTTCCGGCCCGACAACGCCCAGCACGCCGTCACCCCGCTGCCGGTCGGAGCACTGCGGGTGCTCGCCAGGGCCCGGTTCGGGCTTCCCCCCGCGCTGGCGAACAACGGCACACCCAGCCATCCCGGACTGCGCCGCCTGGTCAGCCGGTTCTTCGACGCCCGGCGCGTCGCCGCCGCCGTACCGGTGATCGAGCGGATCACCGACGAACTGCTCGAGGCGGCCGGTGCGCACCTCGACGCCTCGGGCGGCGGCGACCTGTTCACCTCGTTCGCCCAGGTACTGCCGTGCCGGGTGCTGATGGAACTGCTCGGCGTCGACGGCGTCCCCGCGGCAACCCTGATCCGCTGGAGCGACGCCTCACTGGAACTGTTCTGGGGCCGTCCCACGCCCGAGCGCCAGCTCGAACTGGCTCCCCTGGTGGCCGAGTTCCACCAGTGGCTGACCCGGACCGTGCGCGCCGGCACGGCACCGCCCGGCTCGTTCGTCGCGGCCCTGGCCCGGCACCGGCTGCCCGACGGCGCCCCACTCGACGCCGAGACCGCGGTCGGCGCCTGCTTCTTCGTCTTCGTCGCCGGGCAGTCCACCACGGGCCAGCTCATCGCGACCGTGCTGCGCCGGGCACTGGCGGAGGACGGGCTGTGGCCGCGCCTCGCCGACGAGCCGGGCCTGGCCGAGGCGTGGGTCGAGGAGGTGCTCCGCCGTGAGCCGCCGGTGACGTCCTGGCGCCGGGTCACCGCGCGGCCGGTCATCCTCGGCGGGGTGGACCTGCCCGAAGGCGCTCAGCTGCTCCTGATGCTGATGGGCAGCGGCTCGGACCCGGAGGTCTTCAGCGCGCCCGAACGGATGTGCCCCCACCGGGCGAACATACGGCAGCACCTGGCCTTCGGCGTCGGCCGCCACCGCTGCCCGGGGGCCTCCCTGGCGCGCACGGAGGCGGCGGTGGCGCTGCGCCGGGCGGCACGGCGGCTGCCCCGCATCCGGCCGGCCGAGGACGGGGATCCCCCGATGCTGGGCCTGCTGTCCTTCCGGGCGCCCCTGCGGGTGGCGGTCGAACAGCGGTAGCACCCGTTCCCGCGTCTCGCGCCCCTCCGACGGCCTCCCGCGGCGCGGGCCCGGGCGTCATACTGGCGGTGTGCGGGTGGCGATCATGACGGCGGGTTCCCGGGGCGACGTGGCCCCCTTCACCGGGCTCGGGCAGGCGCTGGTGCGGGCCGGGCACGAGGTGACGCTGGTGACCCATGGCCGTTTCGCACCGCTGGTGACGGGCTCGGGGGTCGGGTTCCACGCGCTCGCGGTGGATCCCCGGGCCGAGTTGCTCCAGACGCCGCGCGGGCAGGGAATGAGCCGCAGCACGAGCGCGGTGGGCAAGATGGTGCGCTTGGCGGAGATGGCACGGGCGGCCGCCGCGCGGATGACCGACGGCCTGCTCGCGGCGGCGGAGGACCGCGAGGTGCTGCTGCTGTCCGGTTCGCTGGTGCCCCTCGGGCACGGCATCGCCGAGGGGCTGCGGCTGCCGAGCATCGGCCTGCACCTGCAACCGCTGGATCCCACACGGGAGTTCGCGCCGTCGGTGCTGGGCGCCCGGTCCTGGGGGGCCGTCGGCAACCGGCTCGCCGGCCACGGCATGGGCCTGGCGATGGAGCAGGTGCTGTCGACCGCCGTCCTGGAGGTGCGTGACCGGCTGGGGCTGCCGCGGCAGCGGCCGTGGGCCGCCTGGCGGGCCCGGGAGCGCGCGGACTGGCCGGTGCTGCACGGCTTCAGCCCCCTCGTGGTGCCCCGGCCGCGTGACTGGCGGCCCGGCCTGGAGGTGACCGGGTACTGGTGGCCGTACGACCGCGATCCGGGCCTGCCGCCCGAGCTGCGGGACTTCCTCGACACGGGCCCGGCGCCCGTCTTCGTGGGCCTCGGCAGCGCCACCGTTCCGCACCCCGAGCGGCTGAGCGCGGAACTCGTGCGGGCGCTGCGCCGGGCCGGGCTGCGCGGGGTGTTCCAGCGGGGCTGGGGCGGGCTGGCGGCCGACGGGGACGACATGCTGACCGTCGGGGAGGTACCGCACTCGGTGCTCTTCCCGCGGATGGCCGCCGTGGTGCACCACGCGGGTGCGGGCACGACCGCGGCCGGGGTGCGCGCCGGGGTGCCCGCCGTGCCGGTGCCCGTGCAGTTCGACGCGGGGTTCTGGGCGGCCCGGCTGGTCGCCCTGGGGGTCGCGCCCGGCGTGGTCCCGCTGCGCCGCCTGACCGCCGGGACCCTCGCCCCGGCCCTCGTAAGGGCGACCCGCGACCCGGCCTTCCGCGAGCGGGCCCGGACCCTGGCAGCGCGGGTGCGCGCGGAGGACGGCACGGCGGCGGTGGTGGAACGGGTGAACGCCTTGCGGGGCTGAGGCCTGTCGTTCGGATCATCCCGGCGGGCCGGTATCGCGCCCGGCCGTGTTGCCGCCAGTCCCCGGCGCTCCGTACCGGCGTCCGTCCCACCGGTCGTCCTCCCACTCCACCGGGCGCAGCAGGCCCAGGAGTTGCCGGACCAGTTCCGTGACCACCTCGTCCAGGGTGGCGTCCACCCAGCCGGCGCTCCAGTCGTGGAGGAGGCCGTTGACGCTGCCGATGAACGCGGCGGCGGGGAGCCGGTAGTCGCGGGGCGCGGCCTCGCCCCGGGCGACGGCCGCCTCCGCCTCGGCGCGGATGAGGTCGATCCAGCGGGCCCGCCGGGCCAGCCGCTGTTCCTCCAGGCGGGGACTGACCCCGACGATCTCCACGAAGGTGATGCGGATGCGGCGCGGGTCGGCGGTGACGTCGGCGGCGTAGGCGTGGAAGATCGCGGCCACCCGCTCGGCCAGCGGCAGTCCGGCGGCCTGGGCGACGGCGGCGCGGACGGCCTGCTCGGCCCAGTCGTTGACCTGGAGGTGGAGGGCGGCGAGGACGTCCTCCAGGGTGCGGAACTCCTCGTAGAACTGCCGGGTGGACAGTCCCGCGGCCTCGCAGAGCGCGGCGACGGTGGTGGCCCGGTAGCCGGGCCGGTCGCCAAAGAGCCGGAGTGCGGCGTCGAGGAAGCGGCGGCGCCGCTCGGCCTGCCGTTCCTCGGCGGACCGGCCGCCGTATCGCCCGGTGGGCGCTCTGAGCCTGCCTGTCACGTGCCTCCCCGTCCTCCACGGTCGGCCAATTTTGTCGTGTACGCGGTCTTGTGGAGAAGGGCGCCCCGTCCTTACTTTCCAGTAAGTCAGTCTGAACGCACTCGTTTTCAGATTCCTCCCGCCATCCCCACTCCCAGGAGGGAGCACTCATGCCTGCCCTCGGAACCCGACGGCTCGCCGCCGTCGCCGCCGCGCTCGTGCTCACCGTCACCGCCCCCGCGACCGCCGCCTCGGCGGCCCCGGACTCCCCCGCCGCGCTGCGGGAGGTGCTGTTCGTCGGCAACAACTGGGACGGCACCGCAGATGTCATCGAGTCGGGCGGGGACTTCACGCGGATCGGGCGGATCAACGTCGTCCCGGACAAGGAGCGGCGCATGGCGGAGATCAAGGCGGACCCGATCAGGTGGATCTACTTCATGGGCATCCGCAACAGCGTCGGCGAGGGGCACGACCAGTTCGTCGACGACATGTACGCCACCCCGGACGGCTCGGCCATGGTCGTCTCGCGTCCCAGCTTCGCCGACGTCGTCTCCCTCGACCTGGTGACCGGTGCGGTCAAGTGGCGCTTCCCGGTGTCGGGTTACCGCGCCGACCACATGGCGGTCTCCCCCGACGGCACCCGGGTCGCCGTCTCCGCCTCCACCTCCAGCACCGTGCACGTGCTGGACATCGAGACGGGCAGGCAGGTCGGCTCGTTCGCCACCGGGGACAAGCCGCACGAGAACGTGTTCAGCCGGGACGGCAGGTACCTGTGGAACATGTCCATCGGTGAGGTGAACAACGCCCTGGACGCGCCCTGGCTGGACTGGACGAAGGGCGACCGGCGGATCACCGTCGTCGACACCACCACGTTCCAGCAGGTCAAGGTGATCGACATGCGGCAGCGGCTCGACGCGATCGGCCTGAGGGACTACTCGGACGCCGTCCGCCCGGCCGCGTTCAGCCCGGACGAGTCGAAGCTGTACTTCCAGGTGTCGTTCTTCAACGGCTTCTTCGAGTACGACGTCGCCACCGACCGGATCACCCGGACGAAGACCCTGCCGAAGAACCCGGCGACCAGCGAGGACCGCACGACCTGGGTCAACGACTCCCGCCACCACGGCATCACGATGAAGCCGGACGGCACCAAGCTGTGTGTCGCGGGCACCATGGACGACTACGCGACCGTGGTGGACCGCACCACCCTCCAGGAGGGTCCCCTGGTCCCCGTCGCCAAGCCCTACTGGGCGACCGTCAGCGGCGACGGCAAGTCCTGTGTGGTGTCCGAGAGCGGCGCCGACCGGGTCACCGCCATCGACTTCGCGACCGGCGAGAAGACGGTGTCGGTCCCGGTCGGCGACCACCCCCAGCGGGTCCGGCTGGCGCGGGTGCCCGCGAACTGGACGGGCCCGTCGGCCGGCTGACGGCGACCCGTGCCCCGCGCCGTCCACACGGCCCGCGCCGTCGGCTCGGCGCGGGGCGCTTCCGCGGCGCGGCGACGCGGTGGCGTGGCGGCGTGGCGGACGGTCCCGGTGGCCCGCCGTCCGCCGCCGGCCCGAGGATCGACATGCCGCTGCCTGGGAAGGCGTCCGCGGACCGGCGTGTACGCCGGGGCGGTGGGCGGCCGCCGTACGCACGAGGAGCGGGCGCGGGGGCCGGTCGCGGCCGGGGGGCGGCGGGCGGGAGCCGGTCCGGTTGCGCTCGCCGATCGGGCCGGACCTCGGGGCGCGCACTCCCGAGGAGGTCGCCGTGCCGGTGGCGGGCGGAGATCGTCGCACCGCGCTGGGGCGGCGGCGGGGTGCCGCCGAGTGCCACGGCGGGGGCGGTGCACGCGGCGGGGCGGCGGCCCGGAGGCCGGTGGACGTCAGGTGGGCGTCCCAGGAGCGGGCGGCCGGACCGGGCCCGGGCGGCCGCACGCGGGCGCGGGGCCGCCCCGGTTCAGCGTGGCGGGAGCCGGTGCAGGGTGACGTCGGTGAGGCGGCCGCCGGTGACGGTGGCGGTCATGTACGTGCAGTGCGGCTGTCTGCGCCGGTCGGTGGGCGAGCCGGGGTTGAGCAGGCGCAGGCCGGTGGGGGCGGTGGTGTCCCACGGGATGTGGCTGTGCCCGAAGACCAGCACGTCCAGGTCGGGGAAGCGGGCGGCGCAGCGTGCCTCCCTGCCCTGTGCGGCGCCGGTCTCGTGCACGGCGCCGAACCGCAGGCCGCCCAGCTCGACGAGGGCCACCTCGGGGAGCCGGGCGCGCAGTTCCGGCCCGTCGTTGTTGCCGTACACGCCGACGAGCCGGCGGCACCGCCCCTCCAGCAGATCGAGGGTGGCGGTGTCGACCCAGTCCCCGGCGTGGAACACGACGTCCGCGTTCGGCAGTTCGGCGAGCAGCGGCGCGGGCAGCTCCCGGGCCCGCTTGGGCACGTGGGTGTCGGCCATCAGCAACAGGCGCACGGGTGCGGCGTGTGACGGTGACGTGGTTCGGTCCTCCCGTCGGTCAGTCGTCGCCCCTGATGATGTTCCACTCGGCGGTGTGCGTCAGCTCGGGTCCTTCGGGGTCCCCGACGGGCGGCAGGCAGGTGCGCAACGCGGGTTTCTCCCGCAGTCGGCGGGCCCTCGACCAGCCGGTCTCCGGGCGCCGGACGGGGGGTTTCTCACTGGCGGAGGCGGTCACGGCGAGCTCCTTTCGCTGTCTCCGCTCCCCCGGGTCCCCTGCGGCAGGCCGGGCAAACGGACGCGGGACGGCGTCAGGCGGGGCCCCCGCCGCCGAACGAGCCGCTGGAGCCGCTGTCCCAGCGCGGGCGGTGCTGGTCGCCGCTGGGGGTGCCGCCGGTCGGGCGGAGTTCGTGCGGGCCGAGCCGTTCGCCGCCGCCCATCTCGTGGGGCGCGCGCTGTTCCCGGGTCTCGTGGACCGGCCCGGACCCGGGGCGCGCCGGGCGCTTGCCCCGCCCCGGCCTGCGGGCCTCGCTGCGGCGGATCCGGATGCCGTACTGGACGGCGTAGATCAGCGCGGCGGTGATGAGGACGCCGCCGACGACGATGACGGCCATGCCCAGTGCGGATCCCGAGGCGGCCAGTGTGTACGCGGTGGTGTTCATGGACGTCGGGTACCCGCTGCCGCCCGGCGGATGGGTGCCGGCATCCCTCGGGCGCCCCGGACGGGCGGGGCCCGAGCGGGTGGAGCGGTCACCGCGGTCCTGGCGGGCGCCCGGGACCGGCGGTCGGGGGCTTCCGGTCAGCCATCGCCCCCGCCCCCGCCCTCGCCCTCGCCGGGACCTGGCCGGTACCCGGTGGGGCGGGCCGCGGGCCGGGCCTGCGCGGTGCGGGGCCCGTGGGGGCGGGGCGTCACGGCGCCGCACACGGCCCGGCCGCCACGCCGTCACGGCCCGGTCGCCACACCCCTCACGGCGGCCGGCCGAGGTCCGGCGCAGCGCCCGGACGCGCGGCCGGCACGCGCGGGAAAGGGCCGTCCGCCCGCACCCCGCGAGGTGCCGGCGGACGGCCCGGTGGACGTCCCCGCGGGCCGCTAGGTGTTGGGCCGGGCCACGCTGATGTCGCCGAGGGCGGACTCCGGGTCGCGTTCCATGGCCAGGTCGCCCAGGGAGACGATCCCCACGGGGTGGCCGTGGTCGACGACCGGGACCCGGCGTACCGCGTGCTCGCGCATCAGCTGCACGGCGTGGTCCAGTTCCTCGTCGGGCTCCAGCGTGAACAGGTCCTCGCTGCACGCCCCGGCGACCGTGGTCTGCTCCGGATCGCCGCCCTCGCAGATCGACCGGATGACCAGGTCACGGTCGGTGACCAGGCCGCGCAGAGTGTCGCCCTCGGTGACGAGCACCGCGCCGATGTCCTCGTCGCGCATGATCCGGGCGACCTGTGCGACGGAGGTCTGCGGCTCCACGGTGACCGGATCGGCGGTCATGATGTCGCGGACGTGCTGGGTCATGACGTACCTCCTTCTCGTCGTCCGTCGCCGCTCCGGGTACCCGGTGTCAGGGCTCCAGCACGATCTCGCTCCACACCTGTTTCCCGCCGCTGACGGGAACCGTCCCCCAGGACGCCGACATGGCCTCGACGAGCAGCAGGCCGCGGCCGCCGGTGGCCTCCCAGCCGATGCTGGTGGGTTTGACGGGCGTGCGGGGCGAGTTGTCGGCGACGGCGACCCGCATCCGGCCCCCGACGAGGGTGAGGTCGAGGCGGACCGGGCCGTCCGTGTGAACGAGGGCGTTGGTGACGAGTTCGGAGACGATCAGCAGGACGGCGTCCGCGTGCCGGGCGATGCCCCAGGCGCGCAGGGTGCGGTTGGTGAAGCGGCGGGCGTGCCGTACGGCCTCCGGGACCCGCCAGACCGTCCAGCTCTCCCGGCGCGGCCGCACGGCCATGCCGTCGTAGCGCATCAGCAGCAGCGCGATGTCGTCGCTGCGCCGGGCGCCGGTGAGCAGGGCGTCGGCGACCAGGCCGAGGTGCGCCGGGTCGGAGCCGGCGAGCCGGTGGGCGAGGCCGTCCACGCCCTGGTCGATGTCCGCGTCGGCGGACTCGACGAGGCCGTCGGTGGTGAGGGCGAGGAGCGCGCCGGGCCGCAGCCGCAGCGGGGTCATGGGGAAGTCGGCCTGGGCGACCACGCCCAGCGGCGGTCCGCCCTCCGCCTCGACCGCCCCGGTGGAGCCGTCGGGCTGGCGCAGCACCGGCGGCAGATGCCCGGCGCGGACGCACCAGGCGGTGCCCTCCTCCATGTCGACGTCCACGTACGCACAGGTCGCGAAGAGGTCGGTCTCCATGTCGACGAGGAGCCGGTTGGCGTGCGAGACGACCACGTCCGGCGGGTGCCCCTCCACGGCGTAGGCGCGCAGCGCGGTGCGCATCTGGCCCATCAGCGTCGCGGCGGCCGCACTGTGGCCCTGGACGTCGCCGATGACGAGGGCCACGTGGTGGTCGGGCAGCGGGATGACGTCGTACCAGTCGCCGCCCAGCTCGAGGCCGGCGGTGGCGGGCAGATAGCGGGCAACGGCGACCGCGCCGGGCAGTGCGGGCAGCCGGCGCGGCAGGAGCTGACGCTGGAGCATGCCGACGAGTTCGTGCTCGGCGTCGAAGGCGCGGGCCCGCATCAGGGCCTGTCCGGCGAGGCCGGCGGCGGCGGTGAGCAGGGCGCGCTCGTCGGGGCCGAAGTCGTGCGGGCTGTCCCAGCCGATCAGGCAGACGCCCGCCATCCGGCCGGCCGCGGGCAGCGGCAGCACGGCGAGGCCGCCGGGCCCGACCTCCGCCAGGGCGGGTTCCAGCGGGGTGCCGGCGGGCCAGATCTGGGCGCGGCCCTCGCGCAGGGCGGCGCCGAGGGTGGGCATGGCGCGCACGGGTGCGTCCGGCCACTCGGTGCGCCATTCCGTGCGCCACACCTCGGGCCAGTCCTCGGGGGCGGGCGGGTCGAGGACGGTGACGACGAGCCGGTCGTGCTCCAGTTCGGCGAGGGCGATCCGGTCCGCGCGCAGCGGCCGGCGCAGGGCGGTGACCACGGCCTGGCCGACGTCGCGGACGGTGCCGGCGGTGGCGAGGGCGGCGGCCAGCCGCTGGACGCGGGCGACGTCGGTGACGTCGGAGCGCAGTCCGGCGGCGTCGACGACGGTGCCGGCGAGCAGCGCGGGCTGTCCCTCGCCGCCCGGCAGGAGCCGGCCGCGCAGGCGCAGCCAGCGGGGCGGGCCGGCCGGCCGGAGCACCCGGAACTCCAGTTCCCGCTCCCCGACGGACATGTGGTCGGCTTCCACGACCGACATCAGGGAGGGCAGGTCCTCGGGGACGGTGAGTCCGAGCAGGGTCTCCACCCGGCCGTCGAAGTCGTCGCGGGTGAGGCCGAACAGGCGGAGGATGTCGTCGCCGACCTGGGCCCGGCCGCTGTCCATGGCGAGGGTGAACGCGTTCGGCGGGAGTTCGCCGCCCTCGGCACGGCCGGGCGGCGCGGGGCAGGAGACGGTGTCGGCGATCAGTTCGAGGGACTTGCGCTGGTCGGGGCCGAACCCGTGCTCGTCCTCGCTGACGGCCAGCAGGCAGGCGCCGACGGTGTGGGGCCGGGCGGGCAGCGCGGCCAGGTGGAACCGGGGCGAGGGGGTGCGGCGGCTCTCGGCGCGGGCGGCCAGCTCGGCGGGGCTCACCCAGACGGGGCGCCGGCCGCGGTGGGCGTCGGCGACCGCGGAGTGTCCGGTGCGCGGATAGCTGTCGCGCAGCCCGTACACGGTGCGGGGCACGCCGGCCGCGTCCACCAGGCACAGCAGGTCGCCGGACTCGTCGGGCGTGTACACGGCGGCGAAGGTGGCGCCCGCGAAGACCAGGGCCTGTTCGAGCACGCGGTGCAGCCGTTCGGGTGCGCTGCGGTCCTCCATGATCGCCCGCAGCGCGATCTCGGCGCGCGGCGTCGCCGTTCCGCGTCCCGCAGCGCCCTCACTCACCACGTCCGTATTACAGCGCTAATGGCGCGTCGGCGCAGCCCCTGTGAGCGTTCGGCGCAGCCGGGCAGGGCAGGCGGCACGTCGGCTCGCCGTGCGGCGTCGCGCCGGGCGTGGGCGGGGCGCAGCCGCGTCAGCGTTCGGCGCAGCCGGGCCAGGTCACGCGGGCGGTGCGTCGGCGCAGCCCCCGTCAGCGTTCGGCGGTACGGCATCGCGCCCGGCGGGGCGGCGCAGGCGGCGCGACGCCGCAGCCTCCGTCAGCGTTCGGCGCAGCCGGGCCAGGTCACGCGGGCGGCACGACACCGCAGCCCCCGTCAGCGTTCGGCGGTGCGGCATCGCGCCGAGCGCGGCGGCGCGTCGGCGCAGCCCCGTCAGCGTTCGGCGCGGCCGGGCGGCGCGCCCGGCTCGCCGTGCGCCGACGGTCCGGACGCGAGAGATTTGATGCCTGGGACCGCTCGCAGCGCCGCGAGGAGGTGGTCCGCGTGTCCGACGGGGAGCCGCCCGCGCAGGCACCGGCGGCCGGCCGGCACCCGGTCGGCGGTCCGCTGCTGTCCGTGGCGCTGGCCGCGATGATCGACGGGGTGCACGCCCACTCCGGTGCGGTGTACCTGCTCTCCCCCGACGGGCAGGTGCTGGAGATGGCGGTCGTGGCGGGACTGCCGCGCGCCTTCGCCGCGCCCTGGGAGCGGGTGGTGCTCGGCGCGCCCGTCCCGGTCTGCGACGCGGTGCGCGGACACCGGCTGATCTGGGTCGCCGACGAGGAGGAGATGGCCCGCCGCTACCCCCGCGTGTCCGTCGTGCTTCCCTACCCCTTCGCGCTCGCCGCGCTGCCGGTGGCGACCGGCGGCACGGTGTACGGGGCGGTCTTCGTCACCTGGCCCGGCACTCACGCCCCGCAGCTGTCCGACCGGGAGCGGGAGCAGCTGACGTCGGCCTGCGAGCGGCTGGCGCTGCGGCTGGAGCGGGCCGCGCGGGACGGCCGGCCGGTGCTTCCCGAACCGGATCTGCTCGCCGCGCCGCTCGTCGGGGGCCTGGCCGGAACCGCCGGCGCGGTCGAGGCGGCCCGGATGGTGTCCCGGCTGCCCTACGGACTGTGCTCGCTCGACCTGCACGGCCGGGTCGCCTTCGCCAACCCGGCCGCGGCCGAGCTGATCGGCGAGCGGGTCCCCCGGCTGGTGGGCCATCAACTGTGGGCGACCGTGCCGTGGCTGAACGACCCGGTGTACGAGGATCGCTACCGTGCCGCGCTGTTCAGCCAGCGCCCCACGTCGTTCGTGGCGCTGCGCCCGCCCGGCGACCGGCTGTCGTTCCGGCTGTACCCCAGCACCACGGGGCTCAGCGTGCGGATCACCCGGGCGGGGCCCGTGGCCGAGACGAGCGGGGCCGCGCCCCGGTCCGCGGACCGGCCCTCCCGGCTGGTGACCATCTCGCAGGTGCTGGCCCTCGCCGGCGCATTGACGGAGGCGGTCGGCGTGGAGGACGTGGTACAGCTCGTGGCCGACGAACTCGCCCCGGCCGTGGGCAGCAGGGCGGTGGTCGTGCTCGGTTCACGGGCGGGCCGGCTGCGCGTGCTCGGACACCGCGGCTACCCCGATCCGCGGGTGGTGGAGCGGTTCGACGGGACACCGCTCGGCGCGGCCACACCGGGCGCGCACGCGCTGACGACCGGGGTGCCGGCGTTCCTCGCGTCACGCGCGGAGCTGGAGCGGCTCTACCCGGCGCGGTCCGCGAGCCCCGACGGATTCGCGGCCTGGGCGTACCTGCCGCTGATCGCCTCCGGGCGCCCGGTGGGCACCTGTGTGTTCGCCTACGGCGAGCCGCACCCCTTCTCGACGGACGAGCGGGCGGTGCTGACCAGCGTGGCCGGACTCGTGGCGCTCGCCCTGGAACGGGCCCTGCTCTACGACGTCAAGCACCAGCTCGCGCACGGCCTCCAGGCCGCCCTGCTGCCGCCCTCCCTGCCGCCGCTCCCGGGCATCGACGCGGCGGCCCGCTACCTGCCCAGCACCCGGGGCATGGACATCGGCGGCGACTTCTACGACGCGGTGCCCGTGCCCGGCGGAGCGGCGGCCGTGATCGGCGACGTGCAGGGGCACAACGTGACCGCGGCCGGGCTGATGGGGCAGATCCGCACCGCGGTACGGGCCTACACCACCGTCGGGCAGACACCGCAGGAGGTGATGCGCAGCACCAACCGGCTGCTGATCGACCTCGGCGTGGAGCTGTTCGCGAGCTGCCTGTACCTGCGGCTCGAACCGGCCGACGGGCGGGCCGTGATGGCCCGGGCGGGGCATCCGCCGCCCCTGCTGAGACGGCCCGACGGGCGGGTGCGGGTGCTCGACCTCGCGGGCGGCCCGCTGCTCGGCATCGACGCGTCGGCCGGATACCCGGCGACCGGGGTCGACCTCGCGCCCGGTTCCGTCCTCGTCCTCTACACCGACGGACTCATCGAGTCCCCCGGCGTCGACATCGAGGACGCGCTCGCCTCCCTCGGCCACCGTCTCGGCGAGGCCGGCGAGCTTCCCCTGGACGAGCTGGCCGATGTCCTCGTCGGACAGGGCGGGAGTGCGGAGGAACGGGCGGACGACGTGGCGCTGCTGCTGTTGCGGGCCCGGCCGTGAGGGGTGCTCCGCGGGGCGGGGCGAGGGGGTGCGAAGGGGTGGTTCGTGGCCGGAGGTCGCGCGGGCTCCTGCGGGCTCCCGCGGCCCGTCGTTCACCGGTGCGGCATCGCGTGCGTCCCGTGGAGGCACAAGGTGGTCCGGCCCCCCGCCGTAGGGCCGGACCACCTCCACCGACCCGCTGGTGGGTGCGGGTCAGTGGGTCTCGGTCAGGCCGGACTCGTCCGTACCGCCCGTCTGGTCACCGGCGCCCTGCTGCCCGTTGCCGGCTCCTTGTTCTGCGTTGCCGGCGCCCTGCTGTCCGTTGCCGGCGCCCTGTTCTCCGTCCCCGGCGCCCTGCTGGTCCTCCGCGCCCTGCTCGCCGACGGCGCCGTCCTCCGCGCCCCCGGCGCCTTCCTCCGCTCCCCCTGTGCCGTCGTCCGCTCCCCCGGCGCCCGCCGCGTCGCCGGTGCCGGTGCCGTCCAGCGTCGCGCCCACCGCCTCCAGCGCGGTGGTGACCGGCTGGAAGAACGTCTCCCCGCCGACCGTGCAGTCCCCGCTGCCGCCGGAGGTCAGACCGAGGGCGAGGCCGTCCTGGGTGAACATCGCGCCGCCGCTGTCGCCGGGTTCGGCGCAGACGTTCGTCTGGATGAGGCCGGTGACGGTGCCCTCCGGGTAGTTGACGGTGGCGTCCAGACCGGTGATCGTGCCGTCGGCGAGTCCCGTGGTGCTGCCCATGCGGAACACCTGCTGGCCGACGGCCGCCTCGGCCGCCTGGAGGATCGGGACGCGCCGGCCCTCGGCGTTCACCTCGCTGGGCGCCTCGGTCGCGGGGTCGTCGTACTTGACGAGGGCGAAGTCGCCCTGGCCGGGGAAGACAGCCTGGTCGACGGTGCCGATGGGGGCTCCGCCCTGGGTGTCGGACCACTGCGCCGCAGCGACACCGCAGTGACCGGCGGTCAGGAAGGCGGGGGTGCCGTCGCCCGCGGTGACGTTGAAGCCGAGGGAGCAGCGGGCGCCCCCGCCGAAGATGGCGTCGCCTCCGGAGGCGAAGGTCTTGAAGGTGCCGGTGGACCTGCGCAAGGTGGCCATGCCGGGACCGAGTTCGCGCACGGTGGACTCCAGCGTGTCCCAGTCGCCGCCGGCGACGGTGCTGTCGGCGGTGACGAGGATCTTGTTGCTCCTGGGGTCGACGGCCCACGCGGTGCCGGGGATGGTGGCCTCGCTCTTCAGGGTCCGCGCGGCGGCCTCGAGTTCGGTGGTGCTGTTGTCCACCTCGCGGACCGCCGCGCCCGCCTTCTTGGCCTGGACGACGAGCTGGTTGTTGTCGCCGACCACGTTGACGACGAGCTGCTGCCGGTCCGCGTCGTAGTACGACCCGGCGAAGGCGTCGCCGAGGAGCCCGGAGAGCCGGGCGGCGAGGTCCGAGGCGTCCGCGGCGCGCAGGGTCCTCGGGGCGGCCTTGGTGTCCGCCGTGCCGTCCTGGGACGCGTTGGCGTTCGGCAGCAGGAGGGCCGCCGCTCCGAGCGCCGCCACGCCGCCGACGGCCAGCACGGCCTTGCGCTTCGGAATTCGCTTGTGACTCAAGACTTCTCGACCTCCTGGGGGGACCGGGTCCGTGCCGCCGGTGGCGGCTGCTGGGGGCGCCTGGATGGCCACTGGTACGCAGGGCGGGTGCGCGGCGTTCAATCGGGTGTGCGACACCGGCCGGATCGCGGTGCGGACCGCGGGGTTGGGGGGAAAGGTCTCCCCATGACGATGACCACGGCCGACGCCGAGAAGATCCTCTCCGCCAACTTCGCCCCCTGGGTGCTGGAACTGGGCCTCAGGGTCGAGGCGTTGGGCAGTGACCGGGCGACGCTGCGGCTGCCCTGGTCGGACCGGCTGGCGCGGGAGGGCGGTGCGCTGTCGGGGCAGGCGCTGATGGCCGCGGCGGACACGACGACGGTGATCGCGGTGTCGGCGGCGCGGGGCGGCTTCGTGCCGATGACGACGGTTCAGCAGTCGACGTCCTTCCAGCGCGCGGTGACCGGCGCGGACGTCCTGGTGACGGCGGTGCTCACCAAGCTGGGCCGCCGGATGGCGTTCGCCGATGTCGCGCTGAGGGCGGAGCCGTCGGGGGATCTCGCGGCGCAGGCCAGCACGGTCTACGCCCTGCTGGGCTGACACGGTCCTCGCCCAGGCCGGACCGACGGTCGTCACCCGGGCCGGACCGACGGTCCTCGCCCAGCCGGGCGCGCCGCCGGACGGGCCCCCGCCCGCCGCGCGCCCCCCGACGCGGTCCTCACCCCGCCGCGCCGGCACGGCCCTCCGCACCACCGGCCCCTCACCCTCGGGGACCGGTCGGTCGCTTCGCGTCACGACCGTGAAGCGGAACGCGGGCTTCAGGGGATCTGCACATCGCATGCCCAAGGGGCTCACCGGACGCCGTCGATCCGCACACCCCCGCGGGGCCGGGTACGCCATTGGGGCGGGTGTGCCGGATTCGCCGCGCGGACGGCAAGGGGCGGCGTGCGCCGATGCCGTGCGGCATGTGAAGAAGTCGCCGACACGGCGTGCGCGCACCTGCACGGTTGCGACCGCCCGGGCGGCAAAGGCGCTGGTGAGAAGGGTCGTTGAGTGGAGGACGAAGGTCGCCGCGTGCTTTGATCCATCGCACCGCGGGGGCCGCGAGGGCGCCCTGCACGGGGCGCCCGGCGCCCGCGGTCGCGGCCGTCCGTCTGTCCCCCAGAGGGGGCCGCTCCCCCCTTGTGAGATATCCATACGAAGGGAAGTTCCATCATGAACTCCACCCCCCAGGTTGAGACCGTCGAGATCTCCGACGCCGAGCTCGACAACGTCTCCGGCGGCCTGCAGGTGAACGCCGTGGGCACCGTCACCGGCCTGGTGGAGGGCATCGCCCCCGTTTCCGGCCTGCTCAACACGGCCGTCGGCACGGTCGAGGGTGTCACCGGCCTGAACACCGCCCCGGTCACCAGCCTGGTCGCCGGTCTCTGATCGCACCCCAGGGTGCCCCGCCGAGTCCCGGAGCCGTGTCCCGGCTCCGGGACTCTTCGGATCCCGTCGCGCGTGCGCGGCGTCCCGTGATCAGTGCAGTCCCCGCAGTTCACCCGGTGAGGGAAGTTCCGTGCAGTTCCGCCAGCAGGCCCTCGCCAGGCTCCAGTCCCCCGAGGAGCTGGACCTGCCCGTACGGCTCGCCCGTCCGCAGGGCTGGCTCGTGCTGGCCGTGACGGTGATCGCCATGGCCGCCGCCTCGGTGTGGGCGGTGACCGGCAGTGTCTCCTCCACCGTGAGCGCGCCCGCGATCCTCACCCACGGCCGGGGCAGCTACGTCCTGCAGAGCCCCGTCGCGGGCCAGGTCACCGCGGTCCTGGCGAAGGAGGGTGAGCGGCTGCCCGCGGACTCCCCCCTGCTGAGGGTGCGGACCGCCGGGGGCGAGACCGTGGTCCGCACGATCGCCGCGGGCCGGCTGACCGCGCTGGCCGCGACGATCGGCCAGATCGTCCCGACCGGCGCGAACGTGGCCGCCGTGGAGAAGGTCACCGCGAAGGACGCCCCGCTGTACGCGACCGTGTACGTTCCCGCGGAGAACGCCTCCGCCATCCCCGCCGACGCCCCCGTGGACCTCACCGTGCAGACGGTGCCGACGCAGGAGTACGGCGTGCTGCGCGGCCACGTGGAGTCCGTGGACCGCACGCCCCAGACCGCCCAGCGGATCGGCGCGTTCCTCGGTGACCGCCAGCTCGGCGAGCAGTTCACCGAGGACGGCCGTCCCGTCGCCGTACTGGTCCGCCTGGACCGGTCCGCGGCGACGCCCAGCGGGTACGCCTGGTCGACCACGGACGGCCCGCCGCATCCCCTCACCTCCATGACGCTGGCCACCGGCGCCATCCGCCTGGCCGACCAGCGTCCCGTCGATTGGCTGCTGCCGTGACCGCCACCGCCGAGGAAACCCGGGGCCGTCGCCGGGCCGCCCCGCCGCGGCGCACGGTCCCCAAGGGCCGCCGCCGCCCCGTGCGCACCCCCACCGTGCTCCAGATGGAGGCCGTCGAGTGCGGCGCCGCCTCCCTGGCGATGGTGCTCGGCCACTACGGCAGGCACGTCCCGCTGGAGGAGCTGCGCATCGCCTGCGGTGTCTCCCGCGACGGCTCGCGCGCCAGCAATCTGCTGAAGGCGGCGCGCGGTTACGGCCTGACCGCCAAGGGCATGCAGATGGACCTGGCCGCCCTCGCCGAGGTCAAGGCGCCGGCCGTGCTGTTCTGGGAGTTCAACCACTACGTCGTCTACGACGGCATGGGCCGCCGGTTCGGCCGTCGCGGCGTGTGGGTCAACGACCCCGGCAAGGGCCGCCGGTTCGTGCCGATGGAGGACTTCGACGGCAGCTTCACCGGTGTGGTGCTGGTGATGGAGCCGGGCGAGGACTTCACCCGGGGCGGGCGCAGGCCCGGTGTGCTCGGCGCGATGCCCGCCCGGCTGCGCGGCACGGCGGGCACGCTGCCCGCCGCGGTGCTGGCGAGCCTGCTGCTGGTGCTGGTCGGAGCGGCGGTGCCGGCGCTGAGCCGGACGTACATCGACATGTTCCTGATCGGCGGCCGCACCTCGCTGCTCGGTGTGCTGTTCACGTCCATGGGCGCGTGCGTGCTGCTGACGCTGGCGCTGACCTGGCTGCAGCAGGCGAACCTGCACCACGGCCGGATCGTCTCCTCGACCCTGTCCAGCGCCCGCTTCCTGCGCCATCTGCTGCGGCTGCCGGTCACCTTCTTCTCCCAGCGCAGCCCGGCCGACCTGGTGCAGCGGCTCCAGTCGAACGACGCGGTCGCCGAGACCCTCGCCCGCGACCTGGCGGCGGCGGGCGTGGACGCGGTGGTCGTGGTGCTCTACGCGGTGCTGCTCTACACGTACGACCCGCAGCTGACGTTCGTCGGCGTCGGGGTGGCGCTGCTGAACGTCGTCGCGATGCGGGTGGTGATCCGGCTGCGCGCGACCCGGACGGCGAAGCTGCGCGCGGACAACGCCCGGCTGACGAACACCGCCTACTCCGGTCTCCAGCTCATCGAGACGATGAAGGCGACCGGCGGCGAGGACGGCTACTTCCGCAAGTGGGCCGGGCAGCACGCGACCACCCTGGAGGAGCAGCAGCGGCTCGGTGTGCCGAGCGCCTGGCTCGGCGTGGTGGCGCCGACGCTGGCCACGCTGAACAGCGCGCTGATCCTGTGGATCGGCGGGATGCGGGCCGTCGAGGGCCATGTCTCGGTGGGTCTGCTGGTCGCCTTCCAGGCGCTGGTCACCCGCTTCAGCGCCCCGCTGACCCGGCTGAACGGCGTCGCGGGCCGCATCCAGGACTTCGCGGCGGACGTGGCCCGGCTGAAGGACGTGGAGAACTTCCGCGCGGACCCGCTCTACGACCGTCCGGGCGGCGATTCGGCACGGCGGCTGCACGGGCACGTGCGGCTGGAGAACATCACCTTCGGCTACAGCCCGCTCGACAAGCCGCTGCTGACGGGCTTCGACCTGACCGTCGGACCGGGGCAGCAGGTCGCGCTGGTCGGTGGCTCGGGCAGCGGCAAGTCGACGGTGTCCCGGCTGATCGCCGGTCTGTACACCCCGTGGGAGGGTGTCATCCGGATCGACGGGCAGCGCCTGGAGGACATTCCGCGCGGGGCCCTCGCGGCCTCCGTCTCCTTCGTCGACCAGGACGTGTTCCTGTTCGAGGGCACGGTCCGCGACAACGTGGCGCTGTGGGATCCGTCGATCCCGGACGACGCGGTCGAGGAGGCGCTGCGGGACGCGGCGCTGTACGACGTGGTGATGCGCCGTCCGGGCGGCATCCGCAGCCGGGTCGAGCAGGACGGGCGGAACTTCTCCGGCGGGCAGCGCCAGCGCCTGGAGATCGCCCGGGCACTGGTGCGCCGCCCCAGCGTCCTGGTGCTGGACGAGGTGACCAGCGCGCTCGACGCGGAGACGGAGCTGGTGGTGATGGACAACCTGCGGCGGCGCGGCTGCGCGTGCGTGGTGATCGCGCACCGGCTGTCCACCGTGCGGGACAGCGACGAGATCGTGGTCCTCCAGCACGGCACGGTCGTCGAACGCGGGCGGCACGAGGAGCTGGTGGCGCGCGGCGGCGCGTACGCGGCGCTGGTCAGGGAGCGGTGAGATGACGACGGCCGACGACGGCGACCTGGTCCTCGGGGCGCTGGGCTCACTGGGCGTGCCGGTCGACGGGTCGGCCCTGACCCGGCTCGACCTGGCGGGTCCGCAGGTGCTGTGGCTGGTCGCGGCGGGTGCGCTGGACCTGTTCGCGGTGGACGCGGCGCAGCAGGGCACCTGGCACCACCTGGGCCGCCTGGAGGCGGGCACCCTGCTGCTCGGTCCGGTCGCGGGAGCGCGGCACACGCTGGTGGCCAGGCCGGTGCGGGACTGCGTGGTGCGCCGTATCGGCCTGCGCGAGCTGTACCAGCCGGCGGCCGGCCAGACGTGGTCGTACGACGAGTACGGCAACCCGCGGTACGTGCCGCCGGCGACGAGCCCGCTGGAGCACGCCCTCGCGCTGGGCGTGGGCCGCGGTCTGTCGGTGCTCTTCCAGGCGCCGATGGCGTCCCAGGGCGCGGCCGGGGTGGCCGACGACGACGTGTTCTGGATGCAGGTGCCGCCCGGCAGCGTCCAGTACGGCGCGCTGTACGGCGCGGAGGCCGCCGCCGACCTGCTGATGGACCCGGCGGTGTGGCAGAGCATGGTGGACCAGCAGTACCGCCTGCTGACCACGCTCGACCGCTGGATCGAGCAGCTGGAGCGCACCCACGAGACGCGCACCGCGGCCGGCATCCAGGCCGGTGAGCGGGTTCGCGCGCAGGCCGACCGGACGCTGCTGGCGGCCATCGGGCGCCCCTCGGAGCGGCGCGTCACGGCCGCCGACACGGACGCCACCTACGCGGCGTGCCGGCTGGTGGCCCGGACGGCCGGGATCACGCTCGCCGACCCGGGGCACGGCGGCGCCGAGAGCGACCGCCTCGACCCGGTCGAGCGGATCGCGCTCGCCTCCCGGGTGCGCACCCGGGCGGTCCGGCTGGACGGCGCCTGGTGGCGGGAGGACGTCGGTCCGCTGGTCGGCCGGCGGGCGCTGTCCGGGGCGCCGGTCGCGCTGCTGTGGCGGCGCGGGGGCTATGTGGCCGTCCATCCGGCGACCGGCCGCCGGACGCCGGTCGAGAAGGCGAACGCGGCCGAGTTCGAGCCGCGCGCGGTGATGTTCTACCGGCCGCTGCCGGACCGCCCGCCCGGCCCGCTGGGGCTGCTGCGGTTCTGCGTGCGGGGCACCCGCCGCGATCTGACGGCGCTGCTGCTCAGCGGGCTGGTGACGGTGGCGATCGGCGCACTGGTGCCGGTCGCCACCGGCAAGGTGCTCGGCGAGTACGTGCCGAAGGCGCAGGCCGGCCTGATCGGGCCGGTGTGCGCGGCGGTGATCGTCGGCGGTGTGGTCGCGGCGGCGTTCATGCTGCTGCAGAACCTGACGATCCTGCGGCTGGAGGGCCGGATCGAGGCGTCGCTCCAGCCGGCGGTGTGGGACCGGCTGCTGCGGCTGCCGACGAGGTTCTTCGCGGGGCGGTCCACCGGCGAGCTGGCGAGCGCGGCGATGGGCGTCAGCGCCGTCCGGTGGCTGCTGGCGGGCGTCGGGCCCACGGTCGCCCAGTCGGTGACGGTCGGGGCGGTGAACCTGGGCCTGCTGCTCTGGTACAGCGCGCCGATGGCGCTGGCGGCGCTGGGCATGCTCGTGGTCATCGCCGCCGTCTTCCTGGGCCTCGGACTGTGGCAGGTGCGGTGGCAGCGGCGGCTGACGGTGCTCACCAACCGGCTGAACAACCAGGCGTTCCAGACCCTGCGGGGCCTGCCGAAGCTGCGGGTGGCGGCGGCGGAGAACTACGCGTACGCCGCGTGGGCGGGTGAGTTCGCGCGCAGCCGGGAGCTCCAGCAGCGGCTCGGCCGGATCAAGAACCTGAGCGCGGTGCTCGGCGCCGTCCACCTGCCGCTGTGCTCGCTGGCGATGTTCATGCTGCTCGCCGGTCCGGCTCGGGGCGCGATGTCGGCGGCCGACTTCCTGGCCTTCCACACCTCGGTGACCATGCTGCTCACCTCGGTCACCCAGTTGACCGGCGCGTTCGTGTCGCTGGTCGCGGCACTGCCGCTGTACGAGCAGATCAAGCCGGTGCTGCGGGAGCTGCCGGAGGTGCGCACGGCCAGCACCCGGCCGGGACGGCTGTCCGGCGCGATCGAGGCACGGCGGCTCTCCTTCCGCTACTCCGACGACGGGCCGCTGGTCCTCGACGACGTCTCGTTCGCCGTCCGGCCAGGGGAGTTCGTGGCGATCGTCGGGCCGAGCGGCTGCGGCAAGTCGACGCTGCTGCGGCTGCTGATCGGCTTCGACCCTCCCACCTCGGGCAGCGTCCTCTACGACGGGCAGGACCTGGCCGCGCTCGACCGGTCGGCCGTGCGGCGGCAGTGCGGGGTGGTGCTCCAGCACGCCCAGCCGTTCACCGGGTCGATCCTGGACGTCATCTGCGGCACCGAGCCGTACACCCAGGAGGAGGCGATGGCGGCGGCCGAGATGGCGGGGCTCGCGGACGACATCCGGCGCATGCCGATGGGTCTGCACACCATCGTCGCGGGCAACGAAGCGGTCTCGGGCGGCCAGCGACAGCGGCTGATGATCGCGCAGGCGCTGATCCGCCGGCCCCGCATCCTCTTCTTCGACGAGGCGACCAGCGCGCTGGACAACGAGACCCAGCGGCGGGTCATCGAGAGCACCAAGGCGCTCCGGGCCACCCGGGTCGTCATCGCGCACCGGCTGTCGACCGTGCTGGACGCCGACCGGGTGATCGTGATGGAGGACGGCAAGGTCGCCCAGCAGGGCCCGCCGGCCCAGCTCCTCGCCGACACGGGAGGGCGGCTGCACGAGCTGGTCCGCCGGCAGCTGGCCTGAATCCGGCGGGCGCGTCCGGGTGCGGGCGGCTCGCGGGCGCCGTGCTCCCGCCGCGCGCCGATCCTCGTGCCCCGGCGCGCCGTACCGTGATCATCCCGCCGGGGACTGGCGGGGTGCGTATCCGGGTACTCGCACTGTCATGCGAATCAGCGTGGTGGACGTGGGCTCCAAGACGGTGCGGCTCGTCGTGGCCGACGCGGAGGGCGGCGTGCCGCTGCCCGTGCACACCGCCAAGTGGCGGCTGCGTCTCGCCGACGAGGTGCAGCCCGGCGCGCCGATCCCGCAGACCGCCGTCGACCGCCTCGCCGAGGCCGTCGCCGAGGCCGACCTGACCGCGGGCAAGTGGGGCGCGGCCGGTCCGCTGGCCTTCGCGACCGCCGTGGTACGGGCCGCGCCCAACCGCCGTGAGGTGCTGCAGGCCGTGCGCCGGCGCACCGGTGTGGAGCTGTGCACGCTGCCCGGCGAACTGGAGGCGGAGCTGACGTTCCTCGCCGCGCGGCGCTGGATGGGCTGGCGGTCCGGGCCGCTCGCCCTGCTGGACATCGGCGGCGGTTCCCTGGAGGTGGCGTTCGGCCGCGGGCGGCTGCCGGACTACGTGGCCTCGCTGCCGCTGGGCGCGGGCCGGCTGACCCACGAGTTCTTCACCGGCGAGGACCCGCCGTCGCCCGAGCAGGTGCGGGCGCTGCGCCGCAAGGTCCGCCACCAGCTGCGGGACGCCGGGGCCCGGATCCGCTGGGAGGGGCCGCGCACCGCCGTCGCCACCTCCCGCACCTTCCAGCAGCTCGGCCGGCTGTGCGGGGCCGCGCCGGGGCGGCACGGGCCGTTCGCGGAGCGGCAGCTGCGCCGCGCCGATCTGCGGGGGGCGGTGGAGCGGCTGTCCGCGCTGCCCGCCGCCGAGCGGGCCCTGCTGCCCGGCATCTCCGCGCCGCGCGCCGGCCAGAGCCTGGCCGGCGCGCTGGTCGCGCACACGGCGATGAAGGTGACCGGCCTGCGCTCGCTCACCGTCTGCCCGTGGGCGATCCGGGAGGGCGTGCTGCTGCGCCACGTCGAGGACGGCCCGTCCTGGTGGGCGGGGGTCTGCCGGCTCGACGAGGAACCCGCCGGTGCGGAACCGGTGCCGCTGCGCATCGCGAGCACCACATCCTGACCCTGCGACAGTGAAGGAGCGGCCCCGTGTCGGCCGAAGAGAAGCACCCCGACGACAAGCACTCCCACGACCACGACCGCCGCGGCGAACAGCCGGAGACCGCGTTCGAGGAGGTCCTCCAGGAGATCCTGGACGAGGAACGGCGGGTGCGCGACACCGACGAACAGCGGCGCCGGCGGGGCGAGGCCGGAGAGGCCATCACCCCGAACACCCGGGCGCAGGAGGAGTCCGAGGGCGAGTGAGCGGCACGGACGGCGGGCCGGTCCGCCCCGGCCCGGGAAGGCGCCGCCCTCGCCGTCGCGGCGGCGTGGTCCCCCGCCGACGGCCGGGTTCTCGCTGATGGCGGCGGCGCGGGGGCGCGGACGGCCCGTACCGGGGTACCTGTGTGCCATGGAACACGAAGCACAGCGACTGCCCACGCCCCGCGGCCCCCTCTCGGCGGCCGTGCTGGACTGCCTGCGGGCCGGCGGCCCGGCCCCGGATGCCGGGTCGGCCGCGGACGCGGACCCGTACGGCGACGACCTCCAGCTCGCCCTGTACCTCTGTTACGAGCTGCACTACCGCGGTTTCGAGGGGGTGGCCCCGGAACGCGAGTGGGACCCGGAGGTGCTTCGCGTCCGGGCGGCGCTGGAGCGGTGCTTCCTGTCCGCGCTCCGGGCGGACGCCCCGGTGCACGACTCCGTCGAGGACGCCGTCGCCGATCTGCTGGTCGAGCCGGCCGACGCCGCCGGCGTCTCGCACTTCCTGCGGGACGAGGGCGAGCTGTGGCACCTGCGGGAGTACGCCGCCCAGCGCTCCCTGTACCACCTGAAGGAGGCGGATCCGCACGCCTGGGTGCTGCCCCGGCTGCGCGGCCGGGCGAAGGCGGCGATGGCGGCGGTGGAGTTCGACGAGTTCGGCGGCGGGCGCGCCGACCGGGTGCACGCCCGGCTGTTCGCCGACCTCATGACGGATCTGGGCCTGGACACCGCCTACGGCCACTATCTGGAGGAGGCCGCCGCGGAGGCGCTGGCCACGGTGAACATGATGTCCCTGTTCGGACTGCACCGCGCCCTTCGGGGCGCCCTCGTCGGCCACTTCGCCGCCGTCGAGATCACCTCGTCGCCCGGTTCCCGGCGGCTGGCGGAGGCGATGCGGCGCAACCAGGCCGGGCCGGCCGCCGAACACTTCTACGACGAGCACGTGGAGGCGGACGCGGTGCACGAGCAGGTGGTCCGCCACGAGGTCATCGCCGGTCTGCTGGAGGACGAACCGCAGCTCGCCCGGGACGTGGCGTTCGGGATCGACGCCACGAACCTGCTGGAGGACCGCCTCGCGGACCGGCTGCTGTCCGACTGGCGGGCGGGCCGGTCCTCACTGCGCTCACGCGCCACTTCCGCTATCTCCCATATTTCCTGAATGATCGGGTACTGGGAGGGGGTGAATACCTTCCTCGCACCCGGCGTCTACCGACCGCAGGAGGACACGTCCCTCCTGGCGGCGGCCCTGTCCGACGAGCCGCTCCCACCGGACGCGAGCGTCCTGGACGTGGGCACCGGCAGCGGCGCGCTGGCCCTGGAGGCCGCGCGCCGCGGCACCCGTGTCACGGCTGTGGACGTGTCCCGTCGGGCGGTGTGGACCGCGCGGATCAACGCCCGGCTGTCCCGGCTCCCGGTGCGCATCCGGCGCGGCGATCTGTTCGAGCCGGTGCGCGGCCAGCGCTTCGACCTGATCCTGGCCAACCCGCCGTACGTGCCCGCCCCGAACGGCGGGCTCCCCCCTCGTGGCCGGGCCAGGGCCTGGGACGCGGGGCGTGACGGGCGGCTGCTGGTGGACCGCATCTGCCGGGAGGCACCCGGCCTGCTGCGGCCGGGCGGGGTCCTGCTGATGGTCCACTCGGCGCTCAGCGATCCGGAGCGGACGGTGGCGCGCCTGCGCGAGGCGGGACTCAAGGCGGCCGTGACGCGGCGCTCGCGGATACCTTTCGGCCCGGTGCTGAGCGCCCGCGCGGACTGGCTGCGGGAGCGGGGCCTGCTGGGGCCCGCCGAGGAGAGCGAAGAGCTGGTGGTGGTCCGTGCCGAACTCCCCGTCTGACCGGCCTCGCCGGATCCGGGCCCGCCGCGAGGGCCCGATGCTCGTCGAGGGCCCGGTGGAGATAGAACTGGAGGACGGTACGACCGTCTCCTCCGACCGTTTCCGGGTCGCACTGTGCACCTGCCGGCGCAGCCGGCGGTTCCCCTGGTGCGACACCAGCCACCGCGACAAGTCGCGGGGCCACTGATCGAGAGGCCGGCGGGCGGCCCCACTCCGCCCGCCGGCCCCTGTCACGAGACCGCCCGGACCGTGACAGGAACCCGCACTCCCCACCTGCGGCCTCCTGCTGCCATCACGGCGCCGGCGCGATCCCGGCCTTTAGAACGCGTACACGCTGGAGGCGGTCGCGTTCATGACGCACTCGTTGGGGAAGGTGCGCTCGTAGGAGACCCGCTGCCCCTGCCAGACACCGTCGACGGTGACGACCACGGGGTCGTACTCGCGGGTGCACAGGATGCCGCTCTCGCCCCCCAGGGCGGTGAAGTCACCGTCGACGCGGCGCAGTTCGGCGCACGCCGAGACCGGGTCCGGGTGCGTGCCGGACGGCCTCGGGGTACACGACAGGGTCACGGCGCGTTCGGGGGTGACTCCGATCGCGGCCTCGCCGTGGCCCATGGTCAGGACCAGGGCGGAGGGGGCGTAGAGGGTGTCGGGCGCCGCCTGGGCGGTCCCGGCCAGGGGTGCGGCAAGCGCGGTGGCTGCGAGGGCGAGGGTCGCTGCCCGGCGCGCGAAGTTCCGCATTGTGTGCTTCCTTCCGCTCGATTGCGTTGAGTGCCGGACCGCACGCGGTGAGTACCGACCGGCGAGCGCGAGTCTGCCGAGTCCGCCGCCGAAACTCACATCGACCCCATGGATTTCGGTAACCTTGCGTATTGAATCAGTGGCGTGAAGTTACGGTGTTCGAACGTTCCAACCCCCAATCTGCGCGGATCTTGATCGTTTCGAGTGGCCGAATGGCCGGTTTCACCGGTCTCGTTAATCGGCTTGAAACATTCCGAATCTGTCGCACACCGGCCCCCACCGGTCGCCCGGCGTTCAACCTCAGGTGGTCGAACCATCCACTTCACACACGGAAGATGGATGAACCATCCTCTGGTCCCGGCTCCGCTCCCGGCCGTACGCTCGCCCGCTCCCCCGACGAGCGCCGCTCCCCCGCCACGGGAATCCGCGCGCACCGGCCGATCCCCCTGCCGCGTACCGGCCGGTATGGTCGGCGTTCGGCGCAGGCTCGACGGCGGGAGGCGGACGGATGGCCCAGCACTGGGCGGACTTCCAGTACGAGATCTACCTGGGCGGGATGACGGGGGCGATACCCCGGCTGCCCACCGACCTGACCCGGCTGGAAGAGCTGACCGAGCGGCGGCTCGGCCCCGGACCGGTCGGCTACGTCGCGGGCGGCGCCGGCGACGGCAGCACCGCCCGCGCCAACCGGGCCGCCCTGCGGCGGCGGCGGATCGTGCCGCGCATGCTGCGCGACGTCCACGAACGCGACCTGTCCGTCGAGGTGCTGGGCCGGACACTGCCCGCCCCGCTGGCGCTCGCCCCGGTCGGTGTGCTGTCCATCCTGCACCCCGACGCCGAGCCGGCCGCCGCCCGGGCCGCCGCCGCGCAGGGCGTGCCGTACATCCTGTCCTCGGCGTCCAGCACGCCGCTGGAGCAGGTGGCGGAGGCCATGGGCGACGCGGAGCGCTGGTTCCAGCTGTACTGGGCCAAGGACCGGGAGGTGACGCGCAGTTTCCTCGACCGGGCGAAGCGGGCGGGATTCAGCGTCCTCGTGGTCACGCTGGACACCCCGCTGCTCGCGTGGCGGCCCCGCGACCTCGACCAGGCGTACCTTCCGTTCCTGCACGGCGTCGGCACCGCCAACTACTTCACGGACCCGGCGTTCCGGGCCGGCCTCGCCAGGCCGGTGCACGAGGATCCGGACGCGGCCGTGCTGCACTTCGTCGGCATGTTCGCCGACCCCGGGAAGACCTGGCCCGACCTGGCGTTCCTGCGCGAGCAGTGGGACGGCCCCATCGTCCTCAAGGGCGTCCTGCACCCGGACGACGCCCGGCTCGCCGCCGAGGCCGGGATGGACGGGGTGGTGGTGTCCAACCACGGCGGACGTCAGGTGGCCGGTTCGGTGGCCGCGGCCGACGCGCTGCCCCGGGTCGCCGAGGCGGTCGGGGACCGGCTCACCGTCCTGTTCGACAGCGGCATCCGCACCGGCGACGACATCGTGAAGGCGCTGGCGCTCGGCGCGCGGGCGGTGCTCGTCGGACGGCCGTACGCCTACGGGCTCGCCCTCGACGGGCAGGCGGGCGTCGAGCACGTCGTCCGCTGCCTGCTCGCCGAACTCGACCTGACCCTCGCCCTGTCGGGCCACGCCACGCCCGGCAGTGTGAGCGCCGCCGACCTCGTGGAGGACGGCGCGTGACCGCCCGGCGGAACGTCTCGCGGTGAGCCCCGCCCCGCACGGGCGGCCGAACGGCCGGCACGGGCCTCGCCCGCCGCTGACCCGCCTCCCCCCGCCGCCGGTGTGACCCGCGAAGCGCCTGTGGCATCACCACGGGCGCCGCAGGCGACGCGACCCCGGAGGGGTCCTCTCCGGGCCCACGGGACCCGAGAGGACCCGTCGGGCCCGCCGGAAGCAACGGTCAGTGCGGCTCCGGCAGGGCCGCCTGGCGGGCCGTCGCGGCGCTCGTCCCGGCGGCCGACAGGGAGTCCGCCCCGGTGGTGGCCGGGTCGGCGGACCAGCGTTGCGCCGGGGAACCGTCGCGCACCTTGACAACCAGGTCGGCGCCGGGCGCGTCGGTGGCGGGCGCGAGGGCGAGCTGCTCGTCCCAGCGGGGCAGGAACTCGCCCCGCGGGGTGAGGTCGTAGCGCACGTCGTCCCCGCGCTCGTCGTCCGCGTCGGCGCAGGTGCCGAGGATGACCACCCCGGCGTCCGCGTGCGAGTCGAGGCAGAGCCCCGGGTCGGCCACACTGCGCAGCAGTCCGTCGTTCTCGTACGACCACTGCTGGCTCCACTCCTCCGAGCAGGCCGCCGGTCCGGCCTCGGCGCCCGCCTTCGGCTCGCCCCGGATGTCGAGGCACAGGCCGGTGGCCGCGTTGCGGAACCTCGTCTGCCGGGGTGCGCTCGGCAGCCGGGCGGCGTCCGGCGGCACGGTGGCCGCACCGGTGCCGGGTGCGGCCGAGTCGCCGCGGTCGGCCGCGCCCGCGGAGGCCGCGGGGTCCGCGTCACCGTCGTACGACAGGCTGGTGGCCAGGACCGTCGCGAGCAGTCCGGCGGAGGCGATGCCCACGCCGGTGCGCAGTGCCCGGGCGGAGCGGGCCGCCGCACCGGGGAACCGGGGCAGCACGCGGGGACGCCCCGCGCGACGGGTGCCGCGGGTGCGCGGACGGTGCTGGGCGCGGCCGGGGCGGGAGTCGAGGTAGCGGCGGGCGCCCCAGCCGAGCACCGCCTCGGCGAGCAGCGCGCCGAGTCCGTTCTCGACCTGGCTCAGCTGGTCCGCGGCGTCCCGGCAGTGCCGGCACTCGGCCAGGTGGTCCTGGACTTCGGGGAGCAGGGCGCCGCCGCGCCGGATCGGCACGTCCAGCAAGCGGTTGTGGAAACGGCAGTCGGGACCGGGGGCGAGTTGCCGATGGGCACGGACGCAGCCTTCCCGGAATTTCTCCCGGGCCTGTTCCAGGGCGATCGCCGCGGTGTCGGTGTCCATGCCGAGCAGTGCGGCCGGGAAGTCGAGCGGTTCGGCTTCGACTTCGGTGTGCCACAGCAGACAGCGGGCCGGCCCGGGAAGCTCGTGGAAAGCGCGTTCGGCGAGCTTGCGGTTTTCCGGAGTCATGGACTTGGCGGCGCGCATACCGCGCCCTCCGGCGGGTTTCCGCAACTCGGGCAGGACGGCGGCTATTCGGTCTTCGGCCGACCACTGCCGCACGGTGTCCCGCACGGTGACGAGCAGCCGCGGGCGCAGCGCGACGCCGCTGTCGCCGAGGGTGAGCCGGTCCAGGACCTGGTGGCAGGCGGCGGTGGTGACCATGGCGGCGACCTGCGTGTTCGACGCGAGGCAGATGCTCGCGTAGGAGTGCGCTGACGGCCAGTGACGGGCCAGCAACTGTGCGGCAGCCCGGGAGGCTTCGGCGTCCGGCACGCCGCTGAGCCGGGCGGCCAGACTTTCGTCGGAGGGGCCGGGGACGCCGTCGGGGAACGGCGGTGGAGCAGGGTGGGGGGTGAGCACTGAGCGGTTTCCTTCCCACGTATATGGGACAGCCGGGAGT